>NZ_JAMYVA010000057.1:0-30726 GCF_040323505.1 Mesorhizobium sp. M0040
CCACGGCCACCTATGCCAAAAATCGCTCCAAACAGGGATTGATCAGGCGCAAAGCTGCGCACAGGGCCACCCATACGCCCGCGCGGGCAACGGCGCGGGCTTTGCTTATCTCGAGGGGAAGCCGGCGACATGGCCGGCAACGCCACTGTCCGTCAATTCGGCGAGCGCCAAAGACTGGTCGAGATGCTCGGCCCGCCAGGCGAGCAACTTCTCGGCAAATTCCAGCCGTGCCAGCAGATAGGCTGGGTCGTCAGCGACATTGGTCAACTCGCGTGCATCCTTCTCCAGGTCGAAGAGCAAGGGCGGCAGGCCTCCGCCGAAATTCACATATTTGAACTTTTGCGTGCGGATGACGGCGAGATTGCACTGACGCGGACCGATGCCGAAATACCGTTCGGCATCACCATCAGCGATCGAGCGGAAATCGAACTCCCAATGCGCCGCATCGCGCCAATTGTCCGGCTCCGTTGCGTCCAGGAAAGGCGCCAGCGAGCGGCCGTCGAGATGCGGCAGCACTTCGCCGCCCGTGAGCTCGAGCCCAGTGAGATCGAGCAAGGTCGGTGCCAAATCCACCGCCTCGGTGAAGCGGTCGACACTGCTGCCGGCAGCCTTGCGGCGGCGCGGATCGCGAATGATCAGCGGAATATGGAAGCTGCAGTCGAAGAAGCCGCCCTTGCCCAGCATGAAATGGTCGCCCATCATCTCGGCGTGGTCGGAGGTCAGCACGATGACGGTGTCGTCCCATGCATCGGCCGCCTTGACCGCTTGCCAGACGCGGCCAAGCTGCGCGTCGACCTCCGAGATCATGCCGTAATAGAGCGCCCGGATGCGGCGAAAATTATCGTCGCCCCAGTCGCGCACCTTGCCCTCCGAGCCGGGACGGAATTTCGACCGTTCCTGCAGGTCAAGTTCATAGGCGAGATAAGGGTGGCTTGCTGCTTCGGCCTGCCAGCTTTCCGCGCGGTCAAAAGCTGGACCGATGGCCGGATCGTACATGGCGTTGTAAGGCGCCGGCACGATGAAGGGCGGGTGGGGGCTGATGAAGGAAAGATGCGCGAACCACGGGGCATCGCGCTCCTGCTCGCCGAGCCAGCGGATGAATTCGCCGGCCAGGAAGGCCGACGGCGTCTCGTGCTTCGAATAGATTGGCGGACCGTTGCTGATCGCGCCGTCGTTTTCCAGGATTTCGCCCGCCGGGCAGTGAATGGCGGGGGAGCCGGCGCCGGCATCGACGCCGCGCGCCTTGAGCCATGACAGCCAGGGCTTCTGGTGCTCGGGCAGAAGCTGGCGCACGGTGAAGCCGGGCAGCACGCCTTCATAGCTTTTCAGCTGCGGGTCGCCAGGCGCCAGCGTGCGCGGGTCGCGCGCCATGTCGGTATAACCGAACAGCGTCGGATCATAGCCGAGGGCGCGTGCCCAGAGGGCTATGTTGCCGTGGCGGGCGTCGAGCGGCGTGCCGTTGCGGCAGACACGATTGTTCATCTGGTAGAGGCCGGTGTAGAGGCAGGCGCGCGCCGGCGAGCAAGGTGCGGCGCCGCCATAGTGCTTCTGGAACAAAACGCCCTCGGCAGCCAGCGCGTCGGCATTCGGCGTCCTTACCACCTTGTGGCCAGCAGCTGACAGGCAGTCGCCCCGCCACTGGTCGCAGGTGATCAGGAGAATATTGGGGCGTTTTCCACTCAACCGCTGTATCCTCATGCTGGCTACATGCGTCGCTCATGGAGCGCAATTTCGACGAGTATGCAAGCCGGTCCAGTTTGCCGAATGGTGAACAAAACCTGCTTCGTCGTTCACTTTAACAGCACAGTCCATTCTGTGTTTGCCGCCTTTGCGGCCAGGAGGCGGATGCTCATATTTGCGTGGACAGCGGCAAGGGCCGCGCCGGCACAAGGAAAGGAGCAGAAACATGCTCGACCAAGTCAAGGGCCTGCATCACGTCACCTCGATGGCCAGCGATGCGCGCCAGAACAACGAATTCTTCACCGGTACGCTCGGTCTGCGGCGGGTCAAGAAAACCGTCAATTTCGACGCGCCCGACGTCTACCACCTCTATTACGGCGACGAGGTCGGCACGCCCGGCTCGGTGATGACCTATTTCCCGTTTCCCAACATCGGCAAGGGCCGCCATGGCGTTGGCGAGGTCGGCACCACCGCTTACTCGGTGCCTGAGGGCACGCTCGGCTATTGGGAGAAACGGTTTGCCGAGCAAGGCGTCACCGGGCTCTCCCGCGAGGAGACGTTCGGCGAGAAGCGTCTTGCCTTCGCCGGCCCCGACGGCGACGGGTTTGCGCTGGTCGAGGACAGAGTGGACAGCCGTGCGCCCTGGGCCAAGGGTGGCATTCCCACCGACGAGGCGATCCGCGGCTTTCACTCGGTGTCGCTCAGGCTGAAAGATGGCGGCGCCACCGAAGAGCTGCTGAAATTCATGGGTTATGAGGAGATCGACAAGTCCGGCAATGTCAGGCGGCTGGCGGTGAAGAACGGCAACGGCGCCGACGTCGTCGATATCGAATCGCTGCCAGGGGCCGGCTTCGCCAATCTCGGCGCCGGCTCGGTCCACCATGTCGCCTTTGCCGTCGAGAACCGCGCCAAGCAGCTCGAAGTGCGCAAGGCGCTGCTCGACACCGGTTATCAAGTGACGCCGGTAATCGACCGCGACTATTTCTGGGCGATCTACTTCCGCACACCGGGCGGCGTGCTGTTCGAAGTCGCTACCAACGAGCCGGGCTTCGACCGCGACGAGGATACCGCCCATCTTGGCGAGGCGCTGAAGCTGCCGTCGCAACACCAGCATTTGCGGCCCTATCTCGAGCAGCATCTGCAGAAACTGGAAGACTGAGGGCAAGATCATGAGCAAGGATTCGTATATTCACAAGGTGCTGCCCGGTTCACCTGATGGACCGCTGCTCTTCGTCTTCCATGGCACCGGCGGCGACGAGGCCCAGCTTCTGTCGCTTGGGCGCGATCTTGCGTCGCAAGCGACGATCGTCGCACCGCGCGGTGATGTCTCGGAACAAGGCGCCGCACGCTTCTTCCGCCGTACCGGCGAGAGCGTCTACGACATGGGCGACCTCACGCGAGCGACGGACAAGATGGCCGGCTTCGTCAAGACGCATATCGAGGCGGCAAAGCCATCTTCGGTGCTCGGCCTCGGTTACTCCAACGGCGCCAACATCCTGGCCTCGGTGCTGTTTGCCGAACCGTCGCTGTTCGACGCAACGGTGCTGATGCATCCGCTGATCCCGTTCGAGCCGGAGGTCAAGGGCAGCCTTGGCGGCAGCCGCATCCTGGTCACCGCCGGCAGGCGGGACCCGATCTGTCCGCCTGATTTGACGGCGCGGCTTGAAGCCTATTTGCGCGCCGATGGCGCCGATGTCACAGTCGAGTGGCATGACGGCGGCCATGAGGTGCGGCCGACCGAGATCGAGGCGGCGCGGCGGTTGTTCGCCCTTGCGCCGGATGAAAGGACCGCAAGCCATGTCTGACCTATTGCCCGAGATCGAGATGGAGGACCGCGGCTCGAAGGGCCGCTACCTCCTGCGTGGGCCGGGCGGCGCGGAGGCTGAGATGACCTTCACCAAGATCGGCGAGCACCAGATCATCATCGACCATACCGAAGTGCCGGATGCATTTCGCGGCCAGGGCGCGGGGCTTCGCCTGGTCACCCGTGCCGTCGAGGATGCACGTGCGGCGGGCAAGACGATCATCCCGCTTTGCCCGTTCGCCAATGCCCAATTCCGCCGCCATCCGGAATGGGCGGACGTGCTGAAGCGGTAAGCATAGCCCCTCGATGAATGACAGGAGAAGGGGTGCGCGGCTTTACCGCGTGCCCCTTTGGCCATTGGCGGCGTACAAACGCAAGGGGCAACATACGGGATTTGCGCAGAGCGCCAACCTTGCCTAAGTATTGCCAGCAACCGGCTCGCCGTCTGCGGCCCGACCACTTCAACCGAATGGCCCTCCATGACCGAATCCGATCTCGTTCCCGTCTTCGACGGCCACAACGACACGCTGCTCCGGCTCTACCAGTCGAAGGATGCGGACGTCGAAAAGCTGTTCGTCGAGGGGACGCCGGGTGGCCACATCGACCTGCCGCGCGCGAAGAAAGGCGGGTTTGCCGGCGGCATGTTCGCGATCTTCCCGCCGCCTGTCGAGAAATCCAAACGCGGCGCGGTGCCGCTGGCGCCGAGCGACAGCGAGCCCTTGCCGCCCGAGGTTCCGCGCGCCGATGCGCTCAACTCCACCGTAGCGATGGCCTCGATCCTGTTCAGGCTGGAGCGGGCTTCGGCGCTTACCGTCTGCCGCAGCGCCGGCGATGTGAGGAAGGCGATGGCGCAAGGCTCGATTGCGGCGGTGTTTCATATCGAGGGGGTCGAGGCGATCGACCCTGAGCTCACCCTGCTCGATGTCCTCCACGCAGCCGGCCTGCGCTCGCTCGGCATCGTCTGGAGCCGTCCCAATGCCTTCGGCCACGGCGTGCCGTTCCGTTTCCCGTCATCGCCCGATACAGGGGCGGGGCTGACCGATGCCGGCAAGGCGCTGGTGAAAGCCTGCAACCAGCTGAAGATCATGATCGATCTTTCGCATCTCAACGAAAAAGGTTTCCGCGACGTCGTCGAGATCAGCGACGCACCGCTGGTCGCGACCCATTCCAACGTGCACGCGATCTGCGGCCATTCGCGCAACCTCACCGAATGGCAGCTCGGCGCGATCCGCGACTCCGGCGGCATGGTCGGGCTGAACTTCGCCACCGGGTTCCTGCGCGAGGACGGCAGGATGAACGCCGACACCGGCCTCGACATCATGGTGCGCCATGTCGATTCGCTGCTGCAGGCGCTGGGCGAAGACGGCGTCGGCCTAGGCTCGGATTTCGACGGCGCCATGATCCCGGCCGTGATAGGCGATGTTGCCGGCCTGCCAAGACTGCTCGACGCATTCGCGGCACGCGGCTTCGGGCGCGCGCTGATCGAGAAGATCGCCTATCGCAACTGGCTCGGCATGCTGGAAAAGACCATCGGCTAAGCGGGTGATGCCGGCTTGACCGGAACGCGATTTGGGGGCGGACTATTCGAAACCCATGCGTTTAAGCCAGTCCTGGCCAATGCCGCGATCACGGATGATCGGCAGCGGATCCGTCGAATCCAGGCGTGCGCAGATGCGGTAGACCTCGAGCGTCTCGGCGTTCATCTCGCCGCGTTTGTAGAAGAACATGGCCGCGGCATAGCGGGTGCGGCCCGACCATTTTTCGCCGAGCGGCGTGTTGATCAGCTGCCACTGTTCGGCGGCTTCGGTGTCGAGTTCGGGACTGTCGGTGTCGTCGGCCATATTTAGAAATCCGCGGGCGGACTGGTGCGGCGGTCGAGTTTGATGACCAGCCACGGCGCCAGTTTGGCACGCCTCAGCAGCTTTTGATATTGCAGCTCGCGCCTGGCGTAGATCTCGACCCAAGGTCCGCTGCAGGCGGGCTCGGCGGCGCTGATCTGGTCTGCATCGCCGGGATCGCTGCCTTTCGCCGACGGTGCCTTCGACGTCGTTTTCTCCAAGGATGCAATCTCGACGAGAACATTCGAATATGGGCAGCCGTGCAGAAGGTGCTTGACAGTGGCAAACACCGTCCCACTGATCTTCGCGGCCGAAGCCGATCGGCTAGCCGGCGATGCTGGAGACCATCACCCCGATGAAGACAACAGAGGCGCGCGAAGCCCTCCTCGAACCGGCGCGAAAAAGCGATTCCGATAAGCGCGGCCGCAAGGCGTCGAAAGAGACAAGGCAGGTTCAACTGATCGAAGCGACTATCGATTCACTGGCCAAGCGCGGCTATTCGGAAACGACTATGGCCGACGTCGCCGACGGCGCCGGCCTGTCGCGCGGCATCGTCAATTTCCATTTCGAGAGCA
This sequence comes from Mesorhizobium sp. M0040, assembly GCF_040323505.1. Lineage (NCBI taxonomy): Bacteria > Pseudomonadati > Pseudomonadota > Alphaproteobacteria > Hyphomicrobiales > Phyllobacteriaceae > Mesorhizobium > Mesorhizobium sp. M0040. Next base: position 5,898 of record NZ_JAMYVA010000057.1, read on the forward strand.
AGGACAAGCTGCTCGTCGCCACTTTGCAATACATGCATGACGAGTATTCGGCGCATTGGCGCAGCGCCTTGCAAAAGGCCGGCGATGATCCCGCCCGCCAGCTGCAGGCATTGGTGGCGGCCGATTTCGACCGCTCGATCTGCAACAAGCGCAAGCTGGCTGCCTGGTGTGCCTTCTGGGGCGAGGCCAAATCGCGACCGAAATATCAGGCGCTGAGCAGCGCACGCGATGCCGTCTACCAGAACATCTTCATCGATCTTTGCGCGGCGCTCAAGCAGAGCGGCTTCTATGCCTATGAGCCGCAAGTCATGGCGCTGGCGCTCAGCGCCATGCTGGATGGTCTGTGGCTGCGTTTGATGATGGGCACCGAGGACGCCACACGCGAGACGGCGCTGCAGGCCGCGAACGAGTTCCTGTCTGCGGCATTCCCCAAGCACTATCCGAACTCTGCAGCCCACGGTGCCAGGCCGGCGTGAACCATCAAAAAGAGGGTGGACCAGCAATGAAGACAATGATCCGGCCCCTGACATTCGAGAAGATCAAGGCCGGCTAATGAAGTTCAAGATCGAACGAGCCGATGTGGCCATCGTCGGCGCCGGCTTCACCGGCCTGTCGGCCGCGCGTGAATTGAACCACGCCGGCATCGATGTCGTGCTGCTCGAAGCCCGCGACCGTGTCGGCGGCCGCGTCGAAGCCGTGCAGAACGGGCTCGGCGAGCGGATCGACAGCGGCGGCCAGTTCCTGTGCGAAGACATGCCGGAATTAATGGCGCTGGTGCGAGCGCGCGGCAAGACATTGGTCGAGACCCATGTCGCAGGCGAATTCGTCACGCAGCCGCGAATGAGCGAGGCGCAAGCCGGGCGTACTTACGGCACCGCGATGCGAATGCGCGAGCGGATGAATGCGATCGCACCGACCGACCCGACCATTGTCGGCTTGACGGTCGCGGCATGGCTCGATCGCCAGGCCGATCCTGACGATGCGAAGGCCGCCTTTCGGTCGATGATCGAGGGCCTGTGGTGCCTGGCAATGGAAAGGCTGCCGCTGTGGTACTTGATCGACAATGATCGCCGCATCACCAACGAGGTGTCGGAGCTGCAGTATTTCGTGGGCGAAACCATGCATTCGCTAGCGGATGATCTTGCGCGGGATCTCGGCGATCGACTGCGGCTGAATACAGCTGTCGAGGCCATTGAGCACGGGCCGGGAGGGGTTCGCGTCGTTTCGCCTGCCGGCGCGATCGAGGCACGAGCGGTACTGGTCGCCGTACCGCCGATGATGGCCTCGAGAGTGGATTTCGTGCCGCCGCTGCCCGCTGTGCTGAAGAGAGCCCTCGGCGTCTGGCAAAGCGGCGCGGTGATCAAAATGCTGGTGCGCTACCCCAAGGCTTTCTGGCGCGACAGGGGCTTGAGCGGCATGGTGATGTGGCGCGACCCGCACGGGCTTTTTGCCTGCGATGCCAGCAGGGACGAGGATCACGCAGCCCTTGTCGTCTTCATCGGCGGGCCGCTGGCGCAGCGCTGGCGGGATCTGGACCACGCGGCGTTGCGCGCAAAGGTGACGTCAAAGCTGGAAGAGGCGCTCGGTATCGAGGCGGCCGGCATCATCGATCTCAGTTATCGCGACTGGACTGGGGATCGCTGGAGCGGCGGCGGTTACAGCGATCTGATCGTCGATGCGACGGCAACCGATGCCGAACGCATTATCCGCGCCGGCGCGTCGCGGATCCATTTCGCCTCGTCGGAGCTGTCGCCATCATTTCCGGGCTACGTCGAGGGCGCCATCGTCGCCGGCCGCATTGCTGCGCTAAGAATTATTCAGTCTGCCATCGCCAGCAGAGCCTCGGGGTCATAAGCGAGGCGGATCAAGGTGCCGAGCGCATCGACGCGCATTGCCACGAGCTCGGCCTGCTGGTCCGGCCACTGATCAACATGTGCGTGATGTCGCCGCCATTGATCATCACGCGCGAGCAGATCGACGACATGGTGTCGATCCTGCGCGAAGGCATTTCGCGCACGATGGACGATCTGCGCCGCGAAGGTGTCTGGCGGGGATAGGCGTTTATCGCCGGCAATCTCAGCCGCGGCATTGGTCGGCCGCTGGCAACGTGGGCGAGGTCGATGAACTGGGCGGTGCCGCGATCTTCCTGGTTTCCGACGCGTCGAGCTTCATGACCGGCTAGATCATCTATGTCGACGGCGACATGACCGGACCCGTATGAGCGCGACTGTCGCTGTCGATGGAAGATCGGTCGGCCTCGGGGCCGCCCCGCAAAAGGCAGGGCTCGTCATTTGCACACTCTTATCTTCACCGCTAAGCTTCTCTGGCTGGGGTATTTTCCTCAGATCACATTCGCCGTCCCAAGGATCTCATGACACCCGACACAGCAACGCGCGAACAGTTCGCCATCGATCTCGCGCGGCGCGCCGGCGCGCTCGGCCTGAAGTATTTTCGCGACCTCGACAGCCTCGCCATCGAGAGCAAAGGTCATCAGGACATGGTCTCGCAGGCTGACCGCGAGGTCGAGCTGTTCATCCGTGCGGCAATGAAAGCCGCCTACCCGACCGATGGAATTGTCGGCGAGGAGCATGCCTCGGTCACCGGATCGAGCGGGCATGTCTGGGTGATAGATCCGATCGACGGCACCGCGAACTTCGTGCGGGGCATCCCGGCCTGGTGCGTGGTCATCGCCTGCGCCAAGGACGGCGACACTGTCGTGGGTGTCATCCACGAGCCCTCTACCGGCGAAACGTTCCATTGCCGCAAGGGCGGCGGCGCTTTTCTCAACGGCAAGCCGATCAGGGCAAGCGCGGCCACCAGCCTGACCGACGGCTCGTTGGGCACCGGCTTTTCCAACCGCGCCGAAATGCAAAACGTCGCCACGCTCATCGGCTTGCTGTTTTCAAAAGGCGGCGTGTTTTTCCGTAACGCATCCGGCGCGTTGATGCTCGCCTATGCGGCCGCCGGCAGGCTGCTCGGCTATGTCGAAGAGCATATGAACGCCTGGGACTGCCTGGCAGGCATGCTGCTGGTGGAAGAAGCCGGCGGCACGATCGTCAAGCCCGACCCAAAAACGGTTCTGGAAAACGGCGCGCTGGTGATTTGCAGCGGTGGCGGCGTGTTCGCGCAGGTTCACCAGCTCTGCGTGCAATCCTTCAAGCTTTGATCAGAACCGGTCCGCGCTCCGGAAAGCCGATGCCGACGCTGTCGCCTGCCTGAAACGGCGCATCGATGTTGTGCGATATCGCAAACACCTGGCCGTGCGGTGTGCCGATGATCAGTTCGAGATGGCTGCCGACATAGGTGACCTTTTCGAGCCTGCCGGCGATCGTCCGCGGCCTGCCGGCAGGCCCGATCTCGATGCGGCTCGGACGGACGGCCAGCTTCGCCGGGCCGACCAGCTGGCCTCGCGCCGGCAGTTTCAAGGCCAGCGAACCCAGCCGGACGGCAGCTTCATCGCCTCCTACCGAAACCACCTCGCAATCGAGGATGTTGGCTTCGCCGATGAAGTCGGCGACGAAAGCGTTGGCCGGTGCGTCGTAGAGTTCGCGTGGCGTGCCGTCCTGTGCGATCACCGCTTTGTTCATGACGATGATACGATCCGAAACCGCCAGCGCCTCTTCCTGGTCGTGTGTGACATAGACCACCGTCAGCCCGAGCTTGATCTGGATTTCCCTGATTTCCTCGCGCACGTGCCGGCGCAGCTTGGCGTCGAGATTTGACAGCGGCTCGTCGAACAGCAGCACTTGCGGTTCGAGCACCAGCGCGCGTGCCACCGCCACGCGCTGCTGCTGGCCGCCAGACAGTTCGCTGGGCAGGCGCGCCTCGAGACCGGTCAGGCCGACCAATTCCAGCCCGGCATGGGCGCGCGATGCGGCCTCCTTCTTGTCATGGCCGGAGAAACGCAAGCCATAGGAGACGTTCTCCATCACCGTCATGTGCGGAAACAGTGCATAGGACTGGAAAACCATGGACACGTCGCGGTCGGTGGCGGGCAGGCGGGTGACATCTTTGCCGCCTATCAGAATGCGGCCGCTGGACGGCATTTCAAGGCCGGCGATCATGCGCAGCGTCGTCGTCTTGCCGCAGCCGGAGGGCCCGAGAAGCGTCACCAGCTTGCCGGCTTCGATCGCAAGCGAGATGTCGTCGACCGCCGGCATGCTGGCGCCCGGATATGTCTTGGTGACATGGTCGAAGGTTACCGAGGCGGCGTTGCTGCGAATTTCGGCCATCACCCGGCTCCTGCTATTGTGGTCGGGCCGCCGGCCGTTCCGGGCAGGCTGACATTGGTGCGCACGCTCCAGCCGCCGTCGCCCTGCTGGATGCCGCGCCGGCCGATATTGCGGCTGCCGACAAGCAGCTGCATCAAGCCAATTACCATCAGCATGACGACGATCAGCACCGTCGAATAGGCGATGGCGATGCCGTATTCATTGTTCTCGACACGTCCAACGATGTAGCTGGTCGAGAGATCGTAGCGCGCGCTGACCAGAAAGATGACGGCGCTGATCGCGGTCATGGCGCGCACGAAGGAATAGACGAGCGCCGCCAGCATTGCCGATCTCAGCAAAGGCAGGATGACGCGCCTGAAGGTCTGCCACGAGTTGGCGCCAAGCGTCAGCGAGGATTCATCCAGGCTACGGTCGATCTGCGACATCGAGGCGACGCCGGCGCGCACGCCCACCGGCATGTTGCGGAAGATGAACGACAGTACGAGGATGATGCCGGTCCCGGTCAGCTCGATCGGCGGCACGTTGAAGGCAATGATGTAGCTGACGCCGATGACGGTTCCCGGAATCGCGAACGAGAGCATGGTCGCAAATTCGAAGGCGTTCTTGCCGCGGAAATTCTGGCGGACCAGAAGATAGGCGGTCAGAAGCCCGATCCCGGCCGTCAGAGGCGCCGATATCAGCGCGATCTCCATGGTCGTCCAGAAGGAGCTCCATGCCGAGCCCGACCAGTGGATGCCGAATTCGTTCCAGCCGACGGAGAACGCCTTGCGGTAGTGCTCCAGTGTCAGGCTCTGGTCGACCCCCCACAGCTTGACGAAGCTGCCATAGAAGATCACCGCGTAGACCAGTACGGTGAATGCCGTCCACAGTCCGGCGATGACATAGAGCGCGTATGTCAGCCCGGCAGGCAAGCGCGGATGGACGCCGGCGTCGCCCTTGCCGGTGACGGTGGTGTAAGAGCGCCTGCCGATCCAGAAGCGCTGCGCATAAAAGGCGCCGAGCGTGAAGGCCAGCAGCACCAGCGCCAGGATCGCGGCAAGTGCCGCATCGTTCTGCGCGCCGACAATGGCAAAGAAGATTTCTGTCGACAGCACGTCGTAATTGCCGCTCAGCACCAGCGGATTGCCGAAATCGGCCATGCTCTCGATGAAGCCGAGCAGAAAGGCGTTGGCAAGGCCCGGCCGCATCAGCGGCAGGGATACGGTCCAAAAGGTCTGCCAGCGGCTGGCTCGGAGCGTCTGGGAGGCCTCTTCCATGGACGGGCTGACGCCTTCGACGACGCCCATCAGCACCAGGAAGGCGATCGGCGTGAAGGCGAGAACCTGGGCAATGAGCAGGCCGGGAAGTCCATATACCCAGCGTGTCGGCTGGAAACCGAAGAGACCGGCCACGCTCTGCGTCACTGCCCCTGACAGTCCGAACAACAAGATGATGGCAAGGCCGATGACGAAAGCCGGCGTGATGATCGGCAACACGGTCAGGGCGCGGAGCAGCTTGCCGTGGCGGAAACCGGTACGGGTCACGACCAGCGCGAACACCAGCCCCAGAAACATGGTCAGCAGGCCGACGAGCACGGCCAGCAGCAGCGAATTCCAGGCCACGCCGCAGCGGCTGCCGCCGGCAAGACAAGCCAGGCTCCACAGCCGCGAACTGAACAGCTTGGCCAGGAACGCGACAGGCGAGTAGCCGCCGTCGTCGGTCTGCATGGCATTGGCCAGCATCATCAGGATCGGCATGAAGATGAAAATGGCAACCATGGCGACGACAAAGCCGATCGAGCCGACGACGAAGACGTCGCCAGAGACGGCGCCGCGCGCGGCAACACCCAGGGTGAAAAGGAACAGAAAGGCACCGCTGACCAGCAAGGCGCCGTAGCCCATGCCGAATTGGCGGTCGCCAAGTTCGCCGAACAGGCTGGTGAGCCAGCCGAATTGCCAACCGCGCAGCCCGATGGCGAAGCCCTGGAACAACAGCCAGCCAAATCCGGCGGCGCCGACAATGATCAGCAGCCGGCTGAAAACCGGATCGGATTTGGTGCGGCCCCACAGAAGCAGCGGCACCGCCAGCAGCAGGCCGAGCGGCGCCAGCCACAGTTTCTCGCCCTTGAGGGCCAGAACCAGTGCCGGCGCGAATTCGCTGTCGGACGGGTAACCGTCGAACAGCCAGGAAAAGCCGAAGAACCCGTCCTCGATGCCGTACCAGGGCAGCACGGCAAACCCCAGCCATCCGACCGCCATCCAAAGGACGGCGACCGGTTCAATCGGCCAGCGGGTTTCGCGGAAGCGCATCTGCTATTGCGGCAGCGATGCGACCTCCTCGTCCCATTTTTTCAGCAGCCGCTTCCGCTCTTCGCTCGAGCCGTACTTCTTGAAGTCGTAGTCGATCAGCTTGATGGTGGAGAGGTCGGGCGCCTTGTCGGAGGTTTTTGCCGCCTTGTTCGACGGAACCTGGAACGACCCCGCCTTTTGCGCCATGGACTGGACGTCGGCCTCGAGCGCCCAGTCGTAGAATTTTTTCGCAGCCTCCAGGTTCCGCGCCCCCTTGATGATCGATTCCGAGCCGATCTCGTAGCCGGTTCCCTCGCAAGGGGTGACCGGAACGATCGGGAAACCTGCGACGACCTGCGACACGGCGTCGTGGATGAAGACGATGCCGATGGTGGTCTCGCCGAGACCGGCGGCCTTGATCGGCGCCGAACCCGACTTGGTGTACTGGTTGACGTTCTTGTGCAGGGCTTTCATGTATTCGAAACCCTTGTCCTCACCAAACAGCTGAACGATGGTCGCCAGCATATTGTATGCGGTCCCCGAGGAATTGGGGTTGGCGACCTGGATGTGCCCCTTGTATTCGGGCTTGATCAGATCGGCCCAGCATTTTCGGTTCGGGCAGATTGTTCTTGGCCAGCAAATCCTTGTTGTAGCCGAAGCCCAGCGCACCCGAATAGATGCCGACCGTGCGGTAGCCGGACGTTTCCGCCTGCTTGATCGCCCAGGGCTGCAACTGGTTGAGCAGCGGCGATTTGTATTCCACTGTCAGGCCCTCCTCGGCTGCCTGCAGATGCGGATCGCCGGTGCCGCCCCACCAGATGTCTGCCTTTGGGTTGGCGGCCTCGGCGCGCAATTGCGCATAGATTTCGCCAGCGCTCTTGCGGGTCATATTGACGGTGATGCCGGTCTTCTCCTCGAACGCCCGCGCCGTCTGCTGGCACCAGACCTCGTCAACGCCGCAATACATGGTCAGGCTTTCGGCGGACGCCGATGACGACGCGGCCCACATACCGGCGGCGAGGATGCCGGCGCCGAGAATTGCCCTTTTTATCATGTTGAAATTCCTCCCTAAGTTATTTGCCGACTTATGAAACCCAGATACGCGGAAAATTCAAGTTGGAAGGGTACGGCCGCCTTTGCGCCTTTCGCCGACTTCCCGCTCGATATGTTCGACAGGTTGATGCGGATCAATCTTTGCAGTCACCTGGCCGATCGTCCAGCGCTGCTGAACATCCTCAGACGATGGCCCGGTCCCAGCCGCCATAATGCGCAGCGCTGCGCGTGCCGCGCGGCAGGCTGAGCCCGACCAGCAGCGCTCCGATCGCCAGATTGGCGAGGCTCGCGGCCGCGCCGCCGGCGAGGATGAACGGAGAGAGGGCAATCCAGGCTCCAAGCGCGATGTTCAGAAAGCGGACGGCGCGCGCCACTTCGGCCATCGCAGTAACGGCGATCATGATGATGAGGCAACCGGTGACATGATCGCTAAGGTAGAGCGGCGGACTTGTGCCGAAGACAAGCGGCGTGATCATCAGCAGGGCGCCGGCGAGCGTGCTGGCGACAAGGGTCCACGGGAAGTTCACACCGCCGGTGATGAAGTCCCGCGCCACTGCCGATAGCGACCGGTCGAGATCCGGCGTCGGCGTCTGGTCCTCCGAAAGCGCCGGGCCGCCGCACCAGAATGTGCGCCAGAACGGCTCTCCCGCCTGTTTCGCACGCCAAAGATACTGGCAGCTCGCCAGCACCTCGTCCACCGAATAGGGGATGAGCACGACCGTGACGGCGGCCTGGACGATGCAGAGCGTGCACAGCGCCCCGATGAGCGGTGGCTGGATGATGATGAAGCCGACGCTGACCACACCGAGCGGAACGACCAACAAACCGAACAAAAGCACTATCCACGGCATGGTGCGCCAGCGGCGGCGATCGCCGATCGCGCCCGCGAGGATATCCAGCGCATAGGCAAAGGCGCCCAGCCCGGCATCGGCGATCGGAAAACCCTTGGAGACCCAGGAGGTGACCACCGCCTCGCTGCCATTGCCGGCCGGCGTTTCGCCCGGGCCGAAGAACGGATCCCAAAGACTGTCGATGTGCCCTAGCTGATAGGCAGCGAGATAGCGCGAGACGAACAGGCCGACAAAGGCGAGGCCGATTATGGGAATGCGCTGGGTGAAGAGGGAGGGCGAATAGCTCCAGCCGAGCGGGCGGTCGTCATCGGCGGCAAGGGCACGCCGGCTGATACCCGGCGTCGGCGGGATCATCACCGCGAACGCGACGATCAGCATGCCGGCCAACGTGTCGGTCGCGTAGGCTCCGGCGCTGGTGGTCCAGAACAGCAGCGGCGCGAACATCACCCAAACCCCGATCGAGGCGGTGATCCATTGCAGCCCGTGCCAGCGCCGGCGCATGCCGACAAGCGCCAGCGACAGGATGGCGAGGCCGGATACAATCTCACTGATGCCGAGCCTGCCGTCGCGCGTCTCCGGCGAGGCGATCTCATGTCCGAGCGCCGGCGGAATCGGTGCTGAAGCGGGATCGAACAGGCCGAGCGTGAAGGGCGACGCCACGAGCCACAGCCCGATCGCAACGTTGGTCAGCGGCGCCCAGAGCGTTGCGGCCCGGTGGCGTTCGGTTTCCGCCTCGACCTCGTCGTCCGAGCGCTCGAGCGGGCGCTGCAGCCGTTCGGCGGCCTGGTCGAGCTCGGGCGCGGAAGCGGCGACCGCCGACGGTTCAAGCTTGTTCTTCTTGTACCAGTCGGTAGGATCCGCCTTCAGCCGCCGGATCATTTCCGGCAAGGTAGCGGTCAGGCTGTGTCGCGGGTTCCAGCCAAGCAGGCGCCTGGCGCGGGAGATGTCGATCTCGTAGTGATCGTCAGCGTTCTCGATCATCCATGGCTTGATGTCGGTCTCCTGGTCGAAAACCTTCTCCTGCATCCAGGCGCCGAGCTTCGTCACCTCTTTCGGCAGGGACAGGGTCCGCCAGGTCTCGCCGTGCAGGAGCTGCCCGATCTGCTTCTGCATGTCGTCGTAGGACGGCGTCTCTTCTTCGCCGATCAGCAGTACGGTCTCGTTGGGAAGCGCGCTACGCCGGTCGACGGTGCGCACCACGGCGTCGACGAGATCGTCCAGATGCAGGTAGGGCTGGCCGGTGGTGATGTCGCCGGTGAAAAGATAGGCGGTCGGCATGCGCTCGAAAATGCGGGCGATCTGCTGGGCGATGAAGGCCGCGTGACAATCCTCGTCATAGACACCCGCCAGTCGCAGGATCGCAACCTTGATGTCGCCGTGCTCCTTCAGGATCAGCGTCTCGGTCTCGGCCTTCGATCTCGGATAGGCCCAGGCCGGATCGATCGGCGATCGCTCGTCGATCCTGGCGCCCTTCGCCGGGCTCGGCGCATGCACCAGCAACGTGCTCGAAAACACGAACTGCTCCGTCTCGAACCCCCTCAGCGCGTTCAGCAGCCGGCGCGTTCCCTCGACGGTCACCGCGCCGTATTTCGGATTATCCTCGCCGGTCGTGTCGTAATAAGCCGCGAGATGGATTACCGAGGCAACGCGGCCGCCGCTCCGCTCGCGCACCTCGGCCAGTGCCTTCGCCACGCTCGCGTCCGAGGTAAGGTCGATCTCGATCGTCTCGACGCCGGGCAAGGATCGTCTGGCAACATCAAGGCCGATGATGTCGTAGCGCTCCATCAAGCCGCGAGCGATGGCTTGGCCCAGAAACCCGCTGCTGCCTGTGATCAGGACGGTGGGACGGGTTTTGCCGGTCATGGCGAATCTCCTTGGCGATAGCCGGGTAGAAGAAGCCGAATGCTTCGGTCGCACACTCGGAACCATGTTCGTTGAGAACGGTTCCCGATGAGGTAGCACCACAGAATGGGTGCGCGCGGCGATCCGTCAGACCGACGGCCATTCGTGCCGGCGGATTGCGTTCGTGCACAAGTGCAGGACTCCCATTGGTCTACCGGCCGCGAAGGGAAGCGACCAGAATGTCGATCAGCAGCTTGCCGCAGCGACGATCCGGATCGCGGTCGGGATCATAGATCGTCACCTCCATCCCAATCACGCGTGGATCGTTGCACCATGTGCGAAGGGCTTCGACAGCTTCGTCGGGCAAGACACCGCCGGCCTCCGGCGAATCGACAGCCGACATGATCTCGCTGTCCAGCACGTCGACATCGAAGTGAACGAATACACCCTCGACGTCCTGCCCTGTGATCGCGTCAAGCGCTATGCGTGCCGCATCGGCGAAGCCGCGCTGCCGCACGTCAGCCAAATCCATCCGGTGAACATCGGTTTCGAAGACGGCCTTGGACGTGTAAGTCGCGGGGTCCTGCACATCGCGATAGCCAAACGCGACTACGTCGGCCTCACGGACCAAAGGAGTGTGCTCGCCGAAATCGGTCAGGAGCGTCGGGCCATGGCCGGTCACGAAGGCCAAATCCATGCCCGCGGCTCCCCTTGACGGCGAGGTATCCGGCAATTTGAAATCGGTGTGCCCATCGAAGAAGATAAGGCCGTAGCGGCCACGACGCCGCAGCGCGAGCGCAGGGCCAAGCAACACACTGCAATCGCCGCCGAGCATGAGCAGGAACCCTCCCGAGTTCAGCTCCTCGTCGACCGCTTCGGCAAGCGTCTTGGAATACTGGCGCAGGGCCTGGGCATTGCGCACGCCCGTCGCAGGATCCACCTCAGGCCGATAAAGCGGAGCCCGAACCGAGCGCAACGGACCGGCGCCCAAACGGTCGGCGAGACCAAGCGATTGAAGTGCCTCCGGCGCCTTCCACACGCCGGGCTCCGGCTCACCCTCCTGCGGCATCAGCCCAAGATTAGAGGGCGCGCCGAGCAAAGCGATATGTCTCGTCTGAGTGGTGGCTCGCGGCATTGTCGTGCTGGCAGCTGAGGTCATGATCAGAGTTTCTCCGCGTTATGGGCGATACGCATCATGCTCAAGAAACAGGCTGCGCTTTCCTGACCGGTCTCCCGCTGCCCTTGCCGCCGAGTACCTCCGGTCGGTGTCACGCGTCGGGCAGCATCGCGAGCGACGAGTATTGCTCGTTCAGCGCCACCGTGTCGTCAGCGGTGATTTCGAAGTCGATGTTGTCCCGCGGATGCAGGCTCTGGTTCGCCTTGGGCAGCGGCGTTGTCCCGCGCTGCCGGGGCAGAGCTCGATACCGGTCGTTTGGGCCATATCGGATTTCCAGGAGGCGAACTGCCGTCTTTGAACTATGCGTGGTGTGCGCGCGTTCTGGCGGCCTTCTGCGCCGCCGCCTTCCTTCCGCTGGCGCCTTTCGTCTCGGCGGCCTTCTTGGCGGCGGCCGAGCGCTCCTCAGCCGTCCGGCGCGAGGCCGCACGCTTGGCCTGCTGCGCCAGCGCCTCGTGCGACGCCGTGCTCTTCGGCTCGTGCTCGAGCACCTTGGAGACGGCTTTCGAGACCCGCGGGCGGCGTTTCGGCGTGCGTTCACCCTGGCCGGCCTCATAGGCGTATTCGGCGCTTTTGCGCGTGCTCTCCTTCACCTCGCCCTTTTTGGGCGGGGGCAGGTCTACGCCTGCGCGTCTCGCCTCGGAAAGCCCGATGGCGATGGCCTGCTGGGTCGAGCGCGCGCCGTGCTCGCCGCGGCGGATTTTATCGATCTCCTCGTGCACGAACTCGCCGGCCTGTGTGCTCGGCGATTTGCCCTCGCGCTTGTCCTTTCGGGCCTTCTCGATGGTTTTCTTGTCCGGCATTGTCTTTCTCCCACATACGGGTTGCGACAGCCATTCGGATTGCAGCTGCGCGCGGTCTTATGAGGATCATAACGCGTTGAGCACGCAAATGATCCCGGCACTGGTGATCCAAGCCCCAGCCGTCAGGACGTTGATGCCGATCTGTCCGAAACCAGATGGCGCAAGAACCATCGGCTCGCCAGACCCGCGACTTCGTCCAGGGCGCCAGGCTCCTCGAACAGATGTGTCGCGCCAGGGACAATGGCGAGCTCCTTCTCGCTGCGGAGCGCCGCCAGCGCCGAGCGGTTGAGTGCGATCACTTCCGTGTCCGCGCCTCCGACGACGAGCAAGGTCGGCGCCCGGACGCGCGGCAGGGCGTGCGCTGCAAGATCGGGCCGGCCACCACGCGAAACTACGGCCGCGGCCTGGTCGGGCCGCTCGGCCGCCGCCACCAGGGCGGCACCGGCGCCCGTGCTCGCGCCGAAATAGCCAAGACGCAACCCCGACGTTTCCGGCGAGGCGCCGAGCCAATCCGTGACGCCGACCAGCCGGTCGGCGAGCAGTCCGATATTGAAGCGCAACTCGGCCGTGACCTGGTCGATCCGCTCCTCTTCGGCCGTCAACAGGTCGATGAGGAAGGTGGCGAGGTTCGCCTCGTTCAGCCTTTCGGCCACGTGGCGGTTGCGCGGGCTGTGGCGGCTGCTTCCGCTGCCGTGGGCGAAGAGCACAAGGCCGCGAGCATCCGGGGGCAACGAAAGATTGCCCTCAAGCGTGACAAGTCCCGCGGGAACATGCACGACGTGCTCGCTATCCCGGTCCATATCCACCTCCGCTATGTCGATCTGGTGCCAGGCGCCGGACCCGCGCTCGCGCGCCCAGCCAATTCCTCTTCGGAAGCGGCAGGCTTGTGGGAAGCCGCAGGCTTGCGCACGGACCTGGCGAGGAGCGCGCGGACCTCTTCATCGCTCGTCTGCGAGAAATCCACGTACCAGCGCCCGACACCCAGCAACGGCTCTGGTGTCGTCGCGCAAACGACCTCGTCGGCGTCCGCCCGCATCACGTCGCAAGTGTCGGGGCTACCGACGGGAACGGCCGCGACAATATGGGCGGCGTGGTTTTTTCGCAGCGCCTTGATCCCGGCCCGCATGGTCGATCCGGTCGCAAGCCCGTCATCCACGAGGATAATGGTTCGTCCATTCAACTGCGGTGGGGGTCGCCCGTCCCTATAGAGGTGCTCGCGGCGCAGAAGCTCTTTTTCCTCCTTTGCAGCGACCGCGTCGATGACATGTGGCGGGATCGCCAGACCGTTGACGATTTCGTCGTTCAGGACACGTACACCTGAGGGCGCGATCGCCCCCATGGCCAGTTCCTCGTGACCGGGGACGCCGAGCTTGCGCACGACGAAGACGTCGAGCGGTGCCTTGAGTGCCTGCGCGACCTCGTAGCCGACCGGCACGCCGCCTCGGGGCAGCGCCAATACGATCACATCGTCGCGGCCGGCAAAGCGAACGAGTTCCCCGGCGAGTTGCCGCCCGGCCTCGCGGCGATCTGAAAAGATGATAGCCATGACCTTCAATCCGCGTGCATCTGTTTTCCCGGTGGATGTTTTTTCACCAGCCTGCGTCCACATTCCGTGGGATGGCCGCGGCACCGGTACCATTTTGGAACTCGCTCGCTGCCTGGACGTTCCAAGAATAGTTTCGATCGCGAGGTGCCGGCACCGGCACGCGCCTCAGCGCGGATCGGGAAGATCGAAGATAGTGATCCGTACATGCCTCGTCCGGCCAGCTGGCAATCTAGCGATGCGTGGCAACAGGTCCGTCTGGCGACTTGTTGCCTCAGCAATCAGGGAAAGGAATATCCCATGCAAGTTCAGGAGATCATGAGCCGTCGGACCGAACTGGTCGGCCCGAACACGACAATCAGGGATGCCGCCCGGAAAATGCGGGCCGACAATCTCGGCGCCCTTCCGGTCGGCGAGAATGACAGGCTGGTCGGCATGGTGACAGACCGCGACATCGTGATGCGCGGCGTCGCCGAGGAGCGCTCAGCCGGCAACACGACCGTTCGCGAGGTCATGTCCGAGCATGTCTATTGGTGCTTCGATGACGCCGATATCACCGATGCGGCGAAGATCATGGCCAAGCATCAGGTGCGTCGTCTTCCGGTGATCAATCACGACAAGCGCCTCGTCGGCGTCATTGCCCTGGCCGACCTCGGGCGGACCGATAAGGAAGCCGCCAAAATCGCTCTCGAAGGCGTTTCCGAGGCAACGGACGATCCCCGGCGCTAGACGCTCGCCTGGGCGGTTGCCGCCGTGCTCGCCGTTCTTCTCCATCTGGGCTGAACGCCGCCTGCTCAGGCAGCCTTCAGTTTGGCAACTATCGCGCTTTCACTTCTATGCGGCGTGTCTTGTCCTTTGCAGCGGGGTTCTTCGGAAGCTCGACAGCCAAAATGCCGTTCCTGAAAGTGGCCTGCACCTTGTCGGCATCGATCTCCGCTTCCAGCGGGATGGTCCGCTGAAACCGGCCATAACTGCGTTCGCTGTAGGTGCGGCCGCCTTCTTCCTTGTGCTCCGAACGCTTCTCGCCCGTAATAAAGAGGGTGTTTTCGCGCAGCTTGAGCTCAACGTCCTTCTGCTCGAGCCCCGGCAATTCGGCGGTGACCTTATAGGCTTGGTCTGTTTCATGTACGTCGACGCTCGGCCAAAGATCGCCGGCCGTAGTCGCTTCGGCCATCGGCGCGAAGAAGTCGTCGAACAGGCGGTCGATCTGCCGGTGAAATGACGTGAGCGGGTCGCGCGCGGATGGGTAGAGGCTGCGCGATGGCGTCCGGGACGCCAAATCGTGATGTGCCATGGTTCTTCTCCTGTTTTTTGTGTCTGCATCACTCGTCGCCATGTGATCGGCCACGGGCAAACAAAACTCGTCCACCCATGAGGATGTTCCGGGTGCCAGCCAAGAAAGGTGGTCGAAAAACAGCGGCAAAAAGCCGGCCCGAATTCCCTCATGACGGGACCTCCGACAATAAATGCGCATCAGGACATGCGCATCGGGGAACAACGGGCAGGTACGGCTGTTTGGTCACATCACCTAGTCGGATTTGAACGAAAGGAGGATTTCGATGAATGCCACCGGACTCGACGTATTCGACAAGACACTGCAGACCACAAACATCTGGCTCGACGAGATCATGGACGAGATTGGACCGGATCGGCAGGTCGCCTGGCACGTTCTCGGAGCGGTGCTGCACGCCCTGCGCGACCGTATGCAGCCGGATCTTGCAGCCCACCTCGGCTCGCAGCTGCCGATCCTGGTGCGCGGCGCCTTCTATGACCAATATCAGCCTTCCAAAGCTCCCGAGAAGATGCGGTCGCTCGACGAGTTTCTGGCCAAGATCAAGGCGGAGCTGGAATTTACCCGTCCGGTCGATTCCAAGGATGCATTCAGGGTCGTGTCCAAGGTGCTCGCCCATCACGTCGGAGAAGGACAGATGCACAAGGTCTGGGAATCCCTGCCAGGCGAGATAAGACGCGTCGCCGAAGCTCAGCAAGCGGCGTGAACGGCGCAGGCGCGGGCTTCTCGGTCGCAACCTCCTTGGGGAAATAGCAATGCCACTCACCCTTATCAGCCCGGCGTTCCGGGCAGGCGGAAGAATTCCCGAAAAATATGCGCGTGACGGCCAGAACGTCTCGCCGCCGCTGAAGTGGTCCGGTGTCCCGGATGGTACCAAGAGCCTTGTTCTTGTCGTGCGGGATCCCGATGCACCAAGCGGGATTTTCGGGCACTGGGCGGTGTTCAACATCCCGCCGGATGCCGGGGGACTAGCCGAGGCCGAAGACGGCAAGCCCGGCCCGTCGGCACTCAGGCAAGGCACCAACGATTTCGGCAATGCGTATTACGATGGTCCGCAGCCGCCTGCAGGGCACGGCATCCACCATTACCACTTCCTGCTGGCCGCGCTCGATGTGCCGAGCCTCAGCGTACCAGGACAGGCGGGCGTGCATCAGGTCTGGAAGCAAGCCCAGAAACACGCATTGGAGGAGACGGAGCTGGTCGGAACCTACGAACGGCCGGCCTGACGCGGGCGGCGTCGGTCGCCGCCTTCACAATGTAATCTGGGCAAGCGGTTTTCGGGCAGGGCCGTGGATGACCGAACCGTCGGCCGCGAAGATCGAGCCGTGGCAGGGACAATCCCAGGTGTGGTCCGCATTGTTCCAGGTTACGGTGCAGCCCTTGTGGGTGCAAATGGCCGAAACCGCCTGGAGTGCGCCTTCGGTGTCTCTCCACGCCGCAATCTTTTCGTCTCCCCTGACGATCACGCCACCCGTGCCAGGCGCAATGTCGTGGGTGCTCGAGACGATCGATTGACTGCGGCCGTTCTTGTGGAAGTCCTCGGGATAGGGCCGCGCCGGATCGTAGAGTTTTTGCCAAGGGCTCGGGCGGCCGCAGATCAGGTCGGCGATCATCGCGCCCACGGCCGTCCCGTTGGTGATGCCCCAGGCGTTGAAGCCCGTGGCAATGTGGAAGCCGGCGGCCTTGGCGGGATCGGGCTCGCCGGCATATGGAATCCTGTCGGCCGTATCAGAATCCTCGTTGCACCAGCGCCAGGCGACATCGCCGACCGGAAGGTTCTTTCTTGCCCATTTTTCCAGTTCGACAAACCGCCTCGCCACGTCGCCGTCCCAGCCGGTGTTGAACTTGGGGCCGAGCGTGACCAGCAGTGGACCTTCGGCATCACGGCCCGTCCGGATGGAATGCGTCGGGTCGTCGATGCCGATGAACATGCCGTCGACAGGGAGGGGATCATCGATCCGAAAGGCCATGGCGGTGTGGCAGCGCGGTTGCGTCCGGTTCGCCATGCCGACGGGGCTCTTCACCGTCATGTTGGTGGCGACGACGACGTGCCCGGCATCAACGGCGCCGCCATCGGTGACGACGCGCCAGCGGCTTGCCTCGTCGATCGAGGTGGCGCGGCTGTTTTCGAAGATCCGACCGCCACAGGCCGTCACCGCTTCCGCCAGGCCAACCAGATACATCGTCGGATTGAACTGCGCCTGGTCGGGGAACCGTAATGCCGCGGCCGTTTCGAAAGGCAGCGGCGCGCGGTCGAGGAGATCGGCCTCCAGCCCGACATGGCGCGCGGCCTCCGCCTCGGCCGCTACCTCCGCGCGCCGGCTTTCATCGCAGGTGTAGCTATAGGCGTCCTTGCTCTCGAGATCGCAGGCGATGGCGTAGTTGTTAACCCAGTCGCGGATTTGTCGGGCGCCGGCGGAATTCGCATCGGCATAGGTCTGCGCCAGGTCCAGGCCTAGGCTGTCGATGAGATGACGATAGATCAGCGCGTGCTGCGTGGTGATTTTGGCCGTCGAGCGGCCGGTTACCTGGCCGCCCGTGCGCAGGCCTTCGAGGACGACCACCGACCGGCCCGCCTCGCAAAGCCGAAGCGCCGTCGTCAGCCCGACGATTCCAGCCCCCACGACAACGGCGTCCGCACGGACCAAACCTTCGAGCTGGGGATAGTTCGTGGAGGTGGCCGTCGCCACCCAACAGCTCCCCGGTTTTCCCAAGAGAATGGCCATTTCAACCGCGTTCCTTGCGTCTCCATGCACTTCCATCGACAACCGCGCCGGCGGAGGAACGTTCCCGAGCTTGGTCGCTTTCAATCATTGTCTCGCCACCCCGGGTCAGAAAAGCACCGGGAAGGTGCGAGGTGCAGGCCATCACCCAGGTGATCGCCTCGCGGTCGTATTCGTCGCCGGAGCGCCAGTCCTCGAAGAAGGCGTTCAGCCTATCGACACGCCCCGGCCAGATACCGGCGGCCTGCAGGCCGAGCGAAACGCCGTAATTGGTGAAGGCGAACTTGGTATCGCGCAGCCATGGCGCGCGGCTGAAATAACCGGGCGGGTCGACCCACATCGTTTCCAGGGTTCGCAGCGAACGCCTCGTCTGGGCCTCGGCCCACGGCTCGTCGGGAAAGAAATGGGCGAGCCACAGCATCATGCCGAGGCCGAGGTCCTGGTCGATGTCGAGGCTGCGCCAATCGCGCTCCATCAGGTCACGCATCTGCGCGATCTCGGGCGCCAGTTCCTCGTCGTCGAGCATTCGGTAAGAGACGTAGCCGTCATAGGCATCCATGCTGCCGAGGCCGTAGCCGGGGTAAGGACCGCTCAAATCCTCCTGCATCTTCCAGATCACGCCGCGGCCGGGGACCACAAACGCCGGGTGAATGTCCCGCGCCAGCGCGATACCGCGCTTGCGGTATTCCGGCTTCAGATCGCCGAGACGCGCCAAGGCGAACAGCCACATCGCCAGATAGTGGAAATACTGTCCGTCGCGATCCGCCGCTTCGCCGATCCTCAGTCCGCGCCGGCGGCCGAGCACACGCTCGACATCGGCCACCAGCCGCTCGGCCTCGTCCAGCCAGCGCTCTTCGCCAGTTTCCGCATAAAGCGAGACGTAGAGCACGACCCCGAATGCATCGGTCCACAGATATCGCAAGCCGTTGGGCCAGATGCCTTCGCCGCGCATCCAGTCGAGTTTTTGCAGGACATAATCGACGTCACGCAGCATCGCGCCAAGCCCCGAACTGGCAGAGCCGGCCCGTGTTCGGTGTCCCGCGATTGTGAGCATGCAGAATTTCGAGCATGTCTCTCCTCGTCCGGTTGATCTATCGCGAAACGATCTGATCGGCGGCGGGTTCCTTGGCCATCTCGGCAAGGACAGATGGCGCGGCATTCCCGGGGCGGCGTAGGCGAGATAACCAAGACTGGTCGAGTGCGATACACCCGCACTCGCAGCCAGGATTGTTTCAAGAAGCGATCTCATGACGACGCGCAAAGGAAGGCAAAAAGGTGACGCCGTTCAAGCGAAAAGCTATCAAATTCGACTGATCCTCGGTGTCGGCAAGCCGCAAATGTGGTCAATTGCCTCCGTACATGACCTTCGGGAGCCAGACGACGATTGAGGGGAACACGATGCACAGTCCCACTCCGATCGCCTGCAGGCACAAGAAGGGGACTGCGGATCGAAAGATCGTCGCCATCGAGATCTCCGGCGGCGCAACGCTCTTCAGATAGAACAGCGAATAGCCGAAAGGCGGGCTAAGGAACGCCATCTGCATGTTGACCATGAAAATGACACCATACCACAGTGGCACGTCTTCAGGAGCCACACCGGCTAGCCCAAACGTGCCGCTGAATTCGAGTGGCTTTAGGATGGGCAGAAATATCGGTACGGTGAGAAGGAGAATGCCCACCCAGTCCAGAAACATGCCCAGGACGAACAGAATGATCATCATCAGAACAAGAACGCCGTAAGGCGCCAAGCCTGTTCCGAGTATCGATTCGGCTACGAAGTTCTGCCCACCTTTCAGGATAAAGAAACCGACGAACATGGTGGCGCCGAAGAATATCCACATGACCATCGCCGTGGCCTTGAGCGTCGCGACACAGGCCTCCCGGATCGTGTCCCAGGTCAGGCGCCGATGTGCGGCGCAGACGATGAAAGCCCCGAACGTACCGATGCCGGCGGCTTCGACCGGCGTGGCAATGCCCATGAAGATGACCCCGAGCACAAGCAGGATCAGCAGTATCGGCATGAACGTCCGGCGCAAAAGCTTGAGTTTTTGGGCGAAGTCAATGCGCTCGTTCGGCGGCAACGCCGGGCCGAGTTTGGGGTCGATGTAACAGCGCGCCGTCACGTAGGCGACATACATCCCGGACAGCAGCAGCCCGGGAAATACCGACCCGATCAAAAGCTCGCCCAGCGACTGCTGCGCCACGACGGCATAGACAATCGCCATGACGGAAGGGGGTATGAGAATGCCAAGGGTCCCGCCAGCAAGAAGCGAGCCGCAGGCGAGCTTGGCGTCGTAGTTGCGGCGCAGCATGGCCGGGAGCGCGATCATGCCCATCGTCACTTCCGTCGCCCCGACGACACCGACCATCGCGGCCAGCAGCGTGCAGGAGATCACCGTGGCCGATGCGAGCCCGCCTTTGAGTCCGCCCAGCCATTTGTAGACGACATCGAACAGCTCCTCGATGATGCCCGCCTTCTCGAGAATCGCGGCCATGAAGATGAAAAGCGGCACCGCCGAGAGCTGATAATCCGTCATGAACGGGAAGACCCGAGACGGCAGCATGTTCAGCATGGCCGAATTGCCGAACAGAAAGAGGAAAAGCACGGCAAGGCTGCCGGTGCAAAAGGCCATCGGTAATCCGAGCAGCAAAAGTACGCCCAGACCCCCGAACATCAATATGCTGAGCCACAGGATCGGAAGCTCGAGGCCCATCGCTCAGCCGATCCTTCCAAATGCAGTGGCGATGTCTCGCATCAGCCGGGATAGGCCCTGAAGCAACAGGAGCGCTGCCCCGATGGGGATCGCGAGCTTTACCGGCCAGTATTGGATGCCCCATTCGGTGAATGAGCGTTCGCCAACCGCCGTGGCATCGCTCGCAAATCGCCATCCTGTGACCAGCATGGTGCCGGTGAACAAGAAGAAGAAGGCCGAGGTGATGATGTCGCAGACAGCACGACCGCGTTCGGAGAGATGGCTGTAGACGATGTCTACCCTGACATGCGTTTCGTCACGGTAGGCATAGGCGCCTGCCAGCATGTACTGGATGCCGAACATAAGAAACATGCTTTCATGTACCCAGTTGGTCGGTGAGTTGAAAACAAAACGGGCCACCACTTCGTAGTAGTACGCCACCACTGCGAGAACCGACCAATACGCGACGAACTCGCCCGTCACGCGTACCAGCCAGTCGACCGGCTGGAACAACGCGAGCGGTTGCTTGACGGGCGTGGCTGG
The DNA here is from genome assembly GCF_040323505.1 of Mesorhizobium sp. M0040. Taxonomy (NCBI): domain Bacteria; kingdom Pseudomonadati; phylum Pseudomonadota; class Alphaproteobacteria; order Hyphomicrobiales; family Phyllobacteriaceae; genus Mesorhizobium; species Mesorhizobium sp. M0040. Next base: position 26,913 of record NZ_JAMYVA010000057.1, read on the forward strand.
CACATCGACTACGAGCGGATGGTCGGCCGCGGCGCGCGCGATCTCACGGGTGCGGGTGCGCCGCACAAGACCGGGTATTAGAAGGGCGTCGCCTGCGAGAGCGAGACCAAGCAGGAGTCCGGCAATTCGGCCAATGCTGTTGGCGCGCTCGAGCCCATGGGCGGCGGCGCTCAGATTATCGCGCGCCACCGTGGCGTCTGCCTCAGCTTTCGCCAGGCGATCGGCAGCGCCTTCTTTGCTGGCTGCTACATCTGCCTTGGCACGCGGCAACAGCCTTTCGGCGTGTTCGCTCTGGGATCGCGCGAGCGACACTGCCTCACGTCCGTCGCGTACCTGGGCGCTCGTCCAAAGCACTGCAATGAACAGCGGGATAAAAATGAATCCCCACCTGCTCTTCAGATAAAACCGGTGCATGCCGAGGAAGCCTGCAGTGACCAGGAACAGGTAAGCAAGAAAGAGATTTGGACGGCCGGCATCGCGCTGTGCCCGCTCGCGATGGACAAGGAAGACCGCAACGAGCGGGAAAAGCACGAGGCTTGACCAGTATAGCCAGTGCGGCAGCACAAATGTGAGTGAGGGCATCGGCGACTGCCTCTTGCAGGAGAGTGCGCCCGCCCGGACAGGACGGGCGCGGAGAGCCTCAGAGGTTGATCGACAATCCCTGATACATGTCCGGGGTCACGTAACCGACGGTCGGGTTCTCCATCACCTCAAGCTGCAGTTTGAAGATGCGCGCCGCGTCCTTATCCTTGTTGGCCCACTCGAACCAGATTGGCACCGCGATTTCCTGGAACTTCTGGAGGTCCTCCGGTCCAAGCCGATTGATTTCAATGCCGGCATCCAGGAATTTCTGCCAGGCCTCCATGTCGGCCTTCTGGATGGCCCCGAAATGGACATTGGAATAGACTTGGATTTCGTCTTCCACGAACTTCTTGAGGTTGTCCGGGAGTTGGTTCCAGACATTCATGTTGACGGCAAAGTCCATCAGGTCGACGGGCTGGTATACGGACATCAGACCGGCTGGGCCCATGGAAATGTACTTGGTCACCTGCTGGAACCCGAGCGCCCAGTTTACCGCCGGCCCAGTGTAATCGGCTGCATCGATCGTGCCTTTCTCCAGCGCGGAGAACACCTCGCCGCCCGGCAGCAGCGTCGTCTTGGCGCCGGCTTTTGCGAATGTCTCGGCGATCATGCCGCCAGGTACGCGCAGCTTCAGGTCTCTGAAATCCTCGATCGAGCGGATCGGTGTCTTTGAGTGGATGATGTTCGGGCCGTGATGAATGCGGTTGACGTAGTAAAGACCTTGTTTCGCATAAAGGTCGCGCGCGGCCTGCAGACCACCTTTCGAATAGAAAAAGATGTCCCATTCGTGCGGATAGCGTAGCCCCATCGTGTAAGAGGAGAGGAACGCCGCAGCGGGAAGCTTACCGGCCCAGTAAAGTGAAAACGAGTTCATCGCTTCCAGAACGCCGTTCTTCACCCCGTCGAGGAGTTCGAAGTCACCAACGATGTCCTTTGCCTTGAACGGCTGAAATTCGAGTTGGCCTCCGGTCTTTTCCTTGATGGCCCCACACCAGCTCTGGAAAGTTTCAAGTCCGACGCCAGCCGGCCACGAGGTTTGAATTTTCCAGATGATTGTGTCAGCGGCTCCTGCCCTTCGAACCCAGGGAGCGGTAACCGCCGTCGCCGTCAGCCCGGCGACAAGTCCGCTCGACTTCAGAAAGCTTCGCCTTGATTTGGAATGCGATTCTCCGTCCATTGTCTTCCTCCCTGTTCGGCAAGCGGACAAACGATAGGCCCACCGCCGTCTCAAAAACTGAAAACTAATGACACACCCTTTTTGAGGGATCAGAGCATGCCAGCGCCACGAACGACAGAGAAAGAAACGGCGCAGCATGCAAATAACATAGCGCGACGCAAGCATTTTCAACCACTGCGCGCCCGACCCGTAATATGCTCGTGCGTTTCAATAAATCCACGGTTTTAGTGGGTTATCGGCTAGTCAACGCGGCGTTCCTTCGGCTTATACGAAGCTCGGTGCGGCTTCCGTCCCTGCTTCTCAAGCCGAAACATTGGCCAGGTGACTGCACTCCATGGTCCTGGTCTGCGTCGAAACGCCAGCGGTGCTGACTGCCGCCTTGGTGGCAAAGGCAATGCAACGGATTTGGAGCGCTGACTGCATTGCGGCTTGGATTTCATTCCAAAGAACTCTCCAACTTCCGGTCGTGCGGCGCTGATCGTGCCAGAACCATAGGATCTGCAAAAATTCGCCGTACTATTCCTCAGAAAAAAGTACGGCGGCAATTTCGCTAAGTACTTGAAAAGCGTGGTGATCCCGACAGGAATCGAACCTGTGACCTACAGATTAGGAATTTGTCAGACGGCCTTTCCTATTGTTTCCAAATGCAGGCCGCTGTACGATTGCGCTGCCGCTAACATATTCAAGTTGTTGTTGTTTTCGTATTGAGCGGCTATGATGGCGTAGTCAAACCAACAGATTCAGCCAGATGCAGCACGACGCAATTGCCGTACTAATCCCGTACTAATTTCATGACAGACCTTCGACTCGCCCTTACAGACCGCGCCGTCGCAAGCCTCGAGCCGGCGTCCTCAGACCAATATTTTGCCCGAGACACCGATCTGCCGGGCTTCATGGTGCTCGTGGGCAAACGGCAAAAGACATTCGTTGTTCAGGGTGAGCGAAGGAAGGCGGGGCGGCGCCTTTCCGTCCGAATGAAGGTTGCCGAAGTCGGAGAACTCACAACGCGCGCGGCGCGGGCGAAGCCCAAGGACATTCTCGGCAAGATCGCCAACGGCATTGACCCTCGCGCGTCGACGCGCAAGCCGGGCGGCGATGCTGCCGAGGTTGATTTGCCATCAGAGAGCGAACGCGGTCACGTCATCGAGCACAAGAGAAACGCAGCGATCTGTCGAAATGGGGGAATGACCTGCGGCAGACTTTCCGGACAATCGCCCAGGCTGCAGGCGTTGCGGAGTTGGACGTCCATCTTCTGATGAACCACTCGATCCCGGGGGTTAACGCAGGCTACATCACGCGCAACAAGCTGCTGAGCGATCACCTGCGACAGCAACAGGAAGCAATCTCACGTCGGATGCTCGAAGCTGGGCGGTCGCGAGGGAATCAAACGAGGCTTCGCGCCTGGCCCGTCCTTCCCAGCAGGCGCCTACTTTCTGAGCTGATGAGCGGCAAGGATTAGCGGCATCAAACGTGTTCGGGGGGTCGAGTCGGTAGAGCGCTACCGCCTTTCCCCACACTCGTCGAGCTGCCAATTCAAGCTGCGTTGCTGCCGGTGAGCAGAGTCCACTTGCCGGCGCGCCATATGAAGCACTATAGCAAGGAAAATCGTAAGCGGTGTTTCCGCGCGCCAAAACAAGATCGCCAGAGACGGGCTGTATGGGTCCGGTGACAAGTGTGCGCATGTGAAATGCCGCGACCCGGCGGGTAGAGAATTCACGTTTAGCTCTCTTTTGGTCCCGCGAATTCTGGAATAAGACATTATATTCGCCAAAATATACTTTAACTTGAGCTCGAAATTCTTTTTTTATTGCTCGTTCTCGTTATTCACGAAGGGCGCGACCCATAGCGGCGTAGACAGGAGCGCTGAGATACTCCCATGCAGACCTCGCTCCAGGTTCGATCATGACCTGCGTGCCCATCCCAGCTTGCAATGCTACAAGCGCTGCTTTCAAGATACCCTCCGGCGAAGGCCGCCTTGCGAGAGGACGGCACGGTAGCGAGGCTGCGCTCTTAAGGTCGCCCTTACGAGCGAAGTTAGCAGCACAGCATGAGCCA
>NZ_JAMYVA010000058.1:0-30547 GCF_040323505.1 Mesorhizobium sp. M0040
CGGATAAGGTGTTCCACGGACGGCTCCCTTGTTTGAGATCTCAACGAACTCATTCTGGCACATCCGATGCCGTCGGGCGCCGTCCACCCCATCATGCCGTGACCTCTGCCGATGGGTGCAGCGGAGCAGGATGCTGCACCGCTGCAGCGATCGGATGTCGCGGCATGGATCCTGTGGTCTGCGCCGCGTCGCTTCGCTCCTTGCTTCGCCCCAGGATGACGAATGGATTGGCGACTCGGCCAATTGTCGAAGTACGCATCTGCCAGAAACCTAATGCACCGCCGCATACATGATCTTCTCCTCCGTCGCCTCCGCAGGCGAGAACTCCTCGACGATGCGGCCTTGCCGGCAGACCAGGATGCGGTCGGACAGGTTCATGATCTCCGGCAGGTAGGACGAGATGACGACGACGGCCAGGCCCTCGTCGGCCAGTCGGTTGATGATCTGGTGGATCTCGGCGATGGCGCCGACATCGACGCCGCGCGTCGGTTCGTCGAAGATGACGATGCGCGGCTTCTGCACCAGCCCCTTGCCGATCACCACCTTCTGCTGGTTGCCGCCGGAAAGCTCGACCACCCGGGCATTGTCGTTGATCGCCTTGACGTTCAGTGTCTTGGTCCATTTGGCCGACAGCGTCCGCATCTCCTGTGCATTGATCACCCAGCCCTTTTCCCGCCCCGCTGCCAAAAAGCCGCCGAACAGGTTCTCGGGAATGTCCATCGTCTCGAAAATCCCCTCGCTCTTGCGATCTTCGGTGACATAGACGATACCGTCCGCCACCGCCTCGCTCGGCACGAGATAGCGGACCGGCCGATCGTGCAGCTCGATAGTGCCGCCGCGCAGGAAGTCGCGCTTGTAGATGCCGGAGACGATCTTGAACGTCTCGGTGCGGCCCGAGCCGATCAGCCCGAACACGCCGGTGATCTGGCCCTCGAAGATCGAGAAGGAATTGTTGCGCACGACATTGCTCATCGAGATGTCCTGTACCGACAGCACCTTCCTGCCGGCCCTGCGCAGCCTGGCCTCGTCGCGCTGGCTGTAGAGCTGTCCCGAAAGCGTGCGCCCGACCATCGCCGCGACGATCCTGTCGCGATCGAAAGCGGCGGTATCGTCGGTGATCACCAGCTCGCCGTCGCGCAGGATGGTGATGCGGTCGGCGATATCAAGCGCCTCTTCGAGCGCATGGCTGATGAAGACGATCGACACACCCCTTGCCTTGAGCCGGCGGATCAGCGCGAAGAAGTGCCGCTTTTCCTCTGGCGTCAGCGTCGCCGTCGGCTCGTCGAAGATGATGATCTCGGCATTGTGATGGACGGCGCGTGCAATTTCGACCATCTGCCGCTTGGCCGCGCCCAGCGTCGCCACCATGGCATTGGGGTCGACGGGAAAATTCAGCGACTGCAGGAACTGCTGCGCCGAGATGTAGGTGCCGCGCAGCCGGTTGAGAAAGCTTTCCGTGCCGAGATAAAGGTTCTGCGCCACCGTCATCGACGGCACCAGGCTGGTCTCCTGGAACACCATGGCGATGCCGGCCTCAAGTGCCGCATGCGGCGAGGCGTAGGCGATCTCCTGCCCCTTGTGGAACATCTTTCCCGATGTCGCGTCGACGACGCCGGCGATGATCTTGGTCAGCGTCGATTTTCCCGCGCCGTTCTCGCCGAGCAGCGCGTGAATCTCGCCCTTGCGCAGCTCGAAGCTGATATTCTTCACCGCGGGCACGCCGCGATAGGTCTTGGTCACGTTCTCCAGGCGGACGATCGGTTCCATCAGCGATGCCCTCCTGGAGCCAGGTCGATAGCCAGCAGGCAATCGCCGCCTTTCGAGGCAATGAACAGGCGACCGTCTTTCTCCGCCACGCTGCAGATGCCGTGGCGCGTGCCGTTGGCGCGGCTGTGCAGGCTGTACTGCGGCCGCATGTCCCGATCGAGCCTGACCACCAGCCCGTAGGAGCGGCTCGGCGACCATGGCTTGTGCATGCCCATGGTGCGGATGCCGCCGCATTGCAGCGGCTCGAGGAAGCTGCGGTTGGAGGCGAGTGCCGGCGCGATCCAGTGCTGCGGCGGCACTTGCGCCAGCATGTCGTTTCGATAGTGCTTTTCCTGCAGCACGAATTCGATCAAACGGTTGCGGGGCGCAAACAGTGCCAGCCAGGCGCCGCCATCGGCGGCAGGCGATAGCCGCGCGGGATAGCCGGGAAGATGCGCCAGCACTGTCGAGCGGCTGCCTGTCGCGCCGTCGAAGCGGATAAGTTGGTGCCGCCAGCTCTCGCTGACCAGCACATCCTTGCCTGTTGGATGCAGCCCATAGGGAAAGGCGATGTCACCGGCGAGCTTGCGGAATTCGCTGCCTGCCGGATCGCGCTTCCACAGCGAACCCGACGCACCCTTCTTCATCAGATCGGCGGCCCATTGCGACGGCCCGTGGTCGGCCGAGCCATTGGCCAGCCAAAGCGTGCCATCTTCTGCGTAGGCGAGTGCCGTTATGCAGCGGATCTCGGCCGGCAGGGCGGCCTCCTTGCCTGCAATCAACAGCCTGCCGCTTTCGAGCCCGACCGTCAGTTCGCCGGCGGGCGAGCGCGCGAGCGCGGTGACCGCGGCCGGAAATGTCTCGACCAGAACAGGCGCGCCACCGGCGGCGAGCGCGTAGACGGCATTGCCGCTGGACGCCAGCAGCTGACCGTCAGCGATCAGCAGATTGTCAGCCTCGGGCAGTTCAGCAAAGGCCGCAGCATCGTCCAGCAGCGTATTCGGCCTGAAGGCGCCATCAAGCGGCGGGATTGTCACCGCCTTGCCGCGAAAGATGTCGAGGATCGGGTCCAGCATCATGCCTTTGCTCTCCAATAGGAAGCAGGGCTGGTCCAGTTCGGGTCGGCGCCGACAATCCTGTAGCGGCCGATGCGGTTGTTGAGAATACCGCCGACGAACAGAAAACCCTTGTGCTCGCGCATCGAGGTGACCATCGGATGCGCGGCGCCCGACAGGTCGCCCATCGCTTCGACGATGCCGCCTTTCTCGTTGAATTTCACCACACCGCCGGTGTTGATGTTGGGGAACAGCCATTCGTCCTGCGGCAGCCGGCGCGTCATGCGCTTGCGCATGTCGGGATGGCGCAGCGACAGGTCGAAGCTCGGCGTGCGCATGCCGAGCCAGGCCATCCAGTAATTGCCGTCGGAGGCACGGTTGATGTTGTCGGGGTAGCCAGGCATGTCGCGGATGACGCATTCGGCCGTGCCCGCCTTCGGCCCTTCCAGCCAGTAGCGGTGCACGCTGCAGGCCCAGCTTTCGGCGAAGAACAGCGACTTGCCGTCATGCGCCATGCAGACGCCGTTGGTATAGCGGTAGCCGTCGAGCAGCGTTTTCGTCGAGCCGTCCCTCGGGTCATAGACAAGCAGCCGCCCGGTGGCGCGGTTCTCGATCGAATCCAGCGCCCAGTCGTGCGCGTCATAGCGCTTGGTGGAATCGGTGAAATAGATGCGGCCGTCCGGCGCGATGTCGCAATCATTGGGATCGCGCAGCCGCGCATCGTCGACGATCGAGGTCCAGGAGCGCGACGTTTCCGCCGAAAGCCGCTTCACCTCGCGCTGCGGCGAAACCGAATAAAGGCCCATCGCGCCAACGCAGCTGATCAGATTGCCTGTCTTGTCGAAGGCCAGGCCGAGCGGAAAGCCGCCAATATGGGCAAAGACCTCCGAGCGTTTGTAGTCCGGCGCGAAGAAGCGGACGATCTCGCCATGCCTCGTGCCGCAATAGAGATGGTCGTCGCGGTCGAGGATGACGTCTTCCGGCCCTTCCAGCTCGCCGAGCCCGATATGGTCGGCCTCCGACAGCCGGTTGTCGAGTTCGTAAGGCGTGCCCGAGCCCGGTGCCGCCGAATGCGTTGCGCCCATCTTCAGATAGACCGGTGCGACATAGACCTCGTCCAGAACCTTGTGGCGGTTCTTCAGCCAGCGAATGTCGATGGTGACTGCGACGGCCAGCATGATGCCCAGCACCATCTGGTTGGTGCCTGTGCCATAGCCCAGCCGGATCAGCCCGTTGGTCATCGTCAGCACGATGATCGCGCCCATCAGCCCCATGATCACCGAACCGCGGCCGCCGCCCAGGCTGACGCCGCCGACGACCGCCGCCGTCAACGCCATGACCTCGAGATTGAGGCCTGTGCCCGGCCCTGCCCCGCTCAGCCGGCAGGCGATGAGGAAGCCGCCGAGCGAGGCGCAGAAGCCGGAGAACACATAGGTCATGAACACGGTGCGGCGCACGCGGATGCCGGCATTGTGGGCCGATCGCCGCGACCCGCCTACCGCCTGCACATGCCAGCCGGGCCGCGAGCGCGTCAGCGCGACGTGGGTGATGATGGCCAGGATAATCGCCGCCCACACCGCAACCGACAGGCCCCAAAAGGTATCGTCACCGATGAAGTCCAGCACATCCGATGTGGCATCGGAAAGCTGCACGTCGGCGGCATAGGTGGTGACCAATATGTCGAACAGCGCCCGCCCGAAAATGAAGGTGACCAGTGTCGTCAGGAACGCGCGCAGCCGGAAATAGCCGATCAGGTAACCGTTGATCGCGCCGAACAGCAGCCCGGTGGCGATCGAGGCGGCCAGCGCCAGCCACACCGATTGTTCGAGGATGAAGAAGACGAACACGGCGGAAAAGCACGACAGCGCGAAGATCGAGCCGACCGAAAGGTCGATGCCGCCGCCCAGCATGACCACCGTCATGCCGGTGACGACCAGCGAGAATTCGCCGAGCTGGCGGGTCGATTCCTGCAGCGACATCGGCTTGAAGAAGCCGGGAATGATCGAACCGAACACGCCGAGCGTCGCCACCAGCGCCAGGAACGGAATGGCGTTGTCGGTCCAGCGTTTGCTCAGGATCTCGCCGACAAGGTGGTCGGGCACGAGATTGTAGCGCCAGGATTGAAGGCGTTCGCGAAAGGACATCGGTTGCTGCTGCCACTCAAGAGAGAAAGAGGCGGCCGAACCCGGTCCGGCCACCTCGTCGATGCTTGCAACGGACCCGCGGTTTACTTGGCCGCAGCTTGGGCTTGCAGTGCTTTCAAGTCCCAGCAGCTGTCTGGCTTGAGGTCGGCCTTGGTTGTCGCCTTCTCCAGCGTGTAGATGTAGGTGTGCGAGGTGCCGGCCGGCTGGCCGCTCTGCAACAGGAACTTGATGACGGCGTTCATGTCACCCGACTGGCGGGCAAGATCGGTCATCACCACCGCGCCATAAGTGCCGTCCTGCAGCTTGTCGCAGTCGGCGGTCTTTTCGCCACCGCCGGTGGTGACCAGAAAGACTTTGCCCTCGAGCTTGGCATCGCGGATCGCAGCCGATGCGCCGGTCGCGTCGCCGTCCCAGAAATCGATGATGGCGCAGATGTCGGGGTTCTGCTGCAGCATCGTCGTCGTCACGTTGCGCGAGGTCGTCGCATCCCAGTTGGAGTCAGGCTTGGCCACGACCTTGAAGTCGGGGTTCTTGTCCAGCACCTTCATGATGCCGGCATATTGGTAGAGGCTCGACGAGTTGGCCTGGTCGCCCTGCACCAGCCCGATCTTCTTGGACGAGTTCGGCCCACAACCCTTGATCGCCGCTTCGGCTTCCAGCTGGCCGAGCCGATCCCAGTCGCTGCCGACAAAGGCATCGGCCGGGAAGTTCGCCGGATTGTCGACCAAAAGCACATAGGTGCCGGCCGCCTGCGCCTTCTTCATCAGCTTGGCATAGGAGTTGAGGTCGGGCGAGTGGATGATCAGCACGTCCGGCCTGGCGTCCGACGAGATCGCGTCGGTTATCGCCTGCGCGCCGGCATCGACCACCCAGTTCGGGTCACGCGTCTCGAACACGCCACCCCAGGCCTCGACCTCCGTCTTCAGGTAATGCGCCCAGCCCTGTGCCAGGTCGAAGCCCATCGCCATCGGTACCAGCATCACGCGCTTGCCCTTGAGTGCTTGCGAATAGGCGCCCGGACCCGGATCTTCGGCCGCGAAGCCCGGCGCCACGAAGGCGGAGGCGGCAAGCGCTGCCGCGGCAGCCATAAACGTCCTGATGATTTTCATGTCACATCCTCTGGTTTGGTCGTTGTCGTTCGCGGCCGGCCCCAACCGTTCGCGTCGGTCTAAATGTCGCCTTGCTGCGCGGTCTGCTCGTCGCGCGGATTGATGAACCCATCGACGATGATCGCCGCCAGCAGGATCGCGGCCTTGATCAGGTTCTGATAGAGCAGCGGAATATCGATGATGGTCATGGCGTTGAGCAGGATGCCAATCAGCGCGGCACCCACCAGCACGTTGCGCACCCCGCCCCGCCCGCCAGACAGACCGATGCCGCCGATCACCGCCACCAGCACGATGTCGTAGAGCAGCGTGGAATTGACGATGCGGGTGTTGATCGAATGCAGGCTGGCGGCGGTGAGCAGGCCGGCCACCAGAGAGACCAGGGCCGACAGCACGTAGCGCAGCACCAGCATCGGGCGCACTGGAATGCCGATGTTGCGCGCGGCGACCGGGTTGTCACCGGCGAAATAGACGTAGCGGCCCCATTTGGTGTAGCGCAGGAACAGGAAGAAGGCGAAAGCCAGCCCGGCGAAGACAAACACCTCGACCGGGATGTCGAGGAAACGCAGCCCGCCCAGAAGCTCGACCCAATGGCCGGGCGGCACGGGCACGGCGTCTTGCGTGATCAGTTGTGAACGCACATAGCCGAAGACGAAGGATGCGGTCGCCAGCGTCACGAAGATCGCCGGAACCTCGGCGTAGGCGACCAGGATTCCGTTCAACAGCCCGATGGCGAGAACGCCAGCGAGCACATAGGCGAAGGCCAGCCCGTCGGACGTTCCCGAATTCAGCAGTTGCAGATACCAGGCGACCGACATCGCCATGATCGCCACCGCCGATAGATCGATGCCTCTGCCTATGATGACGACCGCCATGCCGAGCGCCAATATGCCCAGCACCGAGACCGAGCGCACGATGGCAACAAGATTGTTCGAGTTGATAAACCCAGGCAGTCCGATGGCGGCGGCAATGAACAGCACAACCGCGATGGCAAAGACAATGCCCTCCTGGTTCAGGCTTCTCCAGTTTAGCCAGCCGGTCGCGTTCATTGCCCGCTTTCACCCGCGATGGCTACGCCCTGCTCCCTCTCAAGACCAATTCGTCAAATGAATCCGCGCATTGCAGGCCGGCTTGCGAGGAAATTCCGCGGTTGGATGCACCGATTGGCGAGGCTGGCGCAATGCCAGGAACTCAAGCACTTTTGCAATTGACCGTGCCAATCGAACCGCTCGCAAAAGTTTGTTCCACAACGAGCGAAGCAGGCAGAATTTATGTCCGCGCTCGCCGCTGGATTCCCGCGTCAAATCCGCAAAGCATGGCCCGAGACCTCGGCGCCGGCAGCCTTCGGTAACGCCAGAAAGCGGAACGAGGCGACGAGACCGATTGCGCCGATCACCAGGAAGGCAAGGCGGAAGTCGACGAGATCGAGCGCTGCCGCGCCCCTGGCGATCTGTGACAGGTTGAGCAGTGCCGCCGCCACCGCCACGCCGAACAGCATCGCCACCTGCTGCAGCATGCTGGACAACGTCGCTGCCGAGCTGCGCTGCTGTGAGGCCACATCGGCGAAGGCCAGCGTGTTGAGCGCGGTGAACTGCATCGAACGCGACAGGCCGGCGATCAGCATCAGCACCACCACCAACGCTTGCGGCGTCTGCGGCGAAAGCGCCGCGCAGGCCATGATCGACAAGGAGGCGATCACCCCGTTGACGATCAGCACCGAACGGAAGCCGAAGCGCCTCAGCGTCGGCGTCGTCACCGCCTTCATGCCGAGATTGCCGAGGAAATAGGCCAGGATCATCATGCCCGCATCGACCGGGCTCAGGCCGAAGCCGACCTGGAACAAAAGCGGCAGCAGGAACGGCGTGGCGTTGATGGCGATGCGGAAGATCGTGCCGGCCGACAGCGTCGAGATGGCGAAGGTCTGCACCTTGAAAGCTGTGAGATCGAGCAGCGGATGGTTGGCGCGTCGCAGATGCCGCACCGCCAGCCAGCCGACCAAAATGCCCGTGCCGAGCAATGCCACGGTCGGCAACACACCCTTTTGCGGATGCGCGATGCGCTCGAGGCCGTAGAGCATCGCGGCGAGCCCCACCGAGGTCAGCAGGAAGCCCGGCCAGTCGAGCGGCCTAGCGCCGCCTTCGCGGTCGCCGGGAATGAAGCGGGCGACCAGTGCCAAACCGGCAACCCCAAGCGGAATGTTGATGAAGAAATTCCAGTGCCAGGAGAGATAGGTGGTGATGAAGCCGCCAAGCACCGGCCCGACCACCGGCGCGAACAGCGCCGGCCAGGTGATCAGCGCCGTGGCGTTGAGAAGCTCGGATTTCGGCGCGTTGCGCAGCACCAGGATGCGGCCGACCGGCGTCATCAGCGCGCTGCCCAGGCCCTGAACCGCGCGTGCGGCGACGAACTCGGCCAGGTTCTGTGAGATGCCGCAAACGAGCGAGGCCAGCGTGAACAGGGCGATCGCCACGAGGAAGATGTTGCGCGCGCCAAAACGGTCGGCAAGCCAGCCGGACAGCGGCACGAACACCGCCATGGTCAGCATATAGACGGTGATGCCGATGCTCATCGCCACCGCCGGTACGCCGAAGGATTCTCCCATCTGCGGCAGCGAGGTCGAGATGATGGTCGAATCCAGAAGCTGCATGAAAAAGGCGACGGCGACGATCAGCGCCACCCGCCGAGCTTGCCGCGCCGCCGGCGCGGTTTCGGGCAAGGCTTTGTTTTCGGGAATGGCGGTCATGCGCAGAACTGTCCGAAGGGGAATTTTCACCCGCTCCATCGGCAACCGCACAATTGTCCGGCAAACCGATGACGCACCGGTTTCAACAGCATCTGGCCGGTGCCGTCCAGACCTGGTCCAACAAACTTTCGTGTGGCATCGCAGCCGGCCATGCGATGACCTGGCCCTGGCGCCGAACCGGCCTTCACGATCCGCGATGACGCTTTGTGCCGCTGCCGGGGCGTCTTATGCGGCTTCGATCTTCTCCAGGAACAGACTGAGCTGGTCCGGGTCCATGTGCACGACGTGCCTGTCTTCGGGATACGCCAGGCTGTTCACATCGGCGACATATTCGGAAAAGGCGGCGATGCGTTCGGCCTGCAGGCGATCGTATTCGGCGGCGAAATTGCGATAGACCTTGGAATGGCGCGGCATGTGGCCACGGTTCTGGCCGAGGATGTCGTCGGCGAACAGATACTGCGCGTCACAGCCGGTGCCCGCTCCCATCGACAGCATGATCAGCGACGTCCGTTCCGAGATCGCCTTGGCCACTTCCACCGGCACCACCTCGATCTCGGCGCCGATCGCGCCGGCGGCCTCCAGTTGCTTCACCGCCTCGAACACCTGCATGGCGGTGTCGGCGGTCTTGCCGACAGCCTTGAAGCCGCCGGTCCAGGTGGCGCGTGACGGGATGAGGCCGACATGGCCGATTACCGGAATGGCATCGTCGGCCATCCGCTTGATGGTGGCATACCCGGCGCTGCAATAGACCGCATCGGCGCTGGCCTTGTAGAGCCGGAACGCCCAGCGGACGAAATCATCGGCCGTGCCGATCTCGAAGAAATTCTCGCCCGGCATGGTGAACAGGCTGGGTGCCGCATCGCGGTATTGCGGATTGAGCACCAACTCCGGTGGCACCGAGACGATGTCGACGCCGGCGCGTTCGGCGGCCTCGGCCTCGTCCATCGTCAGCACGCGCAGCATGGTCAGCTGCCGCTTGCCCTTCATGGCACGCAGGTCTGCGACGGTCGGTCTTTTCCGGCTCATGGATTTGGTCCCCTTTGCTACGTGACAGAAGGCAGGTCAGGCGATCTGGATCATCACCTTGCCAGCTTCGACCTTGACTGGATAGGTCGCGAGATTGACGCAAACGGGAGCGCCCTTGGCCTGGCCGGTCTTGTAGTTGAAGCGGCCATTGTGCTTGGGGCATTCGATGATGTCGTCCATGACAAGACCATCGGCCAAGTGTGCCTTCTCATGCGTGCAAAACCCGTCGGTGGCGAAGAATTCATCGTCCGGCGAACGGTAAATCGCGAAGGTGCGGCCGCCATGGTCGAAGCGGATGACGTCTTCCTCGTCGACATCGTCCACGGCGCACGCTTCGACCCAATCGGCCATTCTATGTCTCTCCTGAAATTTTCTGCATGGCGCCGGTGCGGTGCCTATTCAGCCGCCGCCGACATGTTCACTTCGTGGAACTCGCCACGATAGGGCCTGGCCGTTGGCGGCAGTTCGCGCTCGAGGAAATAATCCTCGTATTTGAGCTGCCTGAGCAGGACAGGCCAGACCTCGCGATAGGCATGCCATATCGACGGGTTCGGCTCCGGCAGATCGTGCTTGATCAATTCATGCAGCTTTGGCAGCGCGTGATAGGGCACCATCGGAAACATGTGGTGCTCGACGTGGTAGTTCATGTTCCAGTAGATGAACCGGCTGATCGGGTTCATGTACACGGTACGGGTGTTGAGCCGGTGGTCGACGACGTTGTCGGCCAGACCGATGTGTTGCAGCAGGCCGGTCATCACCATGTGCCAGGTGCCGTAGAGGCGCGGCACGCCGATGAGCACCACCGGTATCCACGACTGCATGTAGAGGGCGAGTGCTATCGTGGCGATGTAGATGGCGATATGCCAGCGCGCCGCGATGACGGCCTTGTGCTGTTCCATCTCGGGAACGTAGCTTTTCTCGTCGGGCGTCAGCTTGCCGAACGCCTGGCGTACCAGTGCCGGAAGCGAATAGCGAAAATCGAGGATGCCGGTGAAAGCCAGCGCCGCACGCAAAAGGTCCGGCGGGCGCATCACGGCGATCTCGGCGTCGCGGCCGACGATGATGGTGTCGGTGTGGTGGCGGGCATGGCTCCAGCGCCAGGTCACCGGGTTGCGCATCAGCATGAAGCTGGCGATCTGGTAGACGACATCGTTCATCCAGCGCGTGCGGAAGGCAGTGCCATGGCCGCATTCGTGCCAGCGCGAGTCGCTGGACGAGCCATAGAGCACGCCGTAGACGAAGAAGAACGGCACGCACCACCAGGTACCCCAGAAATATATGGCGCCGGCGGCGGAGCCGAGGATGGCGACGATCCAGATGATCGTGTCGCGGATCGCCGGGCCGTCTGAGCGCTGCATCAGCTCCTTGATCGCCTTGCGAGGGACATCCGTGTGGTACCACTCCGCCGAGGCCAGTCCCGTCTCGATCGCCCTGCGCGTGCTTTCGCCGACCAGGCTGTAATCGCGCTTTACCGTGCCAGCCATTGTGACCTCCGATTCCCGATCTGCCGCGAGCCCTCCCCGCTCCGGCCGGAGCCAGCCTCCCAACTGGTGTCCCGTATCTTGTTCGCCATTATCACGACCTGCCTCCAAGAACAGGAAAACGGGCCGACGGCTGCGGGTAGTCCTCTCGCGGCTGCCTGGCGATTGCCGCGATCCGGCTCTCCGCATCGGCGATCTCGCCGGCGCCGTCCAGAACCCGGAACACGGCATCGTAGGAGCGGCTCTCGCCGTGCTCCAGCCAAATCATCTCGCCGCGTTCGCGCGCGGCCAGATTCCCAAGCACATGATGCGTCGA
This sequence comes from Mesorhizobium sp. M0040, assembly GCF_040323505.1. Classification (NCBI taxonomy): domain Bacteria; kingdom Pseudomonadati; phylum Pseudomonadota; class Alphaproteobacteria; order Hyphomicrobiales; family Phyllobacteriaceae; genus Mesorhizobium; species Mesorhizobium sp. M0040. The sequence goes on from NZ_JAMYVA010000058.1 coordinate 11,618, forward strand.
CGGCTCGATGCCAAGCGCGTACTGCCCGGCCTGGAAATTCTGCCATTGATAGGCGCAGGGCAATTGGTCCTTGCGCGTGACCACCTCGAAGCCGAGGCCGAGCCTATCGTTGACCACCGCCACCGGCACTTCGCCGGCGCTGTCGGCGCCGAGCTCGTGCTGCCAGACCTGTTCCTTGAACCCCGGTTGCGGAGCCGGCACCGTGCGGTAGCCGACCTTCTGCGCTTCATAGCGCTCGCCGGCATGGCCTGCCCAGATGACGTCGCGGATCGGCGCCAGGTAGCGCGCGCCCTCGTCGAGCACCGGATGACTGACATTGATGTGGTAGAAATACATATGCGGCGTCCGGTTGAAGCCGTGATTGACGACACGGTCCGAAAGCCGGATCTCGTTGCCGCCGACATCGGCCTCGATCCGCCGCAGCAGATGCAGATCTTCACCGAATACCGTCGATTGCTGGACGATGCCTTCGGCCCACAACACGCAGCGGTCGCCGTCCCAGGTCTCGCCATAGCCGGTCAGCCGCGCCGGAATGGTGCTGACGCGGCCGTGCAGCGAATGGCGCACCGTCTTCTTCGGCGGGTAGTTGTAGCTATCGGCCGGTACTTCGTTCATGAACAATATATGGTCGAGGCCGCAGGTCAGCAGAAGGCCGGAGAACGATCGCGCCCACGCCAATCCCTCCTCGCCTTCATATTCGTGCAGGCCGGGATGGCGAAAACCGCTCGGCGAGTGCCAGCCGATCGCCTGGCCTTTGAAGTCGCAGTCGGCGATATCGAGCGCCCGGTCGACCAGCGCGGTGAAGCGCAGGCCGGAGCCGGTGCGGAATTCGAGCATGCGGATGCCGCGCTCGACGCCGTCGCCAAGCGTCATCAGCCGCACGCCGGCAAACTGCGACAGCATGCCGGATCGTTCCGAGACCTGCCGGCGCGACAGCATCTTGCCGTAAAGCTCTACCATGTGACGGCCAGTTCTTTCACTTTGCTCCCGTCCTTCACTTCGCTCTCGTCTCCTTGAGCAGGGCCGACATGTCGGCGCCGGTGATGATGCTTTCCACGGTCAGCAGATCGGTGTCGGCGACCGTTTGCTCGGCGACGATCTCGCCGCGGCGCATAACGATGATGCGGTCGGCGACCTGGAAGACGTGATGGATGTTGTGGGTGATCAAAAGCACCGAGTGACCGGCGTCGCGCACCTCCTTGACGAAGCGCAGCACGCCGTGCGTTTCCTCGACGCCGAGATTGTTGGTCGGCTCGTCGAGGATGATGACCTTGGCGGCAAACTGCATGGCGCGCGAGATGGCGATCGACTGACGCTCGCCGCCTGACAGCGTGCTGACCAGCGCATCGGCGTCGAGTTTTTTCGAGATGCCGACGCGCTTCAATAGAGCCGACGCAGCATCGCGCAATCGAGCGAGATCGAGCGGCGCGAACACGCCCAGCCATTTGAGATTGACCGGCTCGCGGCCGAGGAAAAGATTGCGCGCAATGCTGAGATCGGGCGCCAGCGAGGTGTCCTGGTGGATGGTCTCGATGCCGAGATCCATCGCATCGCGTGTCGAGCGGATCGAGACCTTCTGGCCGCGCACATAGATGTCGCCGCGATCGACCGGAAACACGCCCGAGATCGCCTTGATCAGCGTCGATTTGCCGGCGCCGTTGTCACCGAGCAAGGCCACCACTTCGCCCTCGTTGAGCGTGAAGGAGGCGCTCTTCAGGGCGCGGACGCTGCCGAAGGATTTTTGCAAATTCTGCAGCCGAAGCACTTCCATGATCAGCTCCTGGCGGCGTTCTTCTGCAGCAAAGCGTGCAGGATGAGCATGGCAAGGATGATGATGCCGACGAAGATGTTGTAGGCGAGCCCGGGCACGCCGATCAGCACGATGCCGTTGCGGATGCTGCGCAGCATCAGCGCGCCGACGATGGTGCCGAAAATGGTGCCGCGCCCACCGGTCAGCGCGGTGCCGCCAACCACCACCATGGCGATCACTTCGAGCTCGTAGCCGGTGCCTGCCACCGGCGAGGCGGCAGAGATGCGAAAGGCGCTGATCATGCCGGCGAGACCGGCCAGCACCGAGGTCAGGATGAACAGCCAGATCTTGACCGCATCGGCCGGCACGCCGCGCGCCACGGCAGCGTTACGGTTCGAGCCGATAGCACTGATCCAGTTGCCGAGCTTGGCGTAGCGCAGCACATAGATCGCCAGTAGCGACAGGCCGATGAACCACCACAGCGAGGTATAGAAACGGAACGTTCCGATATTGAAGCTGCCGGCCAGCAGCGTCACGAAGAAGCCTGGCTGGTTCCAGGATTTCAGCGGAAAGCCTTGGGTGATGTAAAGCGCTGCCCCACGCACGACGAGCAGCATCGACAGTGTCACCAGGAAGGACGAGATGCCGATCTTGGTGACGATCAGCCCGTTGATCGCACCGATCGCTATGCATAGCAGCAGGCCGGCCAGCAGCGCGAGGCCAATATCAAACCCGCCGTTCTGCACCAGCAGCATGACGACGACCGGCGCCAGCCCGAATACGGCACCGACCGAAAGGTCGAACTCGCCCGCCGTCAGAAGCAGCGTCATGCCGAGCGCGATGATGCCGAGCTCGGGCAGGAACGCCATCATGTTGGAGATGTTGAGCGGCGACAGGAAATTCGCGTCGGCGATCGCGAACACCGCAAGCAGGACAATCAGGATGACGAGCGAAGAGAACTGCGGCGAGCGCATCAGGCTCGACCTGCGTTTGGCACGCGGCATTTCCTCTTCTGCGGCAATTGTCATGACTGTTTCGACCATATTTCAAGGTGACGCCCGCCGCATGCGCGGCGAGCGTCAATTTCAATCACTTGTTGTAGAGTTTCAGGATCGGTTCGACGCTCGACGCGTCGTAGAGGCTGAACGTGTGGATGTCGTAGCCGATCGGTTCGCCAGCGGCGGCCAAACCGAGCAGCGCCACCGGCATGAAGCCCTGCGCTGACGGGAACTGCCAGGCAGCCGCGTTGATGAAGCCGGACTTCACTGACTCGGCCGTTTCCTTCGAATTGCCCCAGCCGACGACCGGAATCTTGCCGGCCTGCACGCCGGCGCCGTCGAACACCCGCTTGACGCTGGCCGCAACGGAGTCGCCGAGCGCGATGATCGCCGGCGGGTTGTTGGCGACCATGTAGTCGGTCATCTTGGCGATGATGCCGGCCGGATCGGTGCCGCAATCGACCACGTCATATTTGATGCCGAGCGGATCGAAGACGCTGGCGATGCCTTCGGTCTCGAGCTGCTGGTAGCTGGCGCCCGGCACTTCGACCGGCAGGAACACCTTGTCGCCCTGCTTCACCATATTGTGGTCGACCAGATATTTCGCCCAGATGACACCGGCTTCCTTAAGGTCGGCGCCGACATAGGCCTGCCGGCCGGTTGCCGGATCGTCGGTATTGAAGAACACGATCGGGATGCCGGCCGCCTTGGCTGCCTTGACCTCCTCGGTCCACAGGCCGGGCTGCGCCGAGGTCGTGGCGATGCCGTCCGGTTTGGCGGCGAGTGCCGAGTTGAAGGCTTCCTTCTGCGCCGCCATGTCGCCGCCGCTGAACGAGATCTTGCAGGTCACCTTGAGCTGGTCGCAGGCCTTGGTGGCGCCGGCATTCCAGTCGATCCAGAAGGCATCCGACGGGCCGCCATGCGACAGCAGGTAGAACGTCTTCTGGGCGTCCTGCGCCAGCGCCGGCGTACCCAGCGCAACACCGGCGAGAACCGTCGCCGCGGCAGCGATTTTCAACGCGAATTTCAACATTTCTCTTCCTCCCTTGTTTCGTAGCCGAACCGCGCCATCACAGTCCGTTGGCGCGGAATTTTCCGTCGAGGAATTTCTTGGCACGGGGCACGTCGTCTTCCGAAAGATGCTCGATGATGACCGGGATGTTCGGATGCTTTTCGGCCAGCCGCTTGAGATAGAGGTCGTAATTCAGCGAACCGAGGCCGGGCGCCGGCAGCTCGATCTCGCCGACGCCGCGGAAGGTGTGGCTCTCCAGCGCGTCCTCGTCGCCGATGTCTGCGTGCTTTTCCGACTTGTCGCCGCCGGAACGCTTGACGTCCTTGGCGTGGGCAATCTTGATCTTGTCGGTCAATGTGTCGAACACCTGGTTCAGGATCTGGTCCATCCTGTCGATGTTGTGCGTTTCGAAATAGTTGGTCGGGTCCATCAGCAGGCCGAGGCCTGGGTGGTCGATCTGCGCGAACATCCTCACCGTCTCTTCGACCGAACCGACGACATTGTTGACATAGGTTTCGAGCAGGAAGACTGCGCCGTGGTCATAGGCGGTCTGGGCAAGGTCGGCGATGACCTTGCGGCATTCCTCAAAACCTTCCTCGGTCTTGTTCTTCGGGTGATGCACCCAGTCGGACTCGGTGTTGTAGGTACCGGTTTCCGAGATCACGTAAGGGGTGCCGAAATGGCGTGCGTTGCGGATGATCTCCTTCAAATAGCCGACGCGCCGCTCGCGCTCGCCCAGGTCCGGATGGATGATGTTGGTGTAGCCCGACACACAGCAGATCGGCAGATTGTGGTCGCGGAACGTATCGCGGACAGTCTTGGCCTTGTCCTTGGTGATCTGTCCGGCGGAAAGGTCGATATCCCTGAAATGCAGGTCGAGCTGCACGGTGTTGAAATCGAGCGCACGGATCTTCTGCGCGGTTTCCTTGAGGCCATACGGGAAATAACCCGTGAAAATACCTGCCTGCATCATGGTGTGAAGTCCTCCCTGTAAGTGATTCAGTCGTCCGGTGTTTCAGTTGATCGAGATTTCGGAAAGCTTGACGGTCCGGCCCTTGTCGATGGAGCGGTAGCCGGCTTCGACCAGCGCCATGGTCTTGACGTTGTCGGCGACGGACAGCGCCGGCGGCTCGCCCGTCTTGACCGCGTGCTGGAGCTGCTCCATGACGCCGATGAAGGCATGCGGGAACCACATCGTGTCCCAGCTGGGCGTCACCCATTCACCACCGGTGGTCTCGGTCGAGGCATAGGTCAGCGTCGAGGCAGAACCTGTCGGCCAGCCGATGGTGCCCTTGGCGACGCCCTTGGTGCCGTCGACGCGCCAGTTGATGTGCTGGTCGTCCTTGTAGCCCTCCTGGCGCGGACCGGACCAGACATCCTCAAGCGATACGGCGAGCACGCCCGACGGGAACTTTATCGTCGACACGGTGATGCCGTCCGAATGATCGAAGCGGGTGCGCGGATCCTTGCGGGTCAGGGTGGTGATCTCCAAGGGATCGCCGAACAGGAAGCGCAATACGTCGAGATGGTGGACGCTCATATTGGCGAGCGTCAGCCGGTCATAGTCCTCGAGGAAGCTCTGCCAGTGCGGGATCGCATGCATGTCGATCTGGGCGAAAACGATGTCGCCGAGCGCGCCGCTGTCGATGATCTGCTTCAAGACGCGCATCGACTGGTCGTAACGCATGTTCTGGTTGACCGAGAGGATCTTGCCTGCCTTGGCCGCCTCGTCGCGAAGTTTGACGGCCTCTTCAAGGGACAGCGCCAATGGCTTCTGCGCCAGGATCGCCTTGATATGTGCCTGCTTCAGAGCATGACGGATCAGTGCCGGCTGCTTGTCCGGCGGAAAGGCAAGGTCGATGATCTCGACGTTCTTGTCCTCGATGAGCTGTTCCGGCGTGTCGTGGACGGTTGGGATATCCCAGCGTTTGGCGACTTTCTCGGCGCTGGCCTTGGTCCGCGAGGCAATCGCCACCACCGGGAAACCGGCTTCCTTGTAGGCGGCAAGGTGACATTCGGCCATGATCATGCCGGCGCCGACGCAGCCGATCCTGTATTCCCTGGTGCGGACTTTAACGTCCGGCTCGAAGCCGTTGCCCACCATTTCTTGGCTTGCCATATGTTCCTCCCGAAGCTCGTTCCTTGCAGCCGCCGTCATCGTGCCAAGGCTCCCCCGCTCTGTCCGAAATAATGCACCCTGCCCGGCTCGCAGGATATCACTACCATCGCGTCCGGCCTGATGTCCGGCTGGCCGCGTAACAGCGCCCGCAGACGCGTCTTTCCGGCGGCGAGCGTCACAACGGTGTAGCCGCCGAGCGGCTCGACCTCGAACACTCGCGCCGGGCGGCCCGCGCCCCCCTCCGGCATTCCACCCGACCAAGACCTGACCTTGATGTCTTCCGGCCTGAGCCCGATCTCGACGGCATCGGCCGGCGCAGCCTTGTCCGCGACGCGGATCGTGCCTTCCGCCGCCTCCACGCCTTCCGCGCCGTGCACCGACTTCAATATATTCATCATCGGCGACCCGAGCAGCCGCGCCACATAGGTGCTGGCCGGCCGGTCATAGATCTCGGCCGGCGCGCCGATCTGCCTGATCTTGCCGTTCTCCAGAATGGCCATTCGGTCGGCGACCGACATCGCTTCTTCCTGGTCGTGCGTGACATAGATCAGCGTCTTGCCGAGCTCGCGCTGGATGCGCTTGAGCTCGACCCGCGTCTCCTCGCGCAGCCGGGCGTCGAGCGCCGAAATCGGGTCGTCCATCAGATAGGCGGCGGGATCCCGCACCAGCGCGCGGGCAATCGCCACGCGCTGCCGCTCACCTCCGGAAAGCTGTGCCGGCGGCTTGTGCAGGATATGGCCGATATGCAGCTTGGCCGCGACATCGGCGACGCGCTTTTCGATCTCGGCTTCGGCGACCCGGCGTTCGACCAGCGGAAAGCGGATGTTGTCGCGCGCGCTCATATGCGGAAACAGCGCCAAATTCTGGAACACCATGGCGACGTTGCGCTCGGCCGGCGACACCGTGTTGACCGGCTTTCCGCCGATCAGGATCTCGCCCGCGTCCGGGGTTTCCAGCCCGAGCACCAGGCGCAGTATCGTCGACTTGCCCGACAGCGGCGGCCCGAAGAAGCAGAAGAACTCGTTGTCGTTCACCGCGAACGACGCATCGTCGACGGCCAGCGTGCCGCCATAGCGTTTTGTCACATTACGGAAAACGATGTCGGCCATCTCAACCTGCTCTCAATGCAAGACCGGAGGCGGCGTCGAAGACGCGCACCGCCTCCGCCGCAGGCGCGACGACGGCTGTCTGCCCGATCGCCAGCCCGACATCATTGTCGAACACCGCCTTCACCGCAGTCTCGCCGTCGCCAAGGTGGATGATGGTGCGCGCACCGATCCGCTCGACGAAACTCACCGGCATGGACAGGCCACGGCCACCTTCAGCCAGCGTCACCTGCTCCGGTCGAAAGCCATAAAACACCTCGCCGCGCATCCTGCGTACGGCATCTGCGATCTCGACCGGCAGCGGCGGTGTCACGCCGAGCGGGCCGAGATCGATGACCAGACCTCGGTCGCTTTCCGCCGGCCTGCCCTTGAGCAGGTTCATGCCCGGCGCGCCGATGAAGCGGGCGACGAAGACATTGGCCGGGTTGTTGTAGACCTCGAGCGGCGTGCCGACCTGCTGCAGCACGCCGTGGTCCATCACCGCGATGCGGTCGGCCATGGTCATTGCTTCGAGCTGATCGTGGGTGACGTAGACCATGGTCTGCCGGAACTGCCGCTGCAACTGCTTCAGTTCGGTCCGCATCACTGCCCGGAAGGCGGCGTCGACATTGGAAAGCGGCTCGTCGAGCAGGAAGATCGCCGGCTCCATGATCGCCGAACGGCCGATCGCCACCCGCTGCAATATGTTGACCGACAGTCTGTCCGCCTTGCGGTCGAGCAGCGGCGTCAGTTGCAGCATCTCGGCAATGGCGTCGACACGGCGGCCGATCTCGGCCTTTGGTGCGCCGCGCATTTTCGGCCCGTAGGCGAGGTTCTGCCGCACGCTCATATGAGTGAAGATCGCATAGTTCTGGAAGACGAAGCCGACGCCGCGCCGCCCCATCGGCACGCCGGCCATGTCGCGCTCGCCGAACAGGATCTTGCCGCTGGTCGGCCCTTCCATGCCGGCGATCATGTTCATCGTCGTCGACTTGCCGCAGCCGGACGGCCCGAGCAGCGCCATGAACTCGCCGTCAGCAATGGCCAGGTCCATCGTCTTCAGCGCGGTGAAGTCGCCGAATTTCTTGACCAGGTTCTGCAGGTGGATGGTGCTCATGCCGCCACCTCGCGTACCCGGGCCATGCGTTTCATGGCAAACACCGCAGCGATGGACAGCACGATCAATATGGCCAGCGCGATTGCCGCCACATAGCCCCAGATCAGGTCCTGGGTGGTGAGCTTGTAGATGTAGACTGAGATGGTTTCGGTAGCGACGCCGGGACCGCCGCCGGTCATGATGTAAAGCGTGTCGAATATCTTGAAGTTCTCGATCACCCTGATCGCCAGCGCGATGATGATGATCGTCTTCATCTTCGGCAGCACGATGGTGACGAAGCGCTGCCACGGGTTGGCGCCGAGCAGCGTCGCCGCCTTGATCTGGTCGTCGGGCACGCCGACCAGGCCGGCAAGCAGGATCAGGAACATCAGCGGCGTCCACTGCCAGATGTCGGCGACCATGACGGCGATGAGCGCCAGCGTCGGGTCCGACAGCCAGGCGATGGTGACGGGAAAGCCTGAGATCGCCGACAGGATGTCGTTGACCGGGCCGCCTGACTGAAACAGCATGAAGAACATGTAGCCGGCTACCGCCGGCACCACCATCATCGGCATCAAGAGGATCGAGTAGAAGATCCGCTTGCCGGGGAACTCGTCGGCAAACAGTGTCGCGAGCGCCAAGCCGAGCAGGAACTCCGCCGGCACGCAGACGATCATGACGATGGCCGTGCGCTTCAGCGCACTCCAGAAGCGCGCATCGGCGGCAAGGTCGGTGTAGTTGGCGAAACTGTTCCACATCGACCAGGCGTTCCACCAGCCGGTGCCCGACAGCGGCGACCAGTCGGTCAGGCTGATGTAGAGCTGCATCAGGAGCGGGAAGACGGCGATGAACAGCACCAGGATCTGCGCCGGCAGCGTCAGCCGGAAGCCGAGCTTTGCGCCCTCGTCCGGCAGCACCGACGCCGCTTTGGAGGCTTGCATGTCGCCCTCCGAAATCGTCGCAGTCACCGCGCTCATTGCTTGAGCGCCCCGAAGGTCAGTCCGCGCACCAGATGGCGCTGGATGGCGATGCCCATGATGACAGGCGGCACTGCCGCTATCAGGCCGAGGGCTGCCTTGGCGCCGTAGAGCTGTCCGGTCATCGATGAGGACAGCGAGGCCATGTAGACGGGGACCGTCACCCATTCGCGCGTCGTCAGAAGCAATGCAATCAGATAGTCCGACCAGTTGAGGATGAAGACGAACAGCGCAGCACTGGCCAGCGGCGCGCGCATCATCGGCAGCGTGATGCGGGTGAAGACGCGCCACCGCGAGCAGCCCTCGACCAGCGCCGCTTCCTCGATCTCGCGCGGCATGTCGTCGAAGAAGGTCTTCATCAGCCAGAAGGCGAAAGGCAGCGTGACGATGCCGTAGATCAACGACAGCCCCCACCAGCTGTCGGTGAAATTGAGGAAGGCCCACATGATCATCACCGGGGTCATGACCGCCATTGGCGGAAACAGGCGAAGCTGAATCAGCGCCAGCGGCAGGTTCTGGCCCGAGCCGAAGCGCGACAGACCGTAGGCCGCCGCGGTGCCCGCCGACATGGCGATTGCCGTGCCGAATGTGGCCGACAGCAGCGATGACAGGATCGGCTTCAAAGCTGTGCGGTCGAGCGCGACGATCAGATTGTTGGTCGATTCACCGAAGACGAAGCGGAAATTGCTGAGTGTCGGGTTCTTCGGCCACCAGGTCAGGTCGGCGCCGGTCGCCGACCATTCGGCGATCGGCTTGAACGCCATCGACACCATCCACAGGATCGGCACCAGCGTCACCGCCATCGCCGCAAGGATCGCGGCATAGCGGAATATCTCGAAAGGAACTGAACGCTTCATCTTGCGGCTTTGCTGGGTCCTTCGTTGCCGAGGGGAAGAGCGACCGCTCCTCCCCTTCTTGGTAAGATCCTGCGACGATCAGGCGATCGGATCGAGGACGGTCGGCCAGGCCTCCTTGTTGGTCTTGATGGCTTCGAGAAGCTTCTCCTCGCCGGTGCGGCGGGCAATCTTCTTCCACTCGGCCTCGGTGTCGGCCATCGCCTGCTCGGCTGTCTTGGCCTTGGTCAGCGCGGCGACGAGGTTCTCGTCCAGCGCGTTGTGGAAGGCGGTGGCGCCGGGATAGTTGATGGTGGGCACGGTGCGGGCGACCGTCTCTCGCACCACGTCCATGTGGTAGGCGTGATAGGTCTGGCGAACCAGCGGATCCGAGAAATCCGATAGCCGGAACGGATCGAAGTAGCCGCCCGGATTGGCAGTCATCCAGGCGTAGATGCGGCTTGAGCCCAGCCACTGCAGGAACAGGTAGCAGGCCTCCGGATTCTTGGCTTGCGAGGACACCGACGCCGACAGATTGAGCCACAGCACCGACCGGCTGACCAGCTTGCCGTCGATTTCGCGGCCGGGCGGCAGCATCGAGCCGATCTTGCCGGTGACAGCTGAATCCTTGTTGCCGGCATTGTCGAGGAATTTCGGCAGATTGGAGAAGGCGCAGGTCATGGCCGCACCGCCCTTGGCGAAATTGCCGTACTGCTCCGGCCAGCCCCAGGAGATCGCGTCCGGCGAATGGTGCGAAAGCGAAGCGATGTACTCGCTGGTCGCCGCGATACCTTGCTCAGAATTGATCAGCGGCTTGCCGGTATCGTCGAACAAGAACTGATTGGGCGAAGCCATTGAGACATAACGCTGATACCAGTTGGTGTAGCCCCAGCCCTGGTTGCGCAGATCGGTCGAGCCGAACAGGCCCTTGTCCGGGCGCTGGAAGAAGGCCGCGATCTCGTCATGCTGCTTCCAGGTCTTCGGCGCCGCCAGTTCATAGCCGTATTTGTCGGAGAAGGCCTTCTTCTCGTTTGCGTCGCCGAACAGATCGGTACGGTAGACCCATGTCTGGAAGTCGCCATCCAGCGACACGCCGTAGGTCGAGCCGCGATACTGGTTGAGCAGCGAGACGCCCTTGGCGCCGTCGACATAGCCGCGCTCGGGATCGTCCCATTCCGGCTTGTATTGCGCGACGAAGTCGTCGAGCTTGAGGATGCCGCCGGTTTCGGCGAGGTCGCCAAGGCGGTTCCATTCGACCGCGTAGATGTCATATGCCCCACCCTTGGTGGAGATGTCCTGCATCGTCTTGGTGAATTCCTGGCCGTTTGGCACACCGACGATTTCCAACGGAATGCCGGTTTCCTTCTCCCAGAGATCCTTGATCGACGGCGCGCCGGCCGGAAACGGCTGGGTCAACTGGCCGATCGAGCCGTCGGACAGGCCAAGTACGATCTTGGCCGGCGCCTTGCCGGCGCCCTTCATCGCCTTGGCCGCCTCGATGGCGCGGCCCTCGGGCGTGTCGGCGCCATACTGGTAGCGCTCCGAGCCGTCGAAGCCCGTCGGGCCACCGATCATGCCGGGCGCCAGGGCATCGGCCGCATAGGCACGGCTTGGGCGAATGAATTTCGGTGCAATACCTGCGGCGGCAACAAGGACTGCCGCCTTTCCACCGGACGCCAGCAAACGGCGCCGCGACACGCGGATCAAATTCGACATTGGAACTCCTCCCTCAGGGCCTTGTTCCTCCACGGCCCTTATGATGGATATTGACGGCACTATACGAAGGCTGTCAACATCATAAATAATCAATACACCTCATAACATCTCATGGGAGGGGAAGAATGGCGTTTGTAAAGGCTCTCATACTGAAGCCGGTGCTTGAATTTGAGGGAGCCCGGCTGCCCACCTCCCCGCTTTGGTCTGCTTGGGCATTTTGGTGTAGCGCGGCGGCTTGCGCATCGGCCAAGGCCGGTTACATCATTTCCCATCAGAATCGCGGACGGCGATGAAGCCGCTCTCCGACGGTGGACCCATGAAATGCGTGATCTCGATGCGCCCCTGGCGCGTTTTGGAATGAGGTGATCGACAGTGCGGTCCACCCTGACAGACATAGCCCGGGAGGCCGGCGTTTCGGCCGCCACGGTCGACCGTGTGCTCAACAACCGCGCCGGGGTTCGGGCGCGCACCCGCGAGGTCGTGCTCGAAACGGCACAGCGGCTTGGCTATATCGCTGAAAATTCGAACAATCCGAACCAGCGCAACGCGGTTACTGGCGAGGTCATACGGCTGGATTTCGCCCTGCCCGCCGGCACCAATTCCTTCATCAAGATGCTGCACCGCCAGATCGAGGCGCAGGCGCAGGCGCGGCCGGACCTCGACGTCCGCGTCGCTACCATCGAAGGCTTCAATCCGGACCGGCTTGCGCGTCTGCTGCAGGAACTGCACGGGCAGACGCAAGGCGTCGGTGTGATCGCGCTCGACCATCCGACGGTCCGCGAGGCGATCCGCTCGCTTTCGGCCAGCGGCGTCAAGGTCGTCACCATCGCTTCCGACATCCTGCATGTGCCGAGGGTTGCCTATATCGGCATCGACAACCGCGCCGCCGGCCGGCTCGCCGGCTACCTGCTCAACCGCTTCATGGGCGCAGGGCGTCCGGGCAAGGTCGCGCTGTTCGCCGGTTCGCTCTCCTATCGCGGCCACGAGGAGCGCGAGATGGGCTTCCGCCACATACTGGCGGAAGAATCGCCCAATCTGCAGATCGTCGAGATGCGCGAGATGCTCGACGACCGGGAGAAGGCCTATTCGGAGGCCTCCGCCCTGCTCGACCGGCACCCGGACCTGGCCGCCATCTACAATGTCGGCGCCGGCAACACCGGCATCGCCCGCGCGCTAAGGGAACGCGGGCGTGCGCTGTCGACGGTCTTTCTCGGCCATGAGGTGACGGAAGGCACCAAGGAGCTTCTGCTCGACGGCACGCTCGACGCAGTCATCGACCAGAACCCGCGCGTCGAGGCCCGTGAAGCGCTCAACACCTTGACCCATGCGGTCAGGGGCTTGCCTTACGAACTGCACCAGCCAAGGCTGCAGGTGATCTTCAGGGAAAGCATTCCGGAGATCTGAACGGAGGGCCGAAGCCGATCATAGATGCGCCGTCCAATACGAACAGCGCCTTCGTCTCTGCCGCCGGCGACGACCGTCTCGGCGGCCAGTGCCTTGAACCCGCAAGACGGCGCAAGGACAGACACGCCATCGGCAGCATAACCGTCATGCTGCCCGATCGAAACCAGCGCATGTGCCCGCGCCCGCTATCACTGCCGACCATGCCATTTCGCTCCTGTGGGTAAGGTTGCTCGCATGGCCGACCGGTTCGGCATTCGGCTGGTTCGCGGCCGAAGCGGCAGCCGCCACGACGGTGCGCGAACACTGGCGCGGCACGCTGGCGCTCGGCCGCAACGAAACACTGGCGGCAGCCTACTGGCGGCGGGGCGCGGCGGGACTGATGGCCGGCTAGAGCTTGCTCACCATCGCTTGCGCATCTTCGCCCAGACCGATTGCGATCCGGTCGCCGGAGACAATGCCTGACATGTCGCAGACAACCAGCGGCATGCTGATTTCGTAGAGGAATTCGGCAACGATGGCGCCGACGGCAAGGATCGGGTCCGGCCGCTCCAGGATAATGCCGGCCGGCGCCGTGCCTCTGCGGATCGCTTCGGCAAGAACCGAAGACGAGGACGACGACCCTCGCCCGCTCGGCATCACCAGGATCTTGCCGGCGATATTGCCGCCTAGGTCCGGATGCGAATGGTCGATGATGTCGCCCGTTTCGACGTCGATCCCGCCCCAGAAGCTGAGCGCCTGCGAAAGCACCAGCGCTGGGCCTTGTGCCGAGCCGGCAAGGTGGAATGTACCGGTTCTGGCCGGCGTCTTCATGGCGCGCCTCGCACGACGCGGCCGGCCGCAGCCGAGCGGACGCAGTCTTCCATGTCACCGAAGGCCACCGAGACACCGATATTGCCAGGTGCGTAATGCGCCCATTTGCCCGAATTGGTCATCACCACGCCATCGAGACGCTCGAGGATCGACGTGACATAGGTGCAGGTGTCGGTGACCGGAACGAGGCCGAAGGCTTCCATACCGGCCAGTGCGCCTTCGTCCTGCAGCCGCGTCAGCGTCGCGCGCCCTGTGTTGACATAGATTGGGACACCCTTGCCTGGACCGACTTCGCGCAGCAGCGGCAACAGGCGCATCCACTCGTCATGGGAGAAATGCGGCGTGCCTAACGACACGGCTGCAAGCTGCACGCCGTCGGGGACGCTCGACAGCCTGGCCAGCGCATGGTGGATGTCAGCGCGAGAGATCCGGATTTTTTCCTCCGGCGCCAGGCCGTGCAACGCCTCATCCGGCGTCTTCGCCTCCGGCGTGATGCCGACGGCATGAAACAGCGCCACGGCACCCGTCGTTGCCGCCGCCGCCCCCAGCGCCTTCAATTGGTCCTCGTCGCGCGGCTGCGGCAGGCCCGATATGACAGGGATGCGGTCGCGAGCCCTTTGCCCGATGATCAGCCCGACGCCGACAAACAGAGCGTCGCTTGGCTCGAAAGCAGCGTCAGTCAGCTCGAACAGGACCTGGCCTCGTCGATTTTCACTCAGATGCAGCCCCCATGCCGGCGCGCGCCCGGTCATTGCGCAGCACAAATCGACGAAATCGCCATAGCGGTTGGTCCGCGCGCCGATCACCGAATTGGCAAAGACGATGGCGTTGGATTCACCCCAGGCAATCTGCTCGCCGAACCTTGGCCGGAACCGAGTCTGATAGGGTGCGCAGGTGAAGGTCGCCTGGCAGCCGAGTTCCAGATGCGCCTTCATCAGGCGTCGCGCCGGCGTTTCTTGCGACACCGGCATCTTCACCAATCCGGGATGGATGAGGTCGAACGAACCGACATTCAGCGTCGTCGGCACCCGAACGCGGCCGCCGCCCTCGATCAGCCTTTCGACGAAATCGAGGCTGGCCTGGCCGTGATAGAGGCAGCCGTCGATATGGGCACCGGCAATGTCCAGCAATTTGCGCGCGCCGACCGCCTTCGAAAAGGCAACCAGGATCTTCATGGCGGCAACCGCTGCCGAGCCTTGCTCGCCATGCAGCATCGACTGGTCGCCGGCCGTCAATTCCAGCGTCATCGGCAAAATTCCCGAGCCCACACCATGCCGATCGAGCACTCCCTGATTGCGGAGCGTCTGGCAAGACAGAGCTTTGGATCTCTTCTACTTCGCAGCGATCAGCGGACCAGACGTCCACAACTCATCGCGAAGCAAGAGAGACGCGAAGCACGGTCGCAGAGCGGGCGAGCGCGGCGGAAACGACGCTATTCCTTCTGGGGCGCCCCGTCGACTGCCCCGTCGCCATCTGCAGAATGCGGCAGGATGCCGAAGTCGCGCGACTTGGTCCCGTGCGCCGCCGTCAGGAAACCATCGGCTGTGAGGCCTCGCCTCAAAAGTTCCCGTATCGCGGCCGACCGGCTCGGCATGCGCTTGTCGAAGCGCCAGTTCTCCAACGCCGCCAGTTCATCGACGGTCAGCATGATCTGCAATCGTTCCGGGCGTTCCAGTTCGGACATCTCGGCCTCCAGTCATACCAGCCTAAATGCAGCTGAGTTAGTATGTTCCTAATTTTCTGTAGAGTTAGGTACGTGAGCAGAATGCGTCAAGGCCTTCAGATCAGCGAGTCATGCAGAAGTCCGATGAAGCGGATCAAGCATCAAATGGACAATCAACAAAATACGCTAACTATTTGACATAAAATGAGTTTTTAAGGAATTTCGCTTGCCAATCGCGAATCCTGGGCGCATCGTAGAACACGAGGGACAAACCGCTCCTGAAGGGAAGGTTTTCCATGCGCTACGGATTTTCGGTTCGCCTGCACGAAGACGTCAGTTCCCGAGTTCGGGCTACATTGCGGTCCGGGATTGCCATCAATCTGACTGCTGTCGCCGAAGCCGCGCGACTGCAGAACCTCGCCGAGAATGTTGCGCGCGAAGACATCGAATGGCTCGTCATGCAAGCAGCCCAGCTCTACGGGGCGGCTATCGAGTTCGACGGCTTCGCGGAAACCGATCTGACGGAGTTCGCGTGCCCCGAACTGATGCAAAGCAGTCCCGCGCCGGGCTGGGACGCCTTGGAAGACGGAGCGTCCGCTTCGCCGGATCCTGGCCGTCAAACGCATTGAGGCGCGTGCTCGTGTGAGCCCCCGCCATGCTGCCGCCACGTGCAAGGCGGTAAGTAGCCCGCCATTGGGATGGCGGGCTTGGCGCCGACCAATCTCGCGCCTGAATATGAGCTCTGCACTGGCAGGCACGAGGAATGGCTGTTGCCATTGCCTTGGGCAGGGCAGTTCCGCCGTGACCGGACCGATCCGGACAAGGCGGCCGGGCCAATACCATGAACGTAGCCTATGATGGATCTGAATTCTGCCGTTTGGACGCGTTCAATCCAAGTCTGCCTAAATCCGCTCGAGTTCACGCTTTGCGTGGTCGCGCCTTGGATTTGGTTTCCTCCTTGGCGGCCGGCTTAGCTTTCGGCTTCGGCCGGCTGGCGGTCTTCTCTTTCGCGGCGATTTCCGTGTCGATTTCGGCGGTAGCCTGATCCCAATGCTGCTGATGCGCCCCATCGGGCCTGCCTGCCTGTTCCCAGATCGCGTGTGCCCGCTGGCGAATCCGTTCCTGCCTGTCCGTCACTGATACCTCCGTCGGCTCGGTTCATGCGTAAGCAACCTTGTTCTAGCTGAAATTTCGACCCGCGTCTTGAGCGGCAGGCAACACCGTTATTGAACCTCTCTGTCACACAGGACAGCAACGCCGAGGAGCGCCGCCTTCTTGATGATCAACCCTTCAAGGTCGGCGTCCGAGCGCTCCGTTCCGGTGCGTTTGCGCAACAGTGCGATCGCCGCCTTCATCGACAGCAGGCCATCGCCTCGTTCAGCAAGCAGTTTGTCGACGGCGGCGGCCACGTTGACCGGCTCGACATGCGGCAGCATGGGAATGGCTCCTTTCCTTGTTTCGAGACGACAGCGGCTCCATCCCGATCGCTCGGGATGGAGCTCTGATTTGGTTATTAGACCGTGACCTTTCCAAACCCGGTTCGCGGTTTGGCAACGCCGATCACTCGATGACCTGCACGATCTTGCGGGTGCCTGGGTCGACGAGCACGGTGCGATTGCCGACGACGACGTATCTGTACCGCACGTCTGGAACATCGATCGGTTGCAGCTCGACCGTATCGGGCAACGTGGAACCGATATTGAGCTCCACCCCCAGAAGACTGATCGACGCAAGCGGGTGCTTGTGGACGTATTCGCGGATGACCGTCTGCTGTTCGGGCGTGACAATCACCTGGTCCGCGGTGGCCACGCCGACGCCGGCAAGCAACGCCAATCCCGCCGCAGCAGGAACAAGGTGGATTTTCATCGTCTACTCCTGTTGTTACGGGCCTCGCCCTTACAATTGCGACGCGGCATTCCGGTCGAAGCGGCGAACCCTCTAGGCAAACGCCCACGCCACCTTGTTGTTCCGTAAGTGGCGGCTAATCGAACAGCGGTGAAGTGCCCGCGCGATGCGGCGAATGGACTGCGAATGAACTGCGGTGGCCCGCGTCGCAAGACGCGGGCCGATCGGTTTCCCGATCAGCAGCGATACCGGAGGGGGGTGATATCTACTGCGTCTGAAATAACATTTAGGACAAGCTAATGTTCCTAAGCGAGTGCAACAAACCTGCCGGCGCAAGCGGCGCGAAGTTGCCGCTCGTCGCTGCTACTGCTTTGGCGGCTGTGGCGGCACCTCGCCGGGCTTGATCACCGGGGTCCTGCCCTCGTCCGGCGGTGGCGCCGCCATGCCCTGATCGCCCGTTGGCGGGGGCTTCAGGACCCCACCGCATGGCTCGAGCGTATCGGACAAATTGTTGCCGGCCGGCTTCTGCTGCTCGCTGTTCTTGTCGGGCAGCTCGACTTTGCAGCGGTCGGATTGCGCCTGTTCGCCCGGCTGCGCGGCCGCCGGCACCGCCAGCAGCAGCGCACCTAGCATATACGGCAAGAAAATGAGCGGTCTCATGTCGAGCTCCTTTCGCGCCAGTATCTTCTGAATGTGAAGGGCGGCAGGCGCGATTGGTTCCGTCGTGCGGCAATGCGCCCGGACCGCAGTGGCCTGGGAACCGGCCGCCAGACTTATGAGTTCAACCACTGAGCCAATTCAGGGCCGCTGACATTATGGAGATGGAGAACCGGCGATGGAACCGCGCAGGAAAGAACGAACCGACGACGAGACGGAGAGCCCGACCATCCAGCAGCAGGACTGGGACGCCATCCGGAGCGGGAGAATCCTCCCTGATGGCGTGCCGCAAAACGGCGACATTCGCTATGACGTCGAGAAAAGCGGCGAACTGCCGGAGGAGGACGACGATAACGCTTACCAGGAAAGCGACGAGGCCTTGCCGGACGACACCGATGAACGCGTCATTTCGCGCGATCTCCAACGGGAAGGTGGTCCTTTCGACGAGGAATGAGCCACCGCCTTCCGCATTCTGCATCGGCGGTCGGATGAAAAACACTTGCTTTCAGTCCGGGAGGTCGAAGACCGGATCCTGGCAGCGATAGACCGGACATTGACCGTCACGCGTCTTGATATAAGCGGCGCGCGGCACCTGCGGCCAGTCGCATTCATTGCCGAATTGGCGGACGTATCGGTCGTAGGTGTTCTGGCCGGTGGTCAGCACCACCGAGCGATGCCTCTGGATCAGAAGCTGTGTCTGTTCGCACGTCATCGCGCGGCTGTCCGGCCGGGCGTGGGCCGTCGCGGCAAACAGAAGCGCCCCGGCTGTCAGGACTGCCGCTTGTGTCAGGACCTTGGCAAGCATGACACCATCTCCCATGCCTAACGCGCATCTTGGTCGGGCAGCGCCGGATCGAGCCGCCCTGTCGCGAAAGAAAGATCGTACAGAATGCGAGGGAAAATGCAAAAAGCCCGCCGCCCCATTCGGGGCGGCGGGCTCCAACAGACCGTAACTGGAGATTATA
>NZ_JAMYVA010000059.1:0-29028 GCF_040323505.1 Mesorhizobium sp. M0040
CGGCCGCAAGGACCGTGCTCAAAGGCCGGACATATGGACGCAAGCGATCGAAAACGACGCAAAACAACCGTTGCAGGCAGGGCGCCGTCCACATATGGATCCTGGGGTCTGCGCCGCGTCGCTTCGCTCCTTGCTTCGCCCCAGGATGACGAAGGGGGAGATGTTTCGGCCAATCTCCAATTTAGGGCTTCCAAGATCGCGTCGAGGAACCAGCCGCGATCGCCAGCAGCGCCTCGCCGGATAACCTGAGAAAGACCTTCTGCTCGTGACGCTCGGCACCAAATTGGGCATAGAAGCGCAGCGCGCCTTCGTTGCAGTCCTCCGTGGTCAGATCGATACGGCCGATGCCTTCGCGCATGCAATTGCCGGCGAGGAATGCCATCAGCGCTCGACCGACACCGCCATTGCGGGCATCATCGCGTACGAATAGGTCCTTGAGGAACAGCAGCCGCTCGAGATCGATGCCGGGATGCGCGATCGCAACCGAGGCCAGCCCGCAAACTTCACCATCGACGAAGGCGAGCGCAAAATGCGGATAGGCCGGACTTTCGTCGCCAAGCCATTTCTGTGCCGCCGACAACGCTTGGCTGGCGTCGAGTGGCGGCTGCCGGTAATGCACCGCCATTTCGCAAAGCATGGCGGCGAGTGCCGCCGCATCTCCGGTCGTCGCCCAGCGGACGTCGACCGCCATAGGATCAGCCCAGAAACTTGGCGATGATCGCATCGCCCATCTCAGCGGTGCCGACTTCGGTCATCCCCGGCGAATGAATATCCCTGGTGCGCAAGCCCTGATCGAGCACGGCGGCGATCGCGCCTTCCAGCCGGTCGGCCTCTTCAACCATGCCGAAGGAATAGCGCATGCACATGGCGAAGGAGGCGATCATGGCGATCGGATTGGCGATACCCTTGCCGGCGATGTCGGGCGCCGAGCCGTGCACCGGCTCGTAGAGCGCCTTGCGCTTCTTGGTCTTGACATCAGGTGCGCCTAGCGAGGCCGACGGCAGCATGCCGATCGAGCCGGTCAGCATGGCGGCGATGTCGGACAGCATGTCGCCGAACAGATTGTCGGTGACGATGACGTCGAACTGCTTCGGCCAGCGCACCAGCTGCATGCCCCCGGCATCGGCCAACATGTGATCGAGCTTGACGTCGGCATAGCGCGCCTTGTGCGTCTGGGTGACGACCTCGTTCCACAGCACGCCTGATTTCATCACATTGCGCTTTTCCATCGAGGTGACGTGGTTTTTGCGCGTGCGTGCCAACTCGAAGGCAACGCCCGAAATGCGCTCGATCTCGAACGTGTCGTAAACCTGGGTGTCGATGCCGCGCTTCTGGCCGTTGCCGAGATCGATGATCTGCTTCGGCTCGCCGAAATAGACGCCGCCGGTGAGCTCGCGCACGATGAGGATATCGAGACCCTCGACCACCTCCTGCTTGAGCGAGGAGGACGCCGCCAGCGCCGGATAGCAGATTGCCGGCCTGAGATTGGCGAACAGCTCCATGTCCTTGCGCAGGCGCAAGAGACCGGCCTCGGGCCGCACCTCATAGGGCACCGCATCCCATTTCGGCCCGCCGACGGCACCGAACAGCACCGCGTCCGCCGCCATCGCCTTGGCCATGTCGGCATCGGAAATCGCCGCGCCATGCTCATCATAGGCGCAACCGCCGACCAGGCCCTCATCGGTGGCGAAATCGCTGTCGAGGCTGTCGTTCATGGCGGCGATCAATTTCTTCACCTCGGCCATCGCCTCGGGGCCGATACCGTCGCCGGCAAGCAGGAGAAGATTTTTCGAAGCCATGAGAACCGTCCCAATCGTTTAGCGCATGAACGCGGCCTTGCTAAAGGCCAAGCGGGTTCTGCGCAAGCCCGCGCTTTGCCGCCCGGTGTCGCTACCGGTGCGAAAGGATATTGACCAGCCTGCCGAACGGGTCGCGTACGAAGAAGCGCCGCACGCCCCAGGGTTCGTCCGCCGGACCGTATTCGATGGCAAAGCCGGCCTTTCTCATGCTTTCAAGCGCGTCATCGATGTCGTCGACTTCGATAGAGATGTCCGGCACCGGCGTTCCTGATCCCCCTTCGGCCATGAAACTGACCTGCACGGACATCGTCTCTTGCGAGCCGTAGGTAGCGATCCAGCCCATATCCATCTTGAGATCGAGGCCGAGCACATCCTGATAGAAAGGTTTTGCCGCCGCGATATCCTGCGTGTCTATGTTTGCAACGATGCGCCTGACCTTCACCATGGGCCGATCCTCGTGCTGACCGTGTCGTTGTCGCAACCGTGACAGGCATCAGGCTGTGCGCCGCAGCGCCGTCACCTCGATCTCGATCTTCATCTCCGGCTTGTTGAGCTGACACACGATCATCGTTGCCGCCGGCCTGATCTCGCCAAAGGCCTCGCCGAGGATCGGGAACACCACATCCACGAAAGCCGCATCGGTGATATAGTAATGTGCCCGCACCACATCGGCCATCTCGAAGCCGCCGTCCCCGAGCGCCTTGGCGATCGTCGCCAGGCAATTGCGCGTTTGTGCCTCTACGGTCTCCGGCATCGACATGGTCGCATAATCGTAGCCGGTCGTTCCGGACACGAAACACCAGTCGCCCTGCACCACGGCGCGCGAATAGCCGGCGGTGTTCTCGAAGGGCGAACCGGTGGAGATCAGTTTTCGCATAGGTCCTCCTTTTTTGCAGCGTAGGCGGTTTGGCGAAAGCGGCGGTGACGGCCGATCTCCCCCCAAGTGGGGAGATGTCCGGGGCGCGCGAAGGATCGCGGCAGAACGATCTAATTCGCCGACCCCAGCGCCTTGTCCAGCGCTTCCTTGACGTCGGCCGGCCATGTACTTACCGCTGGCCACGCGTCCGGCTCGGGCTTGTCGCCGCGGCGGGCGAAATAGAGCTTCTGGTTGACCGGGTCAACGGCCATGAAGCCGTCATTGCCGCCGCAATCATGCGGCACGCAGCCGCTGGCAAAAAAGGCGCCTGAAGCGGTCTCCTCAGTACCGCCGCCGACCAGCAGGCTGGTCGCGATGTCGGGCATGTCCTTGCCGAGCAGCGTCTCGGCTAGCCTGTAGACGGCCTCGTTGTGGAAGGCATCAATGATGTTGTCGTATTTCGACGGATCGATGTCTTTCCAGTCGGTGCCCGGCTCCGGCATGTAGGTCAGATTACCGGACGTCGTCAGTCCGTCCGTCGGCGACCATTGCAGCGCCGGCTTGGAATCACCCGGCAGCAGATAGGGCACGAAATAGATGGCGCTGTCGGAGATCGCGGCCGGCGGCGCGCCGCATTCATCCTGCTCGACCGTGGTCGTCTGGATCGTGCCGCCTTCCGGCTTCCACACGATCACCTTGGCCGGGCCGCATTGATTGCCGCCGTCGCCGACATCGACCAGCGCCACCTTGACGCCGCCGACCTCGACGATCTTGTCGAAGAAGACGTCGTAATTGCGCGCCAGTTCCTTGCCGTCGAAGGCGAGCACCCGTTCCCCGTACTCTTCCTCCTGGGTGATAGTCAGTTGGCCGCCCTCGAACGGCATCGGCGCCTGTTTGTCATTATCGGCTAGGGCCGCATTGCTCAACGCGCCCTGGTCGGCGGCCCCGCCGGACGCATCGTCAGCCGGCACGAGCACCACGTCGGTCTGTGCATGCGCGCCTGCCACCGGCATCAGAATCCACGCCAGCGCGCAGGCCCCGGCAAGAAGCGAACGTGTCATGACTGTTCCCTCCGTTCAGCCGCCACGAACCCGGCCTGTCGCGGCCAGGTCATCGTACCGCTCAGGCCCAGGGGCGCTCAGCAGCGTTCTTCTTCTCGAACGAAGCGATGGCGCCGGCCTTCTCCATGGTCAGACCGATATCGTCGAGCCCGTTGAGCAGGCAGTGGCGCTTGAATTCGTCGAGGTCGAACTTGACCACGCCCCCGTCCGGCCCGCGAATTTCCTTGGCTTCGAGATCGACCGACAGCGTCGCGTTGGAACCGCGCGAGGCATCGTCCATCAGCTTCTCCAGGTCTTCCGCGCTGACGGTGATCGGCAAGATGCCGTTCTTGAAGCAGTTGTTGTAGAAAATGTCGGCGAACGAGGTCGAGATGACGCAGCGGATGCCGAAATCGAGCAGCGCCCACGGCGCATGTTCCCGGCTCGAACCGCAGCCGAAATTGTCGCCGGCGACCAGGATCTGCGCCTTGCGGTAGGCCGGCTTGTTGAGCACGAAGTCCGGGTTTTCCGAGCCGTCGTCCTTGTAACGCATTTCGGCGAACAGGCCGGTGCCGAGCCCGGTGCGCTTGATCGTCTTGAGATAATCCTTGGGGATGATCATGTCAGTGTCGACATTGACGATCGGCATCGGCGCGGCGACACCGGTGAGCTTGGTGAATTTTTCCATGGTTCTTGCCCGTCTTCTTCTCGTTGCGGGGAATTGCTGGCGCCCGGTTTACACAATGCCGCGGGCAAATAAAAGACGGCTGTTTTTGGACTTCCGTCGTCGATCGAAACACAAAATCGGTACAAAACAGCTTCAAAACCACCTGCCCATGGTGCACTTTTGTCGACATGACAACGCGATCCACGATCCTTTACGCCAGCGAACCGGGCCTCGGCATCGCCGAGTTCCGCCGCGTTCTGGTGGAATCCGGCCTCGGCGAGACACGGCCCGTCGATGATCATGCCCGTTTGAAGGCGATGCTCACGAGTGCCGACCTGGTGCTCACCGCGCGCATCGATGCACCGGGCAAGCCGCTGGTTGGTGTCGCTCGCGGCATCACCGACTTTTCCTGGGTCTGCTATATCTCCGAGCTCGCTGTTTCTGCATCGGCGCAAGGGCTGGGTATCGGCAAGGGCCTGATGGATGAGGCACGCCGGCAACTCGGACCTTCCGTTGCCATCAGCCTGATCTCCATACCCGACGCCGTCGGCTTCTATGAGCGTATCGGCATGGAGCGCATGCCCAACGCATTCTGGTTCGGCCGCAAGCGCTGAAATCCACTCCCAGCGACCTCAACCCGCGCATTCTGCCTCTTGACATGCAACCAAATGGTTGCATATTAGAGTCATGAGCATGGATGCTGTCTTTCGCGCCTTGGCCGACCCGACACGCCGGCGATTGCTGGACAGCCTTCATGCCAGGAACGGGCAGACGCTGAACGCGCTGTGCGGTGAGATGGACATGACGCGCCAGGCGGTGACCAAGCATCTGGCGATCCTGGAAGAAGCAAACCTCGTCGCCACCATCCGCAAGGGACGCGAGAAGCAACATTATCTGAATCCCGTTCCCATCAACGAGATCGCCGAACGCTGGATCGGCAAATTCGAGCGGGGGGCGACTGGGCGCCCTCGGCGATTTGAAGAAACGTCTCGAAAGGGAAGACTGATGAGCAACATTTTCGTTTATGTCACCTACATCCGCACTTCGCCCGAAAAACTCTGGCAAGCACTGACCGCGCCGGAGTTCCAGCGGCAATATTTCCTCGGCGCTCAGATGCTAAGCGACTGGAAACAAGGTTCGGCGTGGAAGATGGTTTACACCGACGGCCGGGTCACCGACAGCGGCGAGGTCCTCGAGATCGATCCACCCAAGCGCATCGTGCTCAAATGGCGCAACGAGTTCATGCCCGAGGTCAAGGCGGACGGCTACACACGCTGCACCTTCGCCCTCGAGCAGGAGGGCGAGATGATGAAGCTCGCCATCACACACGAAGCCGATGGACCGCACAAGCTGCTTGGCCATGTGGCGAACGGCTGGCCGCTCATCCTGTCCAGCCTGAAGAGCCTGCTCGAAACCGGCAAAGGCCTGTCGCGCCCGGCGTCGAAGGCTTGAGGTTGTTTCGATAGCGAAACGTTTCTGGAGGACAGGTGATGCACGGTTCCGCGGTGCACAGCATGACCAATGGCGAGACCGTCATGGCGAGCGTCGATGTTCGCGCGCCGCCCGAGCGGATATTTGACGCGCTCGTTACACGCGAGGTCGAGCGCTGGTGGGGGTCCGCCAGGACCTACCGGATGACCGGATGGGCGGCCGACCTCCGCGTCGGCGGCCGCTGGAGCGTCACCGTCGAGACGGCGGCCGGCAGACACCTGCCCGCCAGCGGCGAATTCCTGGAGATCGAAGAGCCGCGCCGGATCGTGCAGACGCGGAGATACGACTGGGACCATCCGACGCTTGGCCGCCGCGAAACCAAAGTCGCCTGGCTGCTGGAGCCGATCGCCGGCGGCACACGCGTCACCATCTGCCATGGCGGCTTCGCCGGCCTCGCTGCTGCCGCAACGAAGCATGCCGAAGGCTGGGCCCGGGTGCTGGGCTGGCTTCAGGCGTATCTTGGTACGGGCGGCTTGGTGGCGGCTCAATCCACCAAGCAACGGTAGCATCCCTTCGCGCCAGCGTTAAATTACATTCAATTCCCGAAACGGCCGCCCGTCGGCGATCCGGCTGTACCCGAACGCCGAGCAATCCACCGTGCGATAGCCGCCATGCACGATCAGTTCGGCCAGCGCCTTGCCGACCGCCGGAGCCTGCTGCAAGCCGTGGCCGGAAAAACCGTTGGCGAAGAGGAAATTGCCGACCTCCGGGTGCGGGCCGATCACCGCGTTCTGGTCGAGCGTATTGTAGTCGTAATGGCCGACCCAGGCGCGCGTCGGCTTGATCGCCTCGAAGGCCGGAATGCGGGTCGCCAGCACCGGCCAGATCACCTCTTCGAACAGCGGCCAGTCGGGGTCGAAGTCGGCGGGGTCGGCCGGTCCTTCGCCCTCTTCCGGCTCGGCGCCGCCGGTGATGTAGACCGAGCCCTCCGGCCGGACATAGATGCCGCTCGGGTCGACCAGCAGCGGCATGTCGTCATATTTTTCGCGCGCCTCGAAGACGAAGACATTGCGCTTGCGCGGCTCCACCGGCAGCGCCAGCCCGGCCATTGCTGCCAACTTGCCGGCATTCGGCCCGGCGGCGTTAACGACGGTGCCGGCCTCGAGCCGCTCGCCATTGTCGAGGGTCACACCGGCGACGCGCTTCCCCTGCCGCTCGATACCGGTCACCGACGCTGTGATGAAATCGATGTTCTTGCTTCGCAGTGCCTTGCGGAACAGCATCAGCATCGCATGCGCGTCGAACCAGCCTTCGCCGCTGCGGCCATAGGCGCCGGCGGAAATGCCCTCGACCGACAGCCACGGAAAGCGGCGGACGAGCGCCTCGGCATCCTCGAGCACGATGTCGGCGCCCTCGGCCATCTGCGCCTCGTGGTTGGCCCGCAGGATCGGCAGCCCGTTCTCGCCGGCAAGGATGAGGTAGCCGCCTTCGCGAAAGCCGATATCGGCGTCCGCGCCAAACTCTTCCCTGAGCCGCCGGAACAGTTTCAGCGTGAATTGCGACAGCCGGATGTTTTCCGGGATCGAGAACTGCTGGCGGATGGAGGCGCAGGACAGCGTGGTCGCGGCGCGGGAAAATTGCGGGTCGCGCTCGACAAGCGCGATCGAGCCCGAAAACCCTTCCTCGCGCAGATAATAGGCGACCGAGGAGCCGACGATGGCTCCGCCGATGATGACGATGTCGTAATGCACCTTTTGGCCCTTCCGATCTGAACCGCCGAGTCACGCCGCCGGCAGGATGATCTCGAAGCGCGTGCCGCTCGCCGAGTCAACCAGCCGGATCGTGCCATCATGCGCTTTCAGGAGGGCCAGCACGATGCCGAGGCCCATGCCGGTGCCGCCGGAATCGCGGCGCGTGGTGAAGAACGGCTCGAAGATGCGGCCTCGGTTGCTGGGCGAGATGCCGGCGCCGTCGTCAGCGACCACGATGGTGGCCTTGCCGTCTGCTTTTGCGGCTGTGACCGATACCAGCGTCGTGCCGTGCCGCGCCGAATTGTCGATGAGATTGGCCAGCACGATCGCCGCGTTTTCGGCCGATATGCGCAGCCCGATCTCGGTGCCCGCCTCGACGCGCACCGCCAGCCTGTCGTCGGCCGGCAGCAGCGCCAGCGCAGCAGTGAGCGACGTGCTTTCGCCGCTGGGCTCGAGATTTTCGGCGCGCGCCAGGTCGAGCAGGCGGCGCACCAGCAGATTGAGCCGGCCGGCATCGGTGACGATATTGTCCGAAAACCGCCGCCGCTCGGCCTCGTCCATCGCGCTGCCTGAATCGCGCAGCAGTTCGGCGGCCCCCTGGATCGCCGTCAGCGGCGATTTGAGCTCGTGCGAGACGTGGGTGGCAAAGGTCTGGATGCCGTCGGAGCGTGCGTGCAGCTTTTCGGCCATGTCGAGGAAAGCAGCAGAGAGTTCACCCATTTCGCGCGTGCCGTGGTGATCGAGCGGCCTGATCGCCGCGCGGTCGCCGGCGGCGATGCGTTTCGTGCGTTCCATCAGCGCATAGATCGGACGGCTGACGGCGCGCAGGAAGACCAGCCCGATCAGCAGCGCGCCGCCGAGGATGGCGATTGCCGCCAGCGCCACCTTGCCGCGCTCGCCATAGAGATGCTTGACGATGTTGTTCGGCGTCCGCGACAGATAGACGACGCCGGCGACCTTGCCGGAGACCGCAACCGGCATGGCGACAAAGACGCGAACCTTGGTGCCGCGGCTGACCGAATAGAGCGGCGGCGACGGCTGGTCGGGAACCCGCAGCCTGAGCGCGCTGGCGTAGCGGCCGGCAAGCGCTGCGCGAACCTCTTCGACAGCCGCGAGCGACAGGCCGGCCTCCTCACGGCCGGCGATGACCACGCCTCTGGGATCGAGCAGCCGGAAGCCGGCGAGCGTGGTCTTCTGCGTCTCGGCAAGAATGCCCGACAGGCGTGCGCCGATTGAAGCGAAGGCGGGATCGGCGCTGGCCGCGGTGGCCGCGGGCCGGGTCGGCAGGATCCCGTCGGACGCAAGATCGAGGCCCGGTTCGATCGGCTGGTAGGGAGAGGCCCGATCGCTGGTGTTGGGTGAAGGCACGGGTGCGCCTAGCTTTTCCGGGGCAATGCCGGCCTCGCGAACCTCTTGCGCATAGATCGCGCCAAGGGCGGCGCCTTGGGCGATCAGCTCGGCCTCGGTCTGCCGGATCAGCTGGTTCTCGTAGAGCCGGAAGAAAAACAGGCCGGCCAGCGGCAGCGCCATCACCATGATCAGGATGGCGATGACGACCGTGGCGAGGCGAGGCCGCCATTTGCTGCCAATCAGTCCTTGGGCGCTCACGCGCCGCATCCGCCCAGCCGAAAACCGACGCCGTGCACGGTCTCGATCGCATCGACGCAGCCGACGGCCGCTAGCTTGGCGCGGATATTGCGGATATGGCTGTCGACGGTGCGGTCTGCGACATGGATATTGGCCGCATAGGCGTTGGCCATCACCATGTCGCGGCCAAGCACATACGCCGGCCGCGCCAAAAAGCCTTTCAGGATCGCGAATTCGATCGACGTCAGCGCCAGCGGCTTGCCGTCGAAGCTGGCTGTATGGCTTGCCGGAACCAGCAACAGTCTGCCATGCGAGAATTGCCGGTCGTCGGCTGGTTCCGGCGTGGGCCGCGCGCGGCGCAGAATGACGTTGACGCGGGCGACCAGCTCGCGCGGGCTGAACGGCTTGGTGACATAATCATCGCCGCCCATCTCCAGCCCGAGGACGCGGTCGATCTCTTCATCCCGCGCGGACAGGAACAGCACCGGCAGGTCGGATGTGTGGCGCAGCCGCCGGCACACTTCCAGCCCGTCCATTTCCGGCATGCCGATGTCGAGCACGACGAGATCGGGCGCATGGCGCTCTATCGCCTGCAAGGCAGCCGCGCCGTCCGGCACCGCCAGCGTTTTCATGCCGGCCTTTTCCAGCGCGAAGCAGATGATTTCGCGAATGTGCGGGTCGTCGTCGGCGACCAGTATGTGGTGCGGCATCAAATCAGCGGCCCGGCATGAAGGGTTCGGACATCGGAGGAACCACGAACGGGCCACGCCTGTCGAGGGCGCGGTTGAGCCGCCAGTCACGAAAGCTCCAGCCCCGCCAGTTTTCCTGGCCGGCGCGGAAGCGTGCTTCGTCCTGTGCATACCAGCCGGCGAGTTCGCGGATGGAGGCATCCTCCGCGGAAACCGTCCTGCTCTGGTGCTGGACGAAGCGATCGACCGCCGGCAAGGCGCCGGGCCCGAGCGAGCGCAGGTACCAGACGTCGAGCTGGGTGCCTTGGCCGGTCATTTCGAAGCAATGGTCGACATTGTAGTTGGCGATCAGCGCGGCAAAGTTGATGAACGAGCAGGCATAGAGCGTCGCCGATAGCGTCAGAAGATTGGCGGAAAGCAGCCATTCGTTGGACTTTTCGCGCGCGATGCGGGCCATGATCAGGACAAGGCCCGCCGCCACCAGCCCCATCCAGACGAACGCAGCGACACGCCAATAGGTCAGCGCATAGATACCGATATAGAGATCGAGCCGCAGGATCGACGAGATCACCAGGAGGATGTTCTGCGCCACCCAGGCATAAACCAGCCGGCGGATGAGCGGATCGCCGGAGGTCGCACTTCCCGGCCGCAGCGCCGCCAGCACGAAGCCGGCGGCCAGCAGCGCCGTGACGATCAGCGGATAGGCGCCGCGATGCGCGTAGGCGGCATAGGTCAGCCCGTCGGGAAGCGCGATGCCGCCCCACAGATAGGTGGCGTCGAGTGCGCTCTGCACCGCGAACAGGATGTTGAAGACGACGAGCGCGCGGAGGATAGCGGCCTTGCCGAAGACGATGTCCTCGATGGTGGTCCTGGTGGCCGGCGTCGCCGGTGCGCTGGCTGGCGACACCCTGCGGCGGCGGAGAAAGCGCGGCAGGCGCGGCCGCAGAAAGGCCCAGACGCAGGCAAGCACGAACAGCCAGAAGGCGAGACGTGGCAGCTGGACGAGTTCGAGCAGTGCCATCAGGTCGATCAGCGAGAACCAATATTCGATGACCGGATTGGCGGCGCCGAACAGCGCGAGGAACACTGCGCCGAGGCCCAGCGGCATGACCCAGACGGCGATCGCCGCAAGGCGCACGCGCCGCCGGCCAAGCCGCCGCGCCGCCCTGCGCCAGCGGAAGAAATCAAGGACGAGCCGAAATGGCGTTGCAAGCAGGAACAGCGAGAGTTGGCCGGCAATACGGGCAAGGCCGCGCCGCAACCGTCCGACCAGTGAAAGCGCGAAGATGGCCGTCGCCGCCAGCGCGATCGAGACGGACAGTGCGCTGACATTTTCCACAAGCGGCAGCAGCGCCATAAACAGCGCAACCGGCTTGAACCAGAACCTGCCATCGTTGAAGGCGCCGAGAGGATGGACAGCCATGCTCGCTGCGGCAATCGCAACGCCGAACAGGAAAAGCGTGATGCCCGCCGGTTGGCCATAGAAGAAAAAATCGGCCAGCGCGGCGAGCAGGACGGCAACGCCGAAGCGGTTGCAATAGCTCGGCGCCGCCGAGAGGAATACTATCATGATCGGGCTTTCTCGGCGGCTTTGATGCGGCCGGTGGGCGGGGATTTCCGGACGAAAGGGAGGAGGTTTACCGAAGTCCGGGGCGGATCGACGAGCCACCAGCTTTCGCGGCGAAGCCGGTACGGCAGGGACCAACGGGAGTTCGTTTGCTCTTGCATGCCGCCCTTGTCGCATCCGGTCGGGTGGCAAGCGGGGCGGAGACGAGGAGATTTTCCGAAATTGCGTGCAGTTTTTATGCACGGCTTGCCTCGGCCGGCTGCAGACGGCATAGATCGGAGATGACCAGCGAAAGCTACCGCCCGCGCCGCTCGGTGCTTTACGTCCCGGCTTCGAACGACAAGGCGCTGGCCAAGATCCAATCGCTGGCCTGCGATACCGTCGTCATCGATCTCGAGGACGCCGTCGCCCCGGCCGACAAGTCTTCCGCGCGCGAAAAACTGGCGGCGATTTTCGCCGGCCGTTCCAACCGGCGCTGCGAGATGGTGGTGCGCATCAATGCGCTGTCGAGCGAATGGGGCGGCGCCGACCTGCTGGCCGCGGCAAAATGCACGCCCGACGCCATCCTGCTGCCCAAGGTCGACACGCCGCGCGACATTCTCGAGGCCGGCGACGTGCTCGACGACAATTTTATCGCCGACGAAGTCAAGCTGTGGGCGATGATCGAGACGCCCAAGGCGCTGCTCAATATCGGGCCGATTGCCGAGCTGGGCCGCGATCCGGCCTCTCGACTGGCTTGTTTCGTTGCCGGAACGAACGACCTGGTCAAGGACACCGGAATTCTCGCCACGCCCGATCGGCGCTATCTCGTTCCATGGCTGATGCAAATGGTGCTCGCCGCGCGTGCCGGCGGCCTCGACCTGCTCGATGGCGTCTTCAATGATTTTCGCGATATGGACGGGTTTGCGCGCGAGTGCACGGAAGCGGCCGCCATGGGTTTTGACGGCAAGTCGCTGATCCATCCGGCCCAGATCGAAGCCGCGAACCGCGCCTTTGCACCGTCGCCCGAAGCAATAGCCGAGGCGCGCGCGGTCAAGGATGCCTTCGCGCTCGCCGAAAATATCGGTAGGGCGGTAGTTGCGCTGAACGGCAAGATGGTCGAGCGGCTGCATCTGGCGCAGGCCGAAAAACTGCTGGCGAAGGCCGCCGCTGTTCGCGCATGACTAACGTAACTGACGACAGGATTGAAGAATGAAACTCTACCGCTTTCTGTCCGGCCCGGACGATGCCAGCTTCTGCCACAAGGTGACGGCGGCGCTGAACAAGGGCTGGCACCTGTTCGGCTCGCCGACCTATGCCTATGACAAGGAGGCCAAGACCATGCGCTGCGGCCAGGCGGTGGTGAAGGATATCGAGGGCCAGGAATACGGCCCCGACACCAAGCTCAGCGATTGGTAGGGTGCTACCGGCTACGGCAGCCTTTCCCAGACGGCTCTGATTTCGTTGAGCCGCGCGTCTGCGAGCCCGTCGACGTCATCGCAGCTGAAATAGAGTATCGATAGCGCTGCAAGCAGGCCGGGATAACCGGAGACGTAACCCATCTTCCTAAGTATCTCGGGAACCGGCAGTCGCTTGCGTTCGATCAAGGAGATCGCGCATTCTGCAGTCAGAGATGCCACCGGGTGGTCGACTTCGGATAGCCAAAAGTCGACCAGAGCTAGGAGAATGGCGGGCTCGACGGCAGCACTTGCGGGCAGATGGCAAAGCTCGCTAAGTGCTAAGAACGCGGCATTCGGCGAAATCCTCACTGCGGATTCGATCAGTTCCCGGCTCAGTGAAATGTCGTGATACGGCCAATTGCAATCGATCAGATCGGCAAATTCTGCTTCTGTCATCTGAGTGCTATTCAGCCGCTTCCTCGATCTTCTCCATATCGTCGTCCGACAGGCCGAAATGGTGGCCGATCTCGTGGATCAGCACGTGGGTGACGATGTCGCCCAGCGTTTCCTCGTTCTCGGCCCAATAGTCGAGGATGGCGCGGCGATAGAGCGTGATGCGGTTCGGCCCCTCGCCGGTCTGCGGGTTCCAGCGCTCGGCGATGCCGCGCCCCTCGAACAGGCCGAGCAGGTCGAAGGGCGTTTCCAGCGAAAGGTCGTCCATGATCTCGTCGGTCGGGAATTCGGCGATCTGAATGACGATCTCGCCGGTCAGCTTGCGAAACTCCTCCGGCAGATGGGCATAGGCCTCCAGCGCCAAGAGCTCGATTTCCTCCATCGTTGGCGAAAGCTGGTCGTGCCAGATGCGTGTTTGGTAGATGCGAGCCATGCTTTGTCCTTTGATCCCGGCATATAGGCTTTCAGGCCGGACTCGGCAAATGACGCGGCAGATTCAAGGGCGCAATCTGTCATCCGCTCTGGTCTAGGGGTGGCCTTTGCGAGATGATGGACGCCGCCATACCCGAAGCCGAACCTCCATCGTTCTGTCAGAGTCGAGTGTTCAAATGCCATTCAGCAACCAATTCGTCAGAAGCGCTACAATTTGTGGAGTGTTTGGCGCACTGCTTCTTTTGGTGCTGGTGGTCTTGACCAGTTATCTCGGCAGGAATTCCGAGTTGGTCAGCCTGCTTCGGATGCTTGTCGGCGCCATCATAGGCGTCATGATCGTCTGGCTGGTTTTAGGGATGGCCCGGAAGCGGCCGGGTCGATAATTCACGGGAAGTTCCTGTTTCGTGAACGGCCCGCTAAAATCGGGCAGGAATAAATTCCCCATGACTCCGCTTGACTCTTCATCCTCCCTCTGGAATCTATAAGAACATAACAGGAACAATTGTGAGTGGAAGCTGACCGTCATGGCGACAAGCGCCGTGGCGCGGGAGACTGTTTTTGCCCTGCGCCGCCAGATCGCGAAGATCGAAGGGACCTTGCCCGAGCGCCTGGAGGCGCCGGCCAGTTCGTCGTTTGACGCGGATGTCCCTCGTCAGAGTCTGACACCCTCTCGGCATCCGACACCCGCTCGGAATCTGACCATTGTCCGGCGCGGCCTCGCCGTGGCGCCGCCCGATGCGTTTTTGCGCACCGGCGCCGAGCGCCTCGATGCTGCGCTGAGCGGCGGCCTGCCGAAGGCGGCGGTGAGCGAGTTTCATGGCGCCGCGACCCGCGATGCCGGGGCCGTTGCCGGTTTTGCCTTGTCGCTCGTCAGCCTGATCCTCAGCCAGGGGCCGCGATTGCCGGTGCTGTGGATCGGCACATCCGAGGTTTTCCGCGAGGCCGGCTTTCCCTATGCCAGGGGGCTTCACGCCTTCTTCGGCATCGAGCCGGAGCAATTGCTGTTTTCCGAGGCGCCAAGGCTGCTCGATGCGCTGTGGATCGCCGAGGAGGCTGCCCGGATGACGGCGCTGGCCGCCGTCATCCTCGAAATCCGCGGCAGCCCGCAGCGGCTTGACCTCACCGCGACGCGGCGGCTGCACGCCCGCGCGCAGAGTGCGGGCCGGCCGCTGTTCCTGCTGCGCCAGGCCGGCGAGCCCGAACCGACGGCAGCGCCCGTCCGCCTCATCCTGTCGGCGGCACCGGCGGCAACGCGTAAGACGCTTGCCGGGCCGCTCGCCGGCTCGATCGGCCGGCCCGCCTTCACCGTCGCCATCGGCAAGAGCCGCACGGCCTTGCCCGGAAAATTCACACTGGAGTGGAACCCCGATGAACGCATATTCGAAGAAAGACGGGGCGAGCAAGGAAGGTCTCAGGAATGGGCCCCAGAACGGCCAAAGAATCCTATCCTTGTGGTTTCCGCATCTCGCCGCCGAGAGGATCTTGCGGCAGCGTCTGGGGCGGTCCTGGCGTTCCCGGCCGTCGGATCACCTGCCGCTGGTGATCAGCCATCGCCAAGGGAACACCCAGCGCATCGCCGCCCTCGACGAACGGGCCGAGGCGCTTAATCTGAAGCGCGGCATGGGCATAGCCGACGCACGCGCCATGCATCCCTCGATCGACATCGTGGAGGCCGATCCGGAGGCCGACCGGCGCCTGCTCGAAGGCCTCGCCGACTGGTGCGACCGCTACACCCCGCTGGTGGCGCTTGACGGGACCGACGGCCTCTATCTCGACGTCACCGGCTGCACCCATCTTTTCGGCGGCGAACGCTCGATGCTGGATGATATCCTGTCGCGTTTTTTCCATCAGGGCTTCGATGTCCGCGCCGGGCTTGCCGCCACGCCTGGTGCTGCCTGGGCGGCGGCGCGGTTTGCTGGCGACCGCATCGTGCCCGATGGTGGGGAGGAAGCGCTTCTCGCGCCCTTGCCGCTGGCGGCGCTGCGCATCGACCCGGAGGTACGCGCCAGCCTCGAAAGCGTCGGCCTGCGCACGGCGGGCGCCGTCATGGCGGCACCGCGCGCGCCGCTGGCCCGCCGCTTCGGCGCATCGCTGCTCTTGCGCCTCGACCAGGCGCTTGGCCGCCTCGAGGAGGCCGTGTCGCCGCGCCTGCCGGTGGCACCGCTTTCGGTCGAGCGTCACCTTGCCGAGCCGATCATGCTGACCGAGGACATCGAGCGGCTGACCGGCATGCTGGCGACCACCTTGAAGAGCGACCTCGAGCGTCGCGGCGAGGGCGCAAGGCGGCTGGCGCTGCTGCTTTTCCGCGTCGATGGCGGCGTCAGCCGCATCGCCGTCGGCACCTCGCGGCCTCTGCGCGAGCCGCGGCTGATCCAGAAATTGTTCCATGAAAGGCTTGCCGCGCTCGAACAGGATATCGACGCCGGCTATGGCTTCGATCTCGTGCGCCTTTCGGTGCTGACCGCCGCCGCCTTCGACATGCAGCAGGCCGACCTTGCCGGCGAGACGAGCGACGACGGTGCCGATATCGCGCTTTTTGCCGACCGCATTCGCGCCCGGCTCGGCGAAGGCGCGGTCTTGAAGCCGGTCGCCGTCGAGAGCCATTTGCCGGAGCGCGCCGTCGCCACCCTTCCCTTCACGGAGGCGCCGCAGAGAAGCTCGCCGCCGAAGCAGCCGGACAAGGCGAAGGACGCTCCCACGACCGTCTTCCAGCCGGAACGGCCGATCCGGCTTTTCCGTTCGCCCGAGCCGATCGAGGTGCCGGCCACCGAAATGCCGGAAGGCCCGCCTTTGAACTTCCGCTGGCGGCGCGCGCTCTATCGGGTCGCGCGCGCCGAAGGGCCGGAGCGCATCGCGCCGGAATGGTGGCGAGGGGCGGCGGGACGAGAAGATGCCCCGACCCGGGATTATTTCCGCATCGAGGATGCCGACGGCCGCCGTTACTGGCTCTATCGCCAGGGGCTTTACGGCGCCTCGCAGCCCTCGCCGCGCTGGTTCATGCATGGGATCTTCGCATGAATGCGCTGACGGCCAACCCCTATGCCGAATTCGGCATCCAGTCGAACTTCTCGTTTCTGCGCGGTGCCTCGAAACCGGAGGAGCTGGTGGTCGCGGCAAAATTCCTGGGGTTTTCGGGGATCGGTCTCGCCGACCGCAACACGGTGGCGGGCGTGGTGCGCGCCTGGCAGCAGGCCAAGGTGGAGGGTGTTTCCTATCATCCCGGCTGCCGCCTGGTTTTTTGCGACGGCACGCCGGACATCCTCGCCTACCCGCAGGATCGCAAGGGTTGGGGTCATCTCTGCCGCATGCTGACGCAGGCCAATCTGCGTGACGAGAACGAAAAAGGGGCGACGCTCCTCAAACAGAGCGATCTTCTCGAATGGGGCGATCTCCTGTCGCTCGCCATACTGCCAGATGTGTCGGCGGACGCGGAAACCAGCCTCGCACTCCTTAGCCGGCTCAGGGATCGTTTCGGTGAAAACCTGCGGCTTGCGGTTTCGCCGGATTACCGCGGCAACGACCGCTTCCGTATCGAGCAGGCGGCGGCGATGGCGGATCTGGCCGGCATCCCGTTGATGGCGACCAACGATGTTCTCTACCATACGTCGGAACGGCGCCCGCTGCAGGACGTGCTGACGGCGATCCGCCTCAATGTGCCCGTCGCCGAGGTGGGGCTGGAGCTGGCGGCCAATGCCGAGCGTCACTTAAAGCCGCCGCTGGAGATGGCACGGCTTTTCCGCAGGCATCCGCAAGCGCTGGCGGAAACGCTGCGTTTTGCCGGCGAGCTGACCTTCTCGCTCAGTGACCTGCAATACAACTATCCCGACGAGCCGACGGAATCGGGTCTTGGGCCGCAGGCCGAACTGGAAAGGCTGGCCAAGGAGGGAGCCGCCATCCGCTACCCCTCGGGCGTGCCCGCTTTTGTGACGCAGCGCATCGAGGAGGAGCTCGCTCTGATCGAGCGTCTGAACTACGCGCGCTATTTCCTGACTGTCCACGACATCGTCAAATTCGCCCGCAGCCAGAACATTCTCTGCCAGGGGCGCGGCTCTGCCGCCAACTCGATCGTCTGCTTCTGCATTGGCATCACCGAAGTCGGCCCGGACAAGATCGAAACGCTTTTCGAGCGCTTCATTTCCGAGGAAAGAAACGAGCCGCCCGACATCGACGTCGATTTCGAGCATGAAAAGCGCGAGGAGGTCATCCAGTACATCTATTCCAAATACAGCACCAAGCGCACCGCGCTGGCCGCCGCCGTCGTCAGCTACCGGGGCCGCTCGGCGATGCGGGAAGTGGCCAAGGCGATGGGCCTGTCGGACGACGTCCGGGGCGCGCTGTCCAGTTCGATCTGGGGCTGGTCGACCTCGGAGCTCGGCGAAAAGGAGACAAAGGCCGGCGGCCTCGATCGGACCGATCCATCGACAAGGCATGTGATCGAATGCGCCAACGAGATCATGGGCTTTCCCCGTCATTTGTCGCAGCATGTCGGCGGTTTTGTCATCACCCGGGACCGGCTCGACGAGATCGTGCCCATCGTCAAGACGGCGATGGACGAGCGCAAGATGGTCGAGTGGGACAAGGACGATCTCGACGCGGTGAAAATCCTTAAAGTGGACGTGCTGGCGCTCGGCATGCTGACCTGCCTGCAGCGCGCCTTCACCCTGCTCCAGGATCATTATCCGCAGGCGCGGGACGCGTACGGCCTGCCCTATGTGCTGGCCACTCTGCCTGCCGAGGACAGGCATGTCTACGACATGATCTGCCGTGCCGACACGATCGGCGTCTTCCAGATCGAATCGCGCGCGCAAATGTCGATGCTGCCGCGGCTGCGGCCGAAAAGCTTTTACGACCTCGTCATCGAGGTGGCGATCGTGCGGCCCGGCCCGATCCAAGGCGACATGGTCCACCCTTATCTGCGCCGCCGGCAAGGCAAGGAAAAACCCGAATATCCCAAGCCGGAACTGGAAAAAATACTCGGCAGGACGCTGGGCGTGCCGCTGTTCCAGGAGCAGGCGATGAAGATCGCCATCGTTGCTGGCGGCTTCAGGCCGGGCGAGGCCGATGAACTGCGCCGCGCCATGGCGACATTCAAGCGCACCGGCACGATCGGCAATTACCGCAAGAGAATGGTCGACGGCATGGTCGCCAAGGGCTACGAAAAAGACTTCGCCGAGCGCTGCTTCAAGCAGATCGAGGGTTTTGGCGAATACGGCTTTCCCGAGAGCCACGCCGCCTCCTTCGCCCTGCTGGTCTATGCCTCCTGCTGGTTCAAGACCTTCTATCCCGACCTGTTCTGCGCCGCGATCCTGAATTCCCAGCCGATGGGGTTTTACCAGCCGGCCCAGCTTGTCCGCGACGCGCATGACCACGGCGTCGAGATCCGCGAGGTCGACGTCAATTTTTCCGGCTGGGATTGCGCCTTGGAGAAATCGCCTTTCGATCCGGATCGTATCCTTGACCGCCATGCCCAGATGCGCGGCGTCATCCGGACCAGCCATGCCGTCCGGCTCGGCTTTCGCCAGGTCAAGGGCCTGTCGAAGGAGCGCATGGAAGCGTTTGTGTCGAGGCGCGGCGCCGGCTATGCATCCGTACGCGACGTCTGGCTGCGCTCGGGCCTCAACGTCGACGAGATCGAAAAACTGGCGCAGGCCGACGCTTTCCGGTCGCTTGGATTGAACCGTCGCGACGCTCTATGGGCGGTCCGCGCGCTCGACGGCAAGAGTGCCGCCGAAAAGCTGCCGCTGTTCGACCAGCCGGCGATCCGCTTTCGCGACCTCGAGCCCCAAACCACGCTCCCGACAATGCCGCTCGGCGAGCACGTCGTCCACGACTACCGCTCGCTTGGCCTGTCGCTGAAGGCGCACCCGGTCGCCTTCCTGCGTCAAAGGCTGGATCGTTCCGGCGTCACGCCCAGTGCGCGCCTCGGTCAGGTTCGGGACGGCCGGCGTGTCTCGGTCGCCGGCCTCGTGCTGGTGCGGCAGCGGCCGGGCAATGGCAAGGAGATCTTCCTGACGCTGGAAGACGAGAATGCGGTTGCCAATATCATTTTCTGGGAAAGGACCTTCGACCGCTTCCGCCCCATCGTCATGGGCGCGCGCCTCATCCGCGTCACCGGGAAATTGCAGTCGGAATCGGACGTCATCCATATCGTCGCCGAGAAGGTCGAGGATCTGACGCCGTGGCTGTCGGTGCTGCTTGAGCAGGCAAGGCCTGCGGACAGACTGTCGAGCAGTGCAGACGAGGCTCAGCCTGGCAGCATCGCGCAAACGGAACTATTGGGAAAGGCAGAGAAGGTCATGCCCAAAGGGCGCAATTTTCAATAGAGGCGCGAAAGATCGCGACGGAGCGGCTCTGAACCGCAGCACTCAGGGCGTTCCACCCAGGCGCGGCGGCGGTGGCATGGCATCATCTATGGTGATGACACGCGCTTCCGATGGCAGCATGATCGGAATGCCGTCCCGCACCGGATAGGCAAGCTTTGCCACCCGCGAGATAAGCTCGCCGCGCTCCGGATCCCAGGCAAGCGGCCCCTTGGTCAGCGGGCAGGCCAAGAGTTCCAGCAGCTTGGGGTCGACAGTCCTGTTCCCGTCACGTCCATCCGCCATTCGATCCATCCTTTTCACAAGGCAATCGGTTAAGGTTCCGAGCGCGGACTTCCCCTTCTCCCCTTGTGGGAGAAGGCAAGAACCTACTGCAAGCTCGAACCGAAATCCTCATTGTCGCGCGCCAGCGCCATTTCGGTGATGGCGATCAGGGTCTCGGCGCGTGTCTTCAGATCGGCCGCTTCGAGCAGCGCCTGTTTCTCGGCCGGCCCGTAGGGCGCCATCATCGACAGTGCGTTGACCAGCATGGCGTTTTCGGCGCGGCTGACGCTTTCCCAGTCGGCCTCCAGATCGTTAGCCTGCAGATAGGCGCGAAACGCTTTGAGCAGCGCCGGCCGGTCGATCTCGGCGTCTGCCTGCTCCTCGTCGAGATCGGCGAGAAAGGGTGCCAACCGGCACTGCCGGAACGGTGTTTTGACCGTGAGCTCCTGGACAATACGGAACCGGCACACGCCCTGCAGCGAAATCAGGTAACGGCCGTCGCCGCTCTCGGACAGCGCAATGATGCGCCCGGCGCAGCCGACATTGCAGAGCTCCGGCTCGCCGTTGGGACGCAGCGCACCGTCAAGGCTGGGCTGGATCATGCCGATCAGCCGCGGCCCGGCGATCGCCTCGTCGACCATCTGCAGATAGCGCGGCTCGAAGATGTTGAGCGGCATGCGGCCTCCCGGCAGCAGCAATGCGCCCTCAAGCGGAAAGATCGGCATGGTCGACGGTAAGTCCGCAGCGAGCCGGTAATGCGCGTTTCCCGCCTGCACCTCAATCCTCCGATCGCTTTGTCAGGAAGCGCACCAAATCCGTCTCCTCCCGGCCGGCACAAGGCGCAACACCGGAAACCTGAATCGAACGCCGTCCGAAAACCTAATCTGGCGCAGCCGCGGCCCACCGCAAGCCCGCGCGACAAAACAGTCTGCGCCGGCTCAGGAAAACAGCAGCGACGACAGTTTGCGCCGTGCCGACAGCGTTGCTTCGTCGGTCATGCCCCATGCCTCGAAGAGCTGCAGCAACTGGGTTCTGGCGCCGTCGTCGTTCCACGAGCGGTCGGCCTTGATGATCGCCAGCAGATTGTCGGCCGCCGCCATGCGATCACCCTTGGCGTTCTGGATCATGGCAAGCTCGAACCGTGCCTGGTGATCCCCGGGATTTTCGGCCAGCCGCCGTTCCAGTTCCGCCGGATTGCCGAGCACTGCTGCTTGCGCGGCGAGCGCCATCTTGGCCCGCAGCGCGGCGAGCTGGGGCGCATCCTTCTTTGCTTCCGGCGCCCGCGCCAGCACCGCCTCGGCACCTTCGGCATCGCCGGCCTCGAACAGCAGATCGCCCAAGCCAGCGATCGCCTCGATCGTCTCCGGCGCCTGTTCCAGGATGGCATCGTAAATGTCGGCCGCCGTCTGCACGTCCCCGGCGTCGCGCGCTTCGGCGGCCGCGGCCAGCGCCTCGGCAACTTGCGGCGCACCGCCGTTCTTGCCGCCGACCTTCTGGATGAATTGCGTGATCTGGCTCTCGGGAATGGCGCCCATGAAGCCGTCGACCGGCTGGCCGTCCTTGAAGGCAATGACCGCCGGTATCGACTGGATGCCAAGCTGGCCGGCGATCGATGGATGGTCGTCGATATTCATCTTGACCAGCTTGACCTTGCCACCGGCGGCTTTCACCGCCTTCTCCAGCAGCGGCGTCAATTGCTTGCAAGGGCCGCACCACGGCGCCCAGAAATCGACCAGCACCGGCTGGTGACGCGATTCCTGGATCACGTCGGCGGCAAATCCAGCGGTCGTTGTGTCCTTGATGACGTCGGCCGGCGCCTCCGCAAGCGCGACCTTCTCACGCGCGGCATCGGTGCCGCCATATTGCACGGTGGTGGCATACCGGCCGCCATTGCTGCCAAATGGGCCGCCAAAGGGGTTGCTATCACTCATCTCGTCGCCTTTCGGTCGCGCCGCCGGCCAAGGGACGGGCGCAACATCCTTCTTTAGAACCCGGTTTCAGTCACCCATGTGGCGATCATGCCGAGACTTTCAAGATAACAGCATCATGTCCGGTTGCCTCGACGAATTTGACCAGGTCCGCGGCAGCGATGGAAGTCGTCGCTTCGTTGGTCAGCGGGTGGGCATTGACCACCGCATGGCTCATCAGCTCCTCGTCCAAAACGACCTTGACCCTTCGCTCGGTGTCGTTGATCAGCCCGAACACCGTGACCGCGCCCGGGACGACGCCGAGAAGCTCCATCAGCATCTCCGGCCGGCCGAAAGACACGCGCCCCGCAGCGCCGATCAGATGGTGGATCTGCTTGAGATCGACCACCGCCTCCTCGTCGACGCTGACCAGGAAGAAATTGTCCTTCTTGTCCTTGAGGAACAGGTTCTTGGTGTGGCCGCCGGCAATCTCGCCGCGCAGCGCCTGCGAATCGGCGACCGTGAACAGCGGCGGATGCCTCCGCGTCGATACCTCGATCCCGAGTCCGGCAAGAAAGGCGAAAAGTTCGGCTTCGGTCTTCGGCATCGGTCTTTCTTCTGATGGCCCGCTTTCAACGGCTTGTTCGGCTAACGCCGTTTACGGCCAATGATGCGGCCAAGACAAGCCCGTCGCGCAACGCGGGGGTGATTGCCTTGCGACGTCCCGAGGAGCGCTTCTCCGCATTGCCGGCGAAGCAAAAAGCCTGCGAATTCCCTGTTGCAATCGCCGCGCTCTTCAGCCATATAGGCGCGGCTTGCGGCCCAAAAGCCGCGCGAGCGGGTGTAGCTCAGGGGTAGAGCACAACCTTGCCAAGGTTGGGGTCGAGCGTTCGAATCGCTTCACCCGCTCCAGTTTCCTTGAGGGGAATCAAGCGATTAAGAGGCGCCTTTCGGGGCGCCTTTTGCTTACGTGGCGAAGAGAGTGTCCCTGCCATGGCGATGCGCGGAAAGCCGCGCTGTGACCAGCAGGTGTCGCAGCTTTTCTATTCCGTTGTGCTAGCTTTTTTTCTGCGCCGAATAGTGTGCGACTGCGCGACGGCCATTTTCAACTCGGGCGTGATCTCCAACGGTGCATTCTCTGCCCCATGTTGGTTCTGTAGCCCCTGGACCTGGACGGTCGGAAATGGGAGTTCGATGCCCTGCTCCTTGAAGACCTGGCGGAGGCGTACATAGAATTTGCGTTTCATACCGAAGGCGCCTCCCGGCTTGGTTGTGGCCTTGACCCTCAATACGATGCCGTATTCGCCGAACTCCTGTACGCCCTGCATCTTGATCGGGTCGAGCACCCAGTGTTTGAACTCGGGATCTTCCGCCAGTTCGAGGCCGATCCGCTTGATCAGCTTGCGAGCGAAGTCGATATCGGTGTCATAACCAACGGTGATGTTGAATTTGTCGATAACCCAGTCACGGCTCTGGTTCTGGACTGCCCCGAGTTCACCGAAAGGTATCGTGAACAGCGGACCACGATGGTGGCGCAGCTTCACCGAGCGCAGCGAAAAGCTTTCCACAGTACCCTTGTAATTGCCCGATGAAATGTATTCGCCAACACGGAACGCATCATCGAGCAGAAAAAACACGCCTGAAATGACGTCCTTGACAATGGTTTGTGCCCCAAAGCCCACGGCGACGCCGACGACGCCAGCGCCGGCGATCAATGGGCCGATCTGGATACCCAGCGAGGCGAGCATCATAAGCACCGCCATCACGATGATCGATGCGAGCAGAATATTCTGGAGGATCGGCAAGAGCGTGTGCAGCCGTGCCTGCTGCGGATCGAGGATCGGGACGTCCTCGTCGCTGATCACAGGGTGCGGTGTTTCTATGCCCAGCTTTCGTTCGATCAAAGCTTTGATGATCGACCAGCCGAAGTCGGCGGCGAGGGCAATGACCACGACATTGATCAAGCCGCGCAATATGAACGTCGTCGTCGTATCGCTGTCCCGCATGGATTGCATGTCCAGACCCCAGACACGTGCGAGAAGGTAAGCCGCCGCCAGGATGAAAATCATTCGGATTCCGCGATCGATGACAGCGATCGTCACCGCCGGGATCGTGGGCCGGCCGACATCTTCCGAACCTGGCCGCAGAACGAAATTAACCCCGCGCTGCGTCACCACGATTGCCAAAGGCAGGAAGAATGCGGCGAAGGTGAACCAGAAGTATGTATAAAGGCCAGCGATACGCTGCAGGAACAGGACGACGAAATAAGCAGTCAATAGCCATGTCGCTTCCGTGTGACCGATGTGGCGCGCACCGTCTCGCTGCGTTCTTGGCCGACGCCAAATGGCGAGCAGCAGGAGCAACAGCAGCACGAAATCGGCGCCCAGTGACAGGACCATCATTCCGTCCTGATCGATGCCGAGACCTGGCAAGAGGATAAACGCGGCGCCGAAGAAGGCGAAGACGCCGACGATCCGGGGTAGCCAGTAGGACCAATGGTCAGCCGCTTCGTTGGTGATCGGCAAAGCACGAACCTCGACGGCGTTCTCGACGTTCATGAAGGAAGGGACGAGCATGGCCATGACGTACATGCGCACACCCCATGTAACGACTGCCGCCATCAGAAATGTCAGTACAATCTCGCGGATAAGCATCGGCCAGTCGAACAACATGAACGCGCCGGCGCTGCCCAGTGCGAAAGAGACTATCAGCATGCTGGAATAAAGCAGGCGGCCACCAATCTTCTTGGCTCGCCCAACAGGCGTATCCTTCAGTTGCGCGATAATCCAAAGACGAAATGGACGGGTGAGCTTGAATGTTGCCCAAGTGAGTGCCAGGCCGGCAGCTATGAACATTGCAATCAGCACAAATACGCCGGCAGGCCCCTTGCTGGACATATCCTCCATCGTCTCTGCCCGAACGCGCGCGAACTGGCCTGGCAGCAAGGGCAAAGTTCGCACGATTCTTTCGATATGATGCCTGATCCCATCGAGCGTCGAGGATGCCATCGTATTCATC
Organism: Mesorhizobium sp. M0040; assembly: GCF_040323505.1. Taxonomy (NCBI): domain Bacteria; kingdom Pseudomonadati; phylum Pseudomonadota; class Alphaproteobacteria; order Hyphomicrobiales; family Phyllobacteriaceae; genus Mesorhizobium; species Mesorhizobium sp. M0040. Next base: position 25,161 of record NZ_JAMYVA010000059.1, read on the forward strand.
TGGCCTGGTGCGGCCACGGCGCCGGACGATGCGTCGGTCGGCGAAGCCCCTCTCTCGGCGGGCGCTCCCGTTGATCCGGCGTCCTGATTTCGCTGTTCGGCCACCCAGGCCTTCACTGACGGATCGTCGAGAAGCTCGAGCAGCTGTTTGACCCTTTCAGGCGGGACGGTCGCGGGCGCCTGCGCCTGCGCCTGACCAGCCAACAAAAGGGCGATCCCAAAGACGAGCGGCCTGGCAATCAGGGCAAACATCGCAGTCAGGTCTCCGAGACGCCGTGCCGGGCGCGCCAGGTTCCTGGCGCCCAATCGTCGAGTCATGAGTGGCATCGTGCTGTTAACCTTCCGGTCGGATCGGCGAGTAACGACATCTATGTCCGTTGTTGCCCTACCTTGAAGAAACCGATGTTGCGGTGCAAGACGTCATCGTTCCGAGCCAGACCGTTGCGCCGGGTACTTGGCGGTGTTTATTTAGCCGCGGGGGCAGGACATTCCGACCTCGGCCCAGGCCTCCGGCCGTTCTATGAACTGGGCATCGACGTTAAATCTCAGGAACTGATTTCCTGAGTTGACCAGGACAGACCTTTGGCGGTCGCTCGGTGGTCAACTGCTTCGCGCACCGCTGCGGACATTCGAAACCATGATGTTGCTTGAGATGCAATGCGCTTCCGGGTCGGCACTGCCATGCGGCAAATCAGGCCGGGAGCCGCCACATTCGCACACGACCTGTACCACGCAATTCCGTTTCCGCGAGTGGGTCGCAAGCAAAATTTGGTCCAAGCAGTTGATGAGTTGCATCCGAAATACGGATTTCATCGGGCTCCGCGGACGTTTGGATACGTGCGGCAAGATTAACGGTGTCGCCCCATAGGTCATAGGCAAACCGCCTTTTGCCTATGACGCCCGCCACGATTGGTCCTGAGTGAATTCCAATTCTGAGTCTTATCGGTTCTCCTGCGAAGCGTTCGCGCTTAACCGCCTTCCGCAGTTCAAGTGCATAGTGCGCAAGGGCTTCCGCATGATCGGATCGCGCGGCGGGCAGGCCAGCGACCACCATCACACAATCGCCGATTGTCTTGATCTTTTCGCAGCCGTATCGCTCCGAGAGCAGATCCGCCGCCTTGAAGAAGTAATTTAGAATAGCGAGCGTCGTCACGGCTCCGACGCTCCGCGCTCTTTCCGTAAAACCGACGATGTCGGCAAAAAGCACACTCACCTCCGCGTGGTTGTCTGCAATTTGTTCGTGCGCTTTTAGCCGCTCCGCGATCGACGCCGGAAGAATGTTGAGGAGTAGGGCTTCGGCGCGCTGGTATTCACGCGACAATCCCTCTTGGCTCGCCCTCAACGCCTCGTTTGTCGATTGTAATTTCTCGTTGAGTTGACGCTCCCTCTCTTGCAGGAGCGTCATTTCATAAGCCTTCTGTTGAAGCCGCTGCCTATTGTCGCGTTCGGCAGCGGCGTCAAGAAAGAGCAGCCACACGCAGGCATTGTCAGCAAAAAGATGGAGGTCCGCGACACGCCCGCTGGGCAGTTCGACCATGGCCATATCATATGGAAGCTCCGGGCAGGGCAACAAACCTTCCATGAATTCAAGCTGCTCGGCAACAGGCTTACCTATGCGAACTGACGAGAGTCCGTAATGTTTAACGTTACCGCCCTTCGCAGCTATGCAAAGCTGGGCGTCGATTTTCAGATATGCGACCGAGCGCTCGCTGTAGAAGAAATCGTAAATCCAGCTTCTAACTTCTCTTGGCAAGACATGCATGGTTTATTTGCTGACCATCGAAGCAAGTTGACGAAACGCATCATCAACATGTTCACCCGAAAGCGCACTTGTTAGATAGATTTGCCATCCAAGTTGCCTCAGTTCGTCAATTTCACTATCCGATATTGCCCACCGATCGGCCAGATCGGATTTGTTGAACAGCAATACAAACGGCATAGCGCCGAATTCAGCCTCGGCCCGCTCGCGCAACGTGAGCGCCACGGCAAGAGTAGCAGCGCGTGTTCCATCGACGACAAGCACGAGCCCACTCGCACCTCGCACATAGCTGACGCGGAATGAGCCGATATCGTCTTCGCCGGCCAAATCCCACAAAATCAGATCCACGGTTTTGTCCGGGAATGCGACACTCTTCTTGTCGATTTTCACTCCCACCGTGGTCAAGTAGGTTTCTGAAAAGATGCTTTGCACAAACCTGCGAACCAGACTGGTCTTTCCGACAGCGAACCCGCCCAACATGCAGATCTTCTTTTGCAATATCCTGGGCTCCGCCTAGTGGAAGTTTACCGTAACCGAAACTCTGCGGTTGGCGGAGTTCCCGGTTCGGCTATTTTCAATCTCCGCTGGCTCAAAGGTGCCCGCGCCGCGAACCAAGAGCAACTCCGGATCGACGCCGCGCTTCTTGAGAAGCGCACGAACTGTTTCCGCGCGCGCGGCGCTGATCGACAACTTGGCCGTTTCACGGCCCGTCTCGTCCGAATGGCCGGTCAACATGAACTGTGCTGTTACGCCTGCCTTGCGGGCGTCCTTGGCCAATTCCTTCAACTGATTCGCCAATTTGTCGAGAACCGGCAGTTGCTCTGGTCCCGGTACAGCCTTGCCAGAATCGAACAAAATGTCGACCGCTTGAATAGCCTCCCTCAAATGAGTGAGTTGCGGAGGGGTCAACTCACGCAGCTCGGAGATTTCTAGAGAGAGTCCGTCCGCCGACAGCTGTTGGGCGGCGACCCGCGCCCGATCTATCCAGGCGGCAGGAGCTTCACCCTGGGCAACGATGCGATCCTTGATGATCGAAAGCCGTACTGAATCCGGCGGAGTCAGCGACGCCATCAGCCGCTTCACCACGAACTTCGGATCAAGGCTTTGATAGAATTGCCACTGTGAATGAACGCGAGCAGGATCGACCCCTGTTCCGGACAGCAGAGCCTTCGGGTCGGCGGCCTGCGGGTCTCTCAGGCCGGAAATATAGAAATGTCCGCCCCTCGCCGTTTGTTGGCCGATGATGATTCCCGCTTGGGCCTCCAGTCGCGACACATAAGTCTGCCAGTGCTCCGCCGCGCGTGCTTCGGGGCTCACATCACGAACCTTGGAGATGTCGAATTCCGGTCCGCCTGCCGAAAGCTGTCGGGCCGCTGCGCGTGCGCGATCTATCCAGGTGTCGGGAGCCTCACCCTCGGCAACGATGCGATCATTGACGATCGAAAGTCGTACTGAATCCGGCGGAACCAGCGACACCATCAGCCGCTTCAGGACGAACTTCGGATCAAGGCTCTGATAGAATTGCCACTGCGAATGAACGCGGGCGGGATCTACCTCCGTTCCGGACAGCAGAGCCTGCGGGTCGGCGGCAAGCGGGTCTCTCAGGCCGGAAATATAGAAATGTCCGCCCCTCACCGTTTGTTGGGCGACGATGATTCCCGCTTGGGCCTCCAGTCGCGACACATAGGCCTGCCAGCGCTCCGCCGCGCGTGCTTCGGGGCTCACGTCACGAACCTTGGAGATATCGAATTCCGGTCCGCCTGCCGAAAGTTGTTGGGCCGCTGCGCGCGCCCGATCTATCCAGGTGTCGGGAGCCTCCCCCTCGGCAACGATGCGATCATTGACGATCGAAAGTCGTACTGAATCCGGCGGAACCAGCGACGCCGTTAGCCGCTTCAACACGAACTCCGGATCAAGACTCTGATAGAATTGCCACTGCGAATGAACGCGAGCAGGATCGACCTGCGTTCCGGCCAACAGAGCCTGCGGGTCGGCGGCAAGCGGGTCTCTCAGTGTCCGTTCCAAAAAGAGTTGAGTGATTTCAGCAGGTTGTGATTCTGTCGGATTTGCGAGATTCGATGGAGATCACGATGGCCTGGACTGAAATCAC
>NZ_JAMYVA010000060.1:0-28823 GCF_040323505.1 Mesorhizobium sp. M0040
GCGGCTTTACTGCCTTCGCAGAGACCGCCGAACCCGAAGAAGTCATGACCGTTCTTGCCGAGTATCATTCCTGTCTTGGTGAACAAATTGTCCGCCACGAGGGGACTCTCGAGCGGTTCGTGGGCGACGGTATCGTCGTGGTTTTCAACGATCCACTGGCATGCGCCGACCACAGCGAGAGAGCTGTCTCAATGGCTGCTGCAATGCGCGACGCGATTGACGAGCATTCAGAGCGATGGCGCAAGCGGGACTATTTGCTTGGCTTTGGGATCGGCATTGCCAGGGGCCACGCAACCATCGGGCGCATCGGTTTTGATCAGCGCTCGGACTATGCCGTCATCGGCACTGTGTCGAACCATGCCGCCCGATTGTGCGAGGAGGCCAAATCGCGCCAGATTCTTGTTAGCCAACGGGTCCTCGGCGCTGTCGAGTCGCTGGTCGAATCCGTTCTTGTTGGCGAACTGACGCTGAAGGGTTTTCGCCGCCCGATGCCTGCCTATGAAATCGTGCGGTGGATCGGTCGGCCAAGCTAGCGTTGGACGCACGCTGGTCTCTTTCGGAGATACGGCCCATCGAACCGTCGGCACAAAGCATCCCAGCCACGACCGATCTCGAATCCGCCCGCAACGGGGAGAAAGTGTGCGTTCTGCCAGTAGCAACCCTGATGGCAGCCCTATGTGATATCTCGCCTCGATCGTCGTCTGTCAGGTTCGGATACAGCAGCCAGCCCACGGCCTGCGAACCTTGGATCGCTGCTCGCCGTGAAAGAACTGTTCCGGCATCATCGGGTCGGCGATGCGCATCAGATCGCTGAACGCCGAGCGGATTTGCGGCCAAGGGAATTCTGAGCATTCCTCCCAGGCCTCGCCCTCTCGCAACACGGCATCGAGCTTGCCCACTACACCAGCGAGGGTAGTGGCGGGGGTGGTTGAGAACGCTTCCAGCAGATGCTCAGTCCGCTCGCCAGCCTTGTGCGCGGCGGTGTAGCCGGTCTTCTCGGCAGCCGCATCCCATCATGCCTGATGCGCCGCGAAATCCGCTTCGGCTCTCTCGCGGAGAGCCGCCGTATCGGGCCCGTTACCGAGCGCGTCCTCGAGCGGCCTATCGATCGATCTCCCCGAACACGATGTCGAGCGAACCGATGATCGCCGAGATATCGGCTCGCATGTGCCCGCGTCGCTGGCCTTCCGTCGTCCTGGCTATAGTTTCAGGCGCCGCTCAGTAGTCCATTCCGCCCATTCCGCCCATACCTCCCGCGCCACCCATAGCGGGCGAAACCTTCTGCGGAATGTCCGCGATCATTGCTTCAGCGGTGATCAGGAGCGCGGCAATCGAGCCGGCATCCTGCAGGGCCGTCCGAACGACCTTGGCGGGGTCGACGATACCGGCCTTGATCATGTCGACATAGACTTCGTTCTGGGCGTCGAAGCCCTGATTGTGATCCTTGCTGTCGGAGAGCTTGCCGACGACGATCGAACCTTCAACGCCGGAATTCTCGGCAATCTGGCGGATCGGCGCTTCAAGTGCTCTCAGCACAATCGAAATACCTGCCGTCATGTCAGCATTCGCGCCAGTAAGCTCAGTCAAAGCTGCCTTGGCGCGCAAAAGCGCAACACCGCCGCCGGCAACGATGCCTTCTTCCACGGCTGCACGAGTGGCGTTCAGCGCATCATCGATGCGGTCCTTCTTTTCCTTGACTTCCGTCTCGGTCGCGCCGCCGACGCGAATGACAGCAACGCCGCCAGCCAGCTTGGCGAGACGTTCCTGGAGTTTCTCCTTGTCGTAATCCGAGGACGTTTCCTCGATCTGCAACTTGATCTGCTGGACGCGCGCCTGGATGGTGGCTTTCTCGCCGGCGCCGTCGATGATCGTCGTCGTATCCTTCTCGATGAGCACGCGCTTAGCCCGCCCGAGCATGTCGATCGTGACGTTCTCGAGTTTGATCCCGAGATCCTCGGAAATCATCTGGCCGGCGGTGAGCACGGCAATGTCTTCCAGCATCGCCTTGCGCCGGTCACCGAAGCCTGGCGCCTTGACGGCTGCGACCTTGAGGCCGCCGCGCAGCTTGTTGACGACCAGCGTTGCTAGCGCCTCGCCTTCGACGTCTTCCGAGATGATCAGCAGCGGCTTACCGCTTTGCACCACAGCTTCGAGGATCGGCAGCAACGCCTGCAAATTGCCGAGCTTCTTCTCATGGATGAGAACGTAAGGGTCCTCCAGCTCCGCGCGCATCTTCTCGGCATCGGTGACGAAATAGGGCGAGAGATAGCCACGGTCGAACTGCATGCCTTCGACGACATCGAGTTCGGTTTCGGCTGTCTTGGCTTCTTCGACGGTGATCACGCCCTCATTGCCGACCTTGTTCATCGCCTTGGCGATCATGGCGCCGACCGACGCGTCGCCATTGGCGGCGATCGTACCAACCTGGGCGATCTCGTCCGAAGATTTGACTTTCCTGGCCCTGGCTTGAATGTCCTTCACCACAGCAGCCACAGCAAGATCGATGCCGCGCTTGAGATCCATCGGGTTCATGCCCGCGGCAACGAATTTGGCACCTTCGCGCAGGATGGAAGCGGCCAGCACCGTGGCTGTCGTCGTGCCGTCGCCGGCGAGGTCGTTGGTCTTCGAGGCCACTTCGCGCACCATCTGGGCGCCCATGTTCTCGAACTTGTCGGCAAGCTCGATTTCCTTGGCGACGGCGACACCATCCTTGGTGATGCGCGGCGCGCCATAGGCCTTGTCGATGACGACATTGCGGCCTTTGGGGCCGAGCGTCACCTTGACGGCGTTGTTCAGAATTTCGACGCCGCGAAGCATCCGGTCGCGGGCATCGGTAGCGAATTTGATTTCCTTGGCAGACATGATTTTACGTCCAGTTCAGTCTTGAAATTGCGGGATCGGAAATCGCCCGGTCAGGCGGCTTTCTTGGCCGCTTTGATCTTCTCGACGATGCCCAAAATGTCGCTCTCCTTCATGATCAGGAGGTCCTCGCCGTCGATCTTGACCTCGGTGCCGGACCATTGGCCGAACAGGATGAGATCGCCGGCCTTGACGTCGAGCGGGATCAGCTTGCCGCTCTCGTCACGCGAGCCCGGGCCCACGGCGATCACTTCGCCTTCCTGAGGCTTTTCCTTGGCGGTGTCGGGAATAATGATCCCGCCCTTGGATTTGGTATCGCCTTCCGCGCGCCGAATGACGACGCGGTCGTGGAGTGGCCGGAATTTCATTGGGGGTTCTTTCTGCCGCCGCACATAGAGCGACTGCAACACTTAACATAGCCCCTTTGGCACTCGAATGATAGGAGTGCCAAATTTTTTATTCCTCAAACCGAAAATATTTGAAATGAAATCAGTCGTTTTTATCGGCGCTTTTGGCCGTCCGAAAGGCGGAGTCATAAGCAATTTTATTGTAATTCATCCCTCTTAATTTTGCCGACAACAGACTATATTAATCCGCAATTACGAGACAAACCTATTGAGCTTTGATTGAATGTGCATCGAGAGATATATACAGTTCGCGAAAATTTGGCACGATTTGGCTTTCCCGGTCCCGATCGACATAGGTCCGCGACCTTCGACCCACCATGAAGCACCGAATTTTCGACAGCGAATGTATAGCGCTTATCCGGCGCGCATGTCGCTCTGTTCGAGCCTTTGAACCACGGCGCTGACCACGGATGTACTGGCAGCATTGGGATCTTTCCGGTTCGGATGGAAAAGATGCAGGAGGGGCGTCGGCGTGCTCCTGCGGAAAGCCGCACTCCCTCATGCAACGCAGCCTCCCCGCGTGGGGAGCGCTTGCCCGCGCTACGGCGGCGGCTTTCCATGCGAGCCGCTTCAAAAATGATGCTGCGAAACGGCTCCGGCTTTATCCGACGAACGCCTCACGCATCCGAGCGAACATGCCGGGCTGTCTCCCGGCAATCGCCGCACGGATGTGACGGGCGGCCGTTACGGCGCTCACCGTCGCGCCGAAATGACAATAGCAGATGATCTCATGCAATTGCCTGTCGGTCAGTTCGAAGAACCGCTTCGCTTCGCCGTAGTTGTCGCTTTCCAACCCGGCGGCGCGGAGGACAGGATCCTCGAAAGCTACTGAGATCGGCGAGCCGTCGCCGCGCATGGCCCCGCGTGATCTAACCGGCTGATACTCGGTTTGGTGTAGCGTCGAGAGTCGCCGGTCAGGGTTCCGTTCAAGGAGCTCCGCCCAGCGTTCAAGACGTTCGCTGCGCGACATGGCCTGGCGCAGGTAGTCCTGATCGATCTCGGCGACGATCTGCAGTTGCTCAAGCGTCTGGTGCTTCATTTTAGCCTCCTATTCGGACGATAGTTGGCCCACCCATATCCTTCTTATACCTGCGGCCAGCGTGACTCCGACCGATCGTGAAGTCCAATCACGATGATGCTGGGAGGGCTTCCCCCCACAAAAATGCGGAGGCTTCGCAAAGATCCGGCCATTAATTTGGCGAACGCGGTCAAATGCGCGGCTGTTCGACGATGTCGGTCTGGAGTCCGTGCCGATCGAGGTGATCGACGGGCAGAGTCTGTGCTGGAGTAGCCCGGCTCCATCGCTGGCCGGGCAGCGGGATCAAGCGAGTGGCAGTTTAGCTTCGAAACCGCCGTAATTCTGAACGCGCACAATGCGAAGAGACGCAAGGCCGCGAGCCTGCAACAGACGTTCGCTACGCGGTTCTTGACGGCTTGAGGTATGTTCAACCTTGGCGCTGACTTTTCCGAACCGAAGCCGCAGGTACGACGAGGCCGGACAATACCTCCATTTTCTCGGCTACGATGGCATGTTTGAAATGCCGTTCTTGATTGAGATTGAAGCGCTCGCGAACGCAAAACCGGCAGCAGCCACAGCCGAAGCGGGTTATTTGGCGACCTTCGATGCATCAAGGGACTCCATTCGTGATGTCGCGCGGAAAGCTTCCTCCCACGGCCGCAAGAACGTGTACCAGCCCAGAAGACCTCGACGCTTCGAACGGCGGACGAGCAAAGCGTTCCCCGTAAGGGATCGGCTTATCCCTGCGACCGCGGAGTTGTGCGGTTTCGACATGGTTGGCGACTACGTCCTTGTCCCGGTCGATTAGAGGATTATCCTTGACACGTTTGGGCGAGGCGATCGCCCATGGAGGTTGTCATGGCAGACGACAAGTCAAAGCGTGGTCCGCAAGACAGAGCACGGGTCGACGGTGGCGAAGACTATGAAGTCGGGTACCTCATGAAGAAGCACCATCTCGAACGGGCTGATGCCCTCAGGCTGGTAAAAAAGTATGGAAACAACCGCGCAAAGATCGAAGAGGAACTCTTTGCCCGAAAGGTTTGATCGCGTATTCCCGTGAGGCTGGCATAGAGCCAAGCACGCCTGAGTGTGACCAGGCTGCAGGCATGATCATGGCGCTTTTCAGCAACGGCATCGGCACTGCTGAGGAATTGAAGGCAGCGCTCCAGTTCCGTTTGGAGAGTGAGTTGCGACGGCACGGTCAACGCCTATCCCGCCTAGCTGAGAACCGCTCTAGATCGTAATTGTACATCGAATTCCAAGTGGAGGTCGCGTTAGATGCAAAACGCGAGCCTCTGAAGAAAACCATTGTCCAATTAAGGCAGTGGGTTTGGAGGCTGTATGAAAGGGGTCGTTGTTTGGCGCTATTTCACTGGCATGCCGTGTCAGAAGCATGCGGGCCTCCGGGGAGTAACATGCTGCTGAGGCTGGACCAGATCGACAAATTCTACCCCACTGGCGAAGGGCCGTTGCATGTTCTGCACGGGATCGATCTTTCGCTGGAGGCGGGCAAGAGCCTTGCGCTGACCGGCGAGTCTGGCAGCGGCAAGAGCACGCTTTTGCACCTCGTTGCAGGGCTCGACAGCCCTGATGCGGGAGAAATCCACCTTGGCGGTACCAATATTGTGGGGCTGAACGATACGGCCCTTGCCGCCCTGCGGCGGGGAACAGTCGGACTTGTGTTCCAGCAGTTCAACCTGATCCCTTCGCTTGATGTGGCAGCCAACCTTGCCTTTCAGGCTCGACTTGCCGGCCGTCCTGATCCGGCGTGGCTGAAGGTCCTTGCTGAACGGCTGGGCCTGGCCAAGGTCCTAACGCGCTACCCTGAACAGCTGTCGAGTGGGCAACAACAGCGGGTGGCGATTGGGCGGACCCTAGCCGTTCGGCCCCGGCTGGTTTTGGCCGATGAGCCCACGGGCAATCTCGATGAGGCAACAGGGGACGCTGTACTCGATCTTATGCTGTCGCTGGTGGCTGAAACGGGTGCCGCCCTGTTAATGGTTACCCATTCCAACCGTCTGGCAACCCGGCTGAACGCCCACGTTCACCTGCACGCGGGACGGCTGGCTTGATGGTGTGGACCGGGTTGTCAGCGCTCTTGTCGCATTGGCGCAGGCGGCCTGTCCAACTGGCGATGCTGCTTTTGGGGCTATCGCTGCCAACGGCGTTGTGGTCAGCGATTCAGGCGATCAACGGTGAGGCGCGGGCGAGCTATGACCGTGCAGCGGCGATCCTTGGGCAGGACCGGCTCGCGCAACTGGTGCGTGAGGACGGGACCCGGATGGATCAACAGGTGTTTGTGAGACTGCGGCGAGCAGGCTGGCTGGCTTCGCCGGTGATTGAAGGTGAAATGCGGTTTGGGGATGTGCGGTTGCGCGTCCTCGGCATTGACCCACTGACTTTGCCGCCGCAGGCGCAGCAGGTGGATGTTGCAGTGGGTGATGAGCTATTGCCGTTCATCACGGCGCCCGGGGTGCTCTATGCAACTCCGGAAACCGCGGCACGACTAACCGAGCAAGCAACACCTCCCGTGCGCGTGGCCGAGGGTTTGCCGCCTGGCACAGTCCTCACCGACATCGGGCAGGCGCAGGTCTTGCTTGGGGCAAAGGACAAGATCTCTCGTCTTTTGCTCTGGCCGGACCAACCGATTGGCCGTGCCCCTCTAGAGGTGACAGCCCCCGGCCTGACCCTGCGCGAGCCGAGTGAAACGGGGGATCTTGCCAGGCTGACCGACAGTTTTCACCTGAACCTGACGGCTTTCGGTTTTCTTGCCTTTGCGGTGGGGCTCTTCATCGTGCATTCCGCCATCGGTCTGGCTTTTGAACAGCGCCGCCCGGTGTTTCGCACGCTGCGCGCACTGGGCTTGCCGGCCCGCGTGCTGGTCCTTTTGCTGATCGCCGAGCTGCTGTTCTTCGCCCTCCTCGCGGGATTGGTGGGCGTGGCACTTGGCTATGTAGTCGCCTCGGCCCTTTTGCCCGACGTCGCCGCCACCCTGCGCGGACTTTACGGGGCCGATGTGCCGGGAACGCTGTCGATCCGCCCCGCAGTGTGGGCAGCGGGGCTGGCGATCGCGGTAATCGGCACGCTGGTAGCGGCCGCACAAAGCCTCTGGCGGCTATGGCACCTGCCGCTGCTTGCGCCGGCCCAGCCTCGGGCCTGGGCGCGGGCTTCAGAGCGGGCCCTGCGCGCGCAAGGCGTGGCTGCGATGGTGCTCCTGTTGACGGCGGCGGCAATTGCACACTTCGGATCCGGCCTCGAGGCGGGCTTTGCGCTTCTGGCGGCACTGCTGATGGGGGCGGCACTGGCGCTGCCGCTCGTGCTGACGGGGATATTGCACCTTGGCGGCCGCTTGGCGCGTGGACCATTGGCTGAATGGTTTTGGGCCGACACGCGTCAACAGCTTCCCGGCCTGTCATTGGCGCTAATGGCACTGCTGCTTGCGCTGGCCGTCAATGTGGGCGTCAGCACGATGGTGTCGAGCTTTCGGCTGACCTTCACCGGCTGGCTCGATCAGCGTCTCGCCTCAGAGCTTTACGTGACCGCCCGCACCGAAGCAGAGGCCACGGCGATACGCGACTGGCTGGCCCAGCGCAGCGACGCGGTCCTGCCGATCTGGAGCATTGAGGGCCGGGTCGCAGGCCAGCCCGCGGCAATATACGGCGTGGCCGATCATGGCACCTATCGCGACAACTGGCCGATCCTCTCTGCAGTGCCGGGGGTGTGGGACCGGATCGCCACAGGCGACGGCGCCCTGATCAACGAACAACTGGCGCGGCGCCAGGAGTTGGGCTTAGGGGACCAGATCACGCTGCCCGGTGGCTGGCGGGCCAGCATCGTCGGCGTCTATGCCGACTATGGCAACCCGATCGGCCAAGTGATCATCGGGATCGACACACTGCTCCAGCACTATCCTGACGTCTCCCGCCTGCGCTATGCCATTCGGATTGCCCCCGGCAAGGCCGAAGCACTGGCTGCGGGTTTGCGGGCGGAATTCGGGCTGCCCGCGCAGAACGTGATTGACCAGGCCGGGATCAAGGTCTTTTCGCTCAAAGTGTTTGAGCGCACATTCAGAGTGACAGCCGCGCTGAATGTGCTGACGCTGGGAGTCGCGGGGCTGGCGATGTTTGCGAGCCTCATGACCCTGTCGGGGATGCGCCTACCGCAACTGGCGCCGGTCTGGGCCATGGGTCTGCCCCGCCGCCACCTCGTATGGCTGGAGCTTTGGCGCGGCTTGTTGTTGGCAGCCTTGACCATGCTGGCCGCTCTGCCTGTAGGTATCGGGCTCGCCTTTGTTCTACTGGCGGTGGTGAATGTGGAGGCTTTTGGCTGGCGTCTGCCGATGCACCTTTTTCCCGGTGACTGGGCGCGGCTGGCGGCGCTCGCGTTGCTGGCGGCCGGACTTGCAGCCGCCGTGCCTGCCTGGCGGCTGGCGCATCTTTCGCCATCGGATTTGCTGAAGGTATTTGCACATGAGCGTTAGAGCATTGCTGATCTACATGAGCTTGGCCGCACCTGCCTTTGGCCAGGGTTTTGCTGGGCTTGGCACAGAGGCTGACGGGTTTTCAGTGCCGCAGCCGGGGACTGCATTCAACTTTCCGGCAGACCACGGCCCGCACCCCGGTTACCGGATCGAATGGTGGTATTTGACGGCCAACCTGCAAGCTGCGGATGGAGCGGACTATGGCGTGCAATGGACTCTTTTCCGATCCGCCCTGGCCCCGGTGGAGCGGTCCGGCTGGTCCAGTCCGCAGCTTTGGATGGGCCATGCCGGGCTGACGACGCGAACGCACCAATTCGTGGCCGAACGGTTGGCACGGGGCGGCATCGGCCAGGCGGGGGTTTCGGCTGCACCCTTTGCGGCCTGGATTGACAACTGGCAGATGGCAGGTCGGGCCCTGCCAGAGGCGGATGCGCTGTCGGCGCTCGATCTGCACGCGGCGGGACAGGCGTTTTCCTACGAACTGGCACTGGACGCCAAAGGCCCTCTGGTGCCGCAGGGAGTGCAGGGCTACTCGGTGAAATCCGAGAAGGGGCAGGCGAGCTATTACTACTCGCAACCATTCTACCACGTGACCGGTACACTGACCCTTCCGGCGGGCGTGATCGCGGTGTCCGGTCAGGCGTGGTTGGACCACGAATGGTCCTCGCAGCCGCTGGCTGAGGATCAGACCGGGTGGGACTGGTTCTCCTTGCATTTCGACAGCGGCGAAAAGATGATGGGCTTTCGCCTGCGCGACGGAGGCGCGGGCTTTACATCGGCCACATGGATCAAGGCCAACGGCAGGCCGCAGCCGCAGGCCCCCGGCGCGCTAAGGGTGACGCCGCTCGAAACGGCGGCAGTCGCGGGACGTAGCGTGCCGATCCGCTGGAGGGTGCAATTGCCGGAAAACGGAGTGGATGTGACCATCCGGACGCTAAACCCAGAAGCCTGGATGGACACACGCTCTCCCTATTGGGAAGGCCCGATCCGATTTGAGGGCACCCATGCCGGGCGCGGCTATCTCGAGATGACAGGCTATGAGTGACTGGAGGACACTGCTCAATCGCGAGATCGCGACGGTTGGCGAATTGCCGAAAATGGAGAAGGTTAGTTTCCAGCGCCCTTCCCTCTACCACCACCTCAAACCCACTATCTCAGGTAATGGCTCTGGCGATGTAGCGGTCCTGCGCCGCCACCTACCACTACATGGCTCCGAATTGCGGATCGATGTTGCGTGGCCGGAGATGGGCGCGCATCTGCGTAGTGCAGAGTTGCCGCGAGCGTGTTTTCCGATTTCTACGTCGAAGCACCACCGCTGCACGCGTCAATCTTGTCGGTGTCGATCTCCATGCCAAGCAGTCTAACACGCGAAACGGCGTCTGCCGCGGTCCACACCGGATGGTTACGCTGCACGGCGCATTCTGCCGATGATTGAGGTTCATGAAGGCCTTCCCGCAAAATATGCGCCTTAATGCCCGGCCTCACGGCCTCACGCAATCCAGACATTTTCAAACTCGCCACACGAAAAAACCGCCTCGGTTAGACCGAGACGGTTATCGTACTATGACAGAAGTGGTTGCGGGGACACGCAACCACCGATACCGACATCATTAACGTGACGATTTGACAGGTCCAGGCCAGCATTGCAGGGAGGCGACTTGGTGGGCTCGGAGGGATTCGAACTCCGCGCTTGGAAAAGCGTCCCTCTCGTCTTCACCGTGCAGGCCGCTTACTCTGGGCGGCAGAGTGCCCTTCCGCGCTTCGCCAAACCTGCCGTGGGAAAAGCCTTGCCGTTTTTTCCGGCGGGGCTTTGATCAGATCGCGACTATTAGTGATTTATGCTGGAACTGGTTGCGGAGGTTGGAGTCGGACCGATTTGCGCCGATTAAGAAGCCCGTCAGCAAACGAACTCGGTCACAGCACTGTATTGGCGGTATCCCTCTAGCGACTTGAACGCCCCGGCCGTTGCTTAGGTCGCGCCCACCCTTTTGCACGCGCCCCCCTGCCCGGCCGTTGAACCCGTTGGGCGGCTTGCTAGTCTGCCAAGCTCCTAACAGGGATAGCAACCTGGAATGAACACAGCACTGCTTTTGATGGCTCAGTATGGTGGCAAGGCCATCATCCCGATCGATGAGGTCTGCCGAGACTATTTCTCCCACCTGACGCCGCCGAAGTTGGTCCGAAAGATTTCCATGGGGGAAATTGCCCTTCCGCTCGTGCGGATCGAGGACAGTCAGAAGTGTGCCAAGGGCGTCCATCTCGCCGATTTGGCCAAATACCTTGAGTTCCGGACTGAGGCTGCGAGAAAGGAAATGACGGGTCTCACGGAGTAGCGAGGGAGCGTGAATGAGGTTTCGTTCAGCCCTGCCGTACACAGCCGCCCGCGGCTTATGGCCTGATGAGCGACGAACTGGATCAACCGTTTCAAGGCCGGTACTGCATTTGGTACAGCACCACTTCAACAAAGACGCGTAATCGACTGTCTGAACTGCATGTTTGTTGGGACTGCGTCCCATCTGATGTTGGACACGATGGTACAACTTTGCAGTATCAAACGAGGCTTTTCGCGAAATGATCCTACAGAACACGCACGTGTCCCTGCGACGAGCCGAAGCAGCGCACCGGCTGCGTGGAACACGCTGACGGGAGGGGCCTGAAAAAGAAGATTATTAGTCGGCTGCCGAGGTCATTATGAATTCAAATGCCGTCAGCTATTTGTACAGTTCTGGCTTACTCATTGCGCCAATAACTGCCTTTCGCCCTTCTGATAGTGATTGCAGACCCGCCTCGGCAGCGATTGCAGCCCGGTATCCGTCCAGCAGCTTGCTCCGGCCGGAATTCCGCTGAGTATTGAATGGATCCAGGCCTGGGCCTGCAGGCGATAGGCATCGGTGAAGCGAGGACGCCAGTCCGCGGGATAGGCCGTTCCTCGCGACAGACCCGAATTGATCTCGGTGCGCAGGGGCGAAAGCAGCGAGACCGTTGCGGTGGAAGCGTAAGCGCCTCGCGGATCGCCTATGGATTTGGGCTTGACGTTTTCCGGAATCGCCAGGGCATGAGTTCCTCGATCTGGGTTTGCGGATGGCCGTTGATGATGGCGTCGAGGGTTTCGGCGAGGTAGGCGACCGGGTTGACGTCGTTGAGCCTGCAGGTGGCCACGATGGAGGCGAGCAGCGCCCAGTTGTCGAACGTAGTGCTGTGCTGCGATTGTCGACAGTGTCCCAGGAGCCTCTTAGGGACTATTGCCTCCAACGATCCGTTGCTTTCCCCACCCCAACTTTCAAAATTGTGGTAAAGTCTCGACGTTGTTATTGGCTTTGAGCGAGCGGTGTGAGGGCGCTGGAGGCTACCATGCACTTCATTAAGCTCCTGGTTGGCTCAGCAATATTGACAGCATCGGGGCAGCGTTTGCGGCAGAGGAGGTGTCTGTCGAGAGAGGACGGCTGGTTTCCATCATCGGCAGCTGTCACGACTGCCATACTGACGGCTACAGGGAAGCCGAAGGCGCACTCGACCCCACCAAGGCATTGAGAGGGAAAGTAATAGGTTGGCGGGGGCCGTGGGGCACAACGTATGCAAGCAATCTGAGATGGAGCGCGCAAGACCTTAGCGAAGACGGGTATGTAACCTACATCAAGACACTTCGCACATTGCCGCCGATGCCTTGGTACAACGTTCGCGTCATGCCGGAGAGCGACATTCGGTCATTCTATCGATATGTGAAGTCGCTCGGTGATCCCGGCGCCTTCCTCCCGAGAACGGCGAGACCGGGGGAAGAGCCGAGGACGCCCTTCGTCACGCTGGAGCCACCGCAAATGCCGAAACCTTGTTCACGCGACCTGGACTGCGGCGTGGGCGAAGTTTGCTCGGCCGCACCAGTCCGCCAATGCGTTAAGAAGTAGGCACCGTGGGCAGCGGCCCTCTTAAGACAGCCGACCCCAATTACGCGGTAGGGCGAAACCTTAAGTTTCGGAATAGTAGCGAACGCCGCCCTCGGGCCAGACGTCAAGTCAGACCGTCAATGATAAAACTTAGGGTGAGCGCCTCGCGGATCGCCTGTGGATTTGGGCTTGACGTTTTTCGGAATCGCCAGGGCATGAGTTCCTCGATCTGGGTCTGCGGATGGCCGTTGATGATGGCGTCGAGGGTTTCGGCGAGGTAGGCGACCGGGTTGACGTCGTTGAGCCTGCAGGTGGCGATGGAGGCGAGCAGCGCCCAATTTTCGGCCCCGACTTCGTGACCTGCAAACAGGGCATTTTTTTCTGGTCAGGCATACTGGCCTGATCGCGTTTTCAACCGGGTTGGTGTCGAGTTCCAGGCGGCCATCGTCCAGGAAGCGGGTCAGGCCTTGCCAGTGGCCGAGCCCATGCCGGATGTCTTCGGCCAGGCCAGAGCCGGAGGAGATCATCGATAGCTGCTTTTCGAACCATGGTTTCAGGGCAGCGATGAAGGGCGCGGAATGCTCCCGTCGGGCGGCAAGCCGGGCTTGAGGTGATGCGAGCATCCGCGCGTGATCCGCACCCATTACCCCTACGCCGATAATTCCAACGCGTATACTCAAGTTGACCTCCGTATTATTCCAATGCGTTCAGTCAAGCCAGCCGGTTGTCCGGGCTTTTCCGGCCTCGTGCGAGTCGGCGGCCGCCTGGATGAATTTCACCCAGCGCAGCCCGTCGAGCACGTTCGGAAACAAGATCGTGACTGCCTCCGCATGAACGGTTGCACGGTACAACGCGGTACGCGATGCCGTTTCGTGAGACGCTTCTCGCAATGAATCCTGGCCGGCTCCGCGGGCGAAAGCGCGTCAGAGAAGCAGCCGCTGGTCCGTTGTAGGCAAGATGCGGATCATATCCGCAGTAGGATGAACCTGCCGTGCCGGCGTGTCTATCTTCTGAGGCTGACCGGTGCTGGCGGCGCGCTCAATGGCAAGCAGGGCGCGCACGTCGGCAAATCCTTCTCCACCGTCGGCTTCAGGCGGTTGTGCATTCAGGATGCAGTCGGAGAAATACGCGGTCTGTCCGGCGAAATGGTCTGTCTGCGGGAACGTCTTTTCGGTTCTGATGTCGCCATGCCGAAGCTTCATTTGCACGGCAGTCTCGAAACGGAAGCCAGGGTCGGCCGTTACGCTCCCCTTCGTTCCGGCCACGTGGTAAAAATCCGAATTGTCCGCGCCGAAGCTGGCAATGAACTGTGCAAGCCGGCCCTCGGGGAAGCGCAACGTCACGGCAATGCTTTCCTCTACCTCCCCGACTGAGGCGCTGCCGAAACTCCTTACCGCGACTGCCTCGATCGGCTCAGTGGCAAAGATATGGCGCGCGGCATTCAGGCAGTAGACGCCGATGTCCTGCAAGGGACCGCCCCAATAGGCGGCCTTGAGGCGGTGATTGTCGGACGACGCTACGAAGGAGAAGACCGCGGCAAAGATGCGGGGATCGCCGATCTCACCGCTGCGGATGCGCTCCAGCACCTCGACAGTGCCGGGCTCGTTGTGCAGCCGATACGCCGTCATCAGGTACGCTCCGCTCTCATTGGCGGCGGCGATCATCGCCTCGCATTCCGCCTCGGTCGTGGCCAGCGGCTTCTCAACGAGCGCGTGCTTGCCGGCTCTCAGGGCTCGGATCGCATAGTCGGCATGCATGGAGTTCGGCAATGCCACGTAAACTGCATCGGCGACGTCCGATGCGAGCATCTGGTCGTACTGCTCATAGCTGAAGACGTGTTCCACGCCGTAGAATTCGGCGAGCTTGGCGGCGTTTTTGGCCGAGCCGCTGACGATCGCCGTGATTGTCGAGTTTCCGGTCTGGGACACACCGGGCATAAAGGCTTCCTGTGTGATCCAGCCCGCGCCCACCACGGCATATCGTATCTTTCTCAATTGCTCCTCCCGAATGGGATCACTCCCGGCACTCGTCTAAAAATGGTCACGCCGTGGCCAGCGGAGCGTCTCTGAGGCCTGACGGCAGCGGTCGATTTGAGCCAGTCGCTCGATGGGTCTGTTGTCGCCTCTCAGGGGCAAAGGCGGGCAAGAGTCATCCCTCGCCCGCTGCAGAGTTGCGCCCCCCGCCTACTTTCCGATGCAGGTGTCGGCGGTTTCGGGGGTGCAGACGTCGAGACCGGTGTAGGTCGGGTCGGCCGGCGCGGGCTTGCCGTCCTTGATGTCCTTCAGCGCCAGCATGGTCTTGTAGCCCATTTCGAACGGCCGCTGTCCGACCTGGCCGAGCGACAGGCCTTCCTTCATCTGGTCCATCTGCACCGGCAGCGTGTCGGCGACGACCAGAGCCAGCTCCTTCTTGGCGATCTTATCCTTGTACGGCTCGACCGCAGCGCGATTCGCATCCGGTATGAATTGCGGAAAGCCGCCTGTCGGCACGAAGGCGTCGAGGTTTGGCGTCTTCGCCATGAAGTCCTGGAACTGCTGAACCGACAGAGGGAAGTCGTCGTTGGTATAGAGAGGGCAGCCCGGTGCTTCCGTCCAGCCGTTCTGGCCGGTCAGGGCATCACCTGGCGAGGCGGCCGACTCCTTGCCGGCCAGCGTATCGCGTATACCCTTCATGCGCTCATTGTGGTTGGCCGCGGCAGCTCCGCCCGACTGGATACAGATGGTGCCGCCTTTCGGCTTGATGGTCTGCACGATCTTGGCGAGGTTGACGCCAATTTCGTAATTGTGCGTGCCGATATAGGCGACACGCAGGTCCTTGTTCTCCGGTAGCACATCCGAGTCCCAGGTAAGCACGGGAATGCCCGCTTCCTTGGCGGCCTGAAGCGCGACGGCCATTGCCGCGGCGTTCGACGGGGCGACGGCGATGCCGTCGACCTTCTTGGCCACCAGGTCCTGCACGATCTGCACCTGCTCCTCGCCGCCGCCATGCTCGCCGGGGCCGATATACATGCATTCGATCGCGCCGCTGGATTCGGCTTCGGCCTTCTTGCAGCCGTCACGAGCCTGGTCGAAGAAAGGATTGTTCATGTTCTTCGGCACAAGGGCGAAGACGTATTTCTGCTGGGCATAGGCCTGCCCTGCCATCAGCGCGGAAAACGCCACGGCCGCCGTCAGAATGTATTTTTTCACCTGTTCCTCCACTTTGTTTTGACGTCCACTATCCCCGACGGCTTGCGGCCGCCGGATTCTATTTGCGCTTCCAGGTAAACATACCCTCCAGCGTCGCCCGCAGCGACTTGCCCGAGGTCTGCATGCCGAGAAGCACGGCAAGAATGATGAAGGCCCCGACAAAGGCGCCCTGCCAGTTCGAATCGATCCCGGCCATCAGCAGCGCGTTGCGGATGACCTCGAGGAAGGCCGAACCGATCACAGCGCCAAACGCGGTTCCGTAGCCGCCCATCAGGCTGGCCCCCCCGATGACGGTGCCGGCGATCACCCTCAACTCGTAGCCGGTTCCCATCGCGTTGATGGCCGAGCCGCTGTAGCCGAGCAGCAGCAGGGACGCGATCGATGCGGTAAATGCGCAGAAGACATAGGCCTGGAATTTGATCCAGTCGACGGGGACGCCGGTCATCCGCGAGGCGTTCTCGTTGCCGCCGATCGCGAAGAGGTGGCGCGCCCAGGCGGTGAAAATGAAGACGGAGCCGACGATGAGCGCGAGGATCACCATCACCCAGAACTGCGAGGACAGTTCCGGGATCCAATGAGGCACCCAGCCGTCAGGCGTGTGCCTCGGCCATTTGGCCTGGCCGATGGCCTTGACGATCGGCGCATCGGGTCCGAACTGGTAAAGCATCTGGTTGCCGGACAGCACGACCGCCAGCGAGCGCGCGATCGACAGCATGCCTAGCGTCACCACGAAGGACGGCATGCCGATATAGGCCACGAAGAAACCGTTAAAGGCTCCGCAGGCGATGCCTGCGAGCAGACCCGCGCCAAACGCCACATACCAAGGCTGGTGCCAAGTGAGCAGCAGGCCGGCGACGATCGCGACCAGCCCCATCACCGAGCCGACCGACAGATCGATGCCGCCGGTGATCAGCACCACCGTCATGCCCAGCCCCATGATGGCGATAGGTGCAAAATTGCGGGTGGTGTTGGTAACGTTGTCGACCGTGCCGAAGCTGGGCTCCAGCCACGTCATGAAGACCACCAACACGAAAAGCGCGATCGCGACCCAGAAGGCCTGGCTGGCGATCATCTTCTGGAAAACGCTCTGCTCTATTATGCCGACCACATCACCGATGGACGCATGGCCTTCCTTCAGCATGTCGCTCTGGCTATGCATCACGGATCGCTCCCGTAATTAGGCCGGTGATCTCCTCCGGCGATGTCTTCTCCGTCGCCTTGTCGGCCACTTTCGAGCCGCGTCTCAGCACGATGATGCGGTCGCAGACCGCGAACACATCGGGCATGCGGTGGCTGATCAGCATTACCGACACATTTTGCGATTTGAGCCGCCGGATCAGCTCCAGCACCTCGGCTACCTGGCGGACCGAAATCGCCGCGGTCGGCTCATCCATCAGCACGAGCTTGGAGTTGGATAGCCGGGTGCGGGCAATGGCGACCGCCTGCCGCTGGCCGCCTGACATTTTTTTGACCAGATCGCGCGGCCGCGTCTCCGACTTCAGCTCCGCGAACAGTTTTGCCGAGCGGTTGATCATCGCCTGCTTGTCGAGCACGCGGAGCGGCCAAAACCCCTTCTTCATCTCGCGGCCGAGAAAGACATTTTGGGCGGCCGTCAGATTGTCGGCCAAGGCCAGATCTTGATAGACGACCTCGATCCCTTCGCCCCGTGCCTCGATCGGCTTGTGGAAATGGCAGACCTTGCCGTCCACCGCGATTTCGCCGTCGGAGGGTGGGAAGTTCCCCGCAATCAGCTTCACCATGGTCGATTTCCCGGCACCGTTGTCGCCCATCAGGCCAACCACCTCGCCGGCAGCAACCGCGAAGCTAACATCTGACAAGGCGCGGATAGCACCAAAGCTTTTCGAGACGCTTCGTACGTCCAGCACAGACACATTCTCCTCCCTGTGCGACGTCGACTTGAGCACTCAGCCGACGTACCTCTCTCCAGCTGCAATCTATATTGCAAAATGTACAAACATGCAACGTTTATTTCAGACGCATGCGGGGCGGCGACCAACTCTCCCTCGCATCAGTCTGTTCGCAGCCACTTGCTCTCCCGGGCCGAGCCCTGAATTGCCTCCACGAGTTCCTGGATGCGTTGGCCGGCCCGGAAGCCGAAAGACTCGTCTCGCTTCCCGGCGATCGCATCGACGAACCGCGCAATCTCGATAGCCTTCAGATCGTTGAAGCCGAGCTGATGGCCTGGTGCGACGCAGAAGAGTCCATAGGGATCGTGATCCGGACCGGCCTCGATGCGCCGAAAGCCACGCCGGCCGCCGGGATCGGCCGTGCTGTAGAAATGCAGCTCGTTGAAGCGCTCCTGGCTGAAGACGAGCGCCCCCTTGGTGCCATAAACCTCGAAATCGTGCTGCATCTTGCGGCCGGTGGCGACCCAGCTCGCTTCGATGCTGCCGGATGCACCATTGGCAAACCGCAGAAATGCGCGACCGATGTCGTCGACCTCGATGGTCCGGCGCCCGCCTCGGCCATCCGGACGGCTCGCTATGACGGTGACGGAATCGCCGAGGACCCGTTCCACCGAGCCAAGCAGAAACTCCGCCGTGGCCAGAGCATGGCTGCCCAGATCCGCCAATGCGCCACCGCCGACAGGATCGTGCCGGAAGGTAAATGGGCTTTCCGCATCCGCCATGTAGTCCTCGGCGTGAATGCCGCGATAGCTGCGGATCTCGCCCAACTCGCCCGCGCGGATCATCTGCCGCGCCAGCGCGAGCAGCGGGTTGCAGAGATAATTGAACCCGACCTGCGTCCTGACGCCGGCCGCTTCCGCCGCCTCGGCCATCCGTCGGGCATCCGCCGCAAGGGGCGCCAGCGGCTTCTCGCAATAGACGTGCTTGCCGGCGGCAATGGCGGCGAGCGCCATCTCCTTGTGGAAGCCGTTCGGCGCCGTGATATCGATCATATCGATCTCCGGGTCCTCGACCAGACGCCTCCAGTCCCCGCTCGCCCGCGCGAACCCCAAGGCCTGCGCCGCCTGCGCGGCGAGGTCCTCGGTTCTGTCCGCAACCGTGTGGAGCACCAGTTCGTAGGGAAGATCGAAGACACGTTGTGCGGCAGCAAAGCCGAACACATGGGTCTTGCCCATGAAGCCGGTGCCGATCAGGCCGATTCTGAGTTGAGGTTTTTCACCGGCCATTCAACTCGGCTCCGTTTACCACCAGCGCTGAGTCGATCCGCCCGGCGAAAAAATCGAGCACGTTCTGCACGGACGAGATTGCCATGCGCTCGCCGCATTCGGCGGTGAGCCCGGCAATGTGCGGCGTCAGAATCACCTGGTCGAAGCCGAAGAGCGGATGGTCCGCGGCGGGTGGTTCATCGTCGAAGACGTCGATACCGGCCGCTGCGATGCGCCCCGCTCGCAGCGCCGCGATCAGCGCCGCCTCGTCGACGATGCCGCCCCGCGCTGTGTTGATGAGAACAGCAGTCGGTTTCATCGCCGAGAGTTCCACGGGGCCGATCACCGGGCGCTCGGCCTTGGGTACGTTGACGGAGATCGCATCGGCCCAGGCGAGTCCCGTTTGCAAATCGCTCACCGGCGCGACCGGCCCCTCCGGCCAGCCTTGCCTCTCAAGGAATGGATCATAGGCACGCACGTCCATGCCGAATGCCGCCGCCATGCGCGCCAGGTGGCGGCCGATCCGGCCGAACCCGAGGATCAGAAGCCGCTTGCCCGAGAGTTCGCTTGGCTCCAGCCGGTTGCGCCAACCCCATTCGTTACCGCGCACCGAACGATCCGCTCGGATCAGCCGCTTGGTTGCCGCCAGCAACAGCATCATGGCGTGCTCGGCCACCGACACCGAGTTCACATCGCCGACGATCGCGAGAGCGATCCCGCGCCGATTGAGGGAGGATAGATCCACAGCGTCGTAGCCGACGCCATGGCGCGAGACGATCTTCAACCTCTCGGCGCGTGCGACGGTCGGAGCCGACAAGGGCTGGGTGCGAATGACGAGGCCATCGGCCTTGCCGATCAGAGGTGCGTAGCTTGGTTCGGAGACATCTTCGACATAGTCGTAGGTGACGCCGGGCGACGCATCGAGAAGTTCGATGCCGCTCGGATGAAGTTTTCCGGCGACCAGAACGTGCGGCATCAATAGCCTCCCTTGCCGGCTTCAAGAGAGGCGGGCTTCGCGCCGGTCAATTCGCGAAAGCGGGCAACACACGCCTGGGCCGCTGCTGCGAGCAGGCGGGAGTCGCCTGACACGGTGGTCATGTCGAAACCCCATTCGATGGCACGTGCGGCGTAGTCGGCCGTGCCGCAATGGAGCGCGGCGCGTTTGCCGTTCCTCTTGCAGGCCGCAATGATCGTCCGCAGAGCGGCGATCATGTCAGGCTCCTCGCGATCGAAGGACGGCGCGAGACGCCCCTGGTGCAGGCTGAAGGTCAGGTCTGCGGGACCGACATAGATGCCGTCGAGCCCTGGCGTTGCGGCGATCGCATCGAGATTGCGCATCGCCTCGGCGGTCTCGACCATGGCGAAAGCCAGGATCTCGTCATTGGCTTCGGCCGCGTAGTTGGCACCCGCCGAGAAGTTGGCACGCGTCGGCCCAAAACTGCGCTGGCCGGCCGGCGGATAGCGCAGGTAGCTGACGAGCTGAGCCGCCTGTTCCGGCGTGTTGATCATGGGACAGATCACGCCATAGGCGCCGGCATCCAGCACCTTCATGATGATGCCCGGCTCCAGCCACGGCACGCGCGCCATGGGCACCACCCTGGATGCACGCATCGCCTGGAACATCGGAAGCAGCATCGAATAGTCGAGCGCGCCGTGCTGGACATCGATGCTCACGCTGTCATAGCCCTGCGCGGCCATGATCTCGGCGGTGAATGGACTGCCGATCGAAAGCCAGCCATTGATCGTGGGCCGCCCTTCGGCCCAGATCTGCTTGAGCTCGTTCTTGATCAAGGCGGCCTCCTCAGAACACGATCTGCGCAAGCTTGGTGTCGAGGTAGTCACCGATACCTTCGCTGCCGCCTTCGCGACCCATTCCGGAATATTTCGTGCCGCCGAACGGCGCTTCCGATGCGGCGAGAGCGAAGCTGTTGATGCCCACCATGCCTGCCTTCAGCTCGGCTACCGTGCGGCGCGCACGCTTCGGGCTCGACGTGAAGGCATAGGCCGACAATCCCATTGGCGAAGCATTCGCCCGCTCGAGCGCCTCCTCATCCGAGGAAAACCGGGTGATCGCCGCGATCGGCCCGAAATTCTCCTCGGCAAAGACCCTCATGTCGTCGGCAACATCGGTCAGGACCGTGGGCTCATGAAAATGGCCGGCATTGAACGCCGCAACCCGATGGCCACCCGCGACGAGCTTCGCACCGGCTTTCATAGCGTCGGACACGATGTCTTCGATCTCGGAAAGCCGGCCGGCATTGATGAGCGGGCCCATCTGCACGGATGGGTCGAGCCCGTCGCCCAGTTTCAACGCTTTGGCGCGTTGCACAAAGCCCTCGACGAAGGCGTCGTGCAGGCTTTCGTGGACGAAGAAACGATCCGGTGTGACGCAGACCTGGCCGGAATTGGCGTATTTGGTCGGCATGGAGACGTTGAGCGCGGCATCCAGATCGGCGTCGTCGAAGACGATCAGGGGCGCGTTGCCGCCAAGCTCCATAGACACCTTCTTCACCGTGTCGGCAGCATCGCGGATCATCTGCTGGCCGACGCGGGTCGAGCCGGTGAGGGACACCTTGCGCACCGCCGGCGAAGCCATGATCGGCGCATAGGTCGTGCTCGTGGGCCCAACGACCAGGCTGACGGTGCCGGCAGGAAGATTGCAGGCGCGGATGCAGTCGACCATCAGCATCGCCGTCCCGGGCGTCTGACTTGACGGCCGGACGATGGTCGAGCAGCCAGCGCCAAGCGCCGGCGCCACCTTGCGGGCGACCAGTGCCGCCGGAAAGTTCCAGGCGGTGAAGGCGGCTGCGATCCCGACAGGCTCGTGCAGAACTTCGAAACGACCGCCGGGCACGCGCGATTCGATGACGCGCCCATAGATCCGGCGGGCCTCCTCGGCGTACCAGCGGAACTGATCGACCGCCAGCCCCCATTCGCGCTCGGACTGGGCAATAGGTTTGCCGGTCTCGCTGGAGATCATCCGCGCGGCTTCGTCCTTGCGGCGGATCATCTCGTCCGCGATAGCATGCAGGGCGGACGCGCGCTCAAAACCACCCTTGGATTTCCATGCGGAAAACCCACGGGCGGCGCTAACCAGCGCCTCTTCCGTGTCCGCGCGGGTGGCGACCGGAGCCTCGCCCAGCGGCTTTTCCGTCACCGGGCTCGTCACCGGCGCCGTCCCGCCGTCGGATGCCTTGCGCCACTTCCCGTCGATGAACAGTCCGTAGTTCGCGTACATGGCTTATCCGATCTCGCTGACCTTCACGAAGCGGCCTTCGACCGCCGATTTCATCGCCGCCTCAGCCAGGATCAGGGCGCGGCGCCCGTCCTCAAAACCGACCAGCGGCGGCTCGCCCTTCTCGACGCAGGTGACGAAGGCGTCGATCTCGGCATCGAACGCTTCGCGGTATCGCTCGATGAAGAAGTCGAGATAAGGCGCGGCGGCTTCGGTTTGCGCGACCGAGTAGCGGCGCAGTTCGTGAGGCTTCCTGTTGCCGCTGATCACCATGCCGGTGCTGCCCAGCAACTCGACGCGCTGGTCGTAGCCATAAGTGGAGGTTCGGGAGTTGTTGATGTGGCACTGCTTGCCGCTTTTGGTCCGCATCACGACCATGACGCTGTCGTAGTCGTTCAGCTCCGCCATCATGGCCGGGTCGATCAGCCGGCCACCGATGGCGAACACCTCCTCCGGCTCCTCTCCCAGCATGAAGCGGGCCAGGTCGAAATCGTGGATCGTCATGTCGCGAAAAAGCCCGCCCGCGACCTCGTAGTAGGAACGGGGCGGCATGCCCGGATCACGCGAGGTGATAATAACCTGGTGCAGGTCGCCGATCTCGCCGGATCGTACGGCGTTCCACGCCGCACGATGACCGGGGTCGAAACGTCGGTTGAAGCCGATCTGGACCGGCACGCCCTTGGACAAAATTGCTTCGGCGCAACGGTTCACCCTTTCCAGGCTAAGATCGATCGGCTTCTCGCAGAGCACGGGTTTGCCAGCGGCCACCGCCTTTTCGATGTAGTCGGCATGCGTGTCAGTCACCGTCGCGACAAGGACCGCATCTACATCTGCCGAGGCAAATACCTCGTCCGCGGATCCCGAAGCGCGAACGCCGTGCCGCGCCGCGACAGTCTCCGCGGACGATTCGTCGATGTCATAGACGGTGGCTAGTTCCGCACGAGGATGTGCGGCGATGTTTGCCGCATGCATCCTGCCAATCCGACCGCAGCCGAGCACAGCTATCCTGAGCAAGAAGTCCTCCCGGTTTGAATTTTTGCAATGATCGTTGCAAACATATTGATTTGTCAATGGGCATTCCGTATAGATTTGAAAAGACCGTCGTTAGGGAGGAGACAAAGATGACCAGGGCCACCGTCCGTCTGACCATGGCACAGGCGCTCGTGCGCTATCTGTGCAACCAGTTCACGGTCGTCGACGGCGAGAAAGTTCCGCTTTTTCCGGGAGTCTTCGCCATCTTCGGGCACGGCAACGTGACGTGCCTTTCTGAAGCACTCGAGGCGGTGAAGCACGTGCTGCCGACCTGGCGCGGCCAGAATGAGCAGTCGATGGCGCTTGCAGCGATCGGCTTTGCAAAGGCGAAGCGCCGGCGCCAGATCATGGTTGCGGCGACCTCGATCGGTCCGGGTGCGCTGAACATGGTGACGGCGGCGGGTGTCGCCCATTCGAACCGGCTGCCGGTGCTGATGCTCTCAGGCGACACCTTCGTCAGTCGCCGGCCCGATCCGGTCATGCAGCAGGTCGAGCACTTCGGCGACCCGACCATCAACGTCAATGACGCCTTTAAGGCGGTCACGCGCTACTGGGACCGCATCGTCCATCCCGAGCAGATCATCTCGTCGTTGCCGCAGGCGGTTGCGGTGCTGCTTGATCCGGCCGATTGCGGGCCTGCCTTCATCGCTTTGCCGCAGGATGTGCAGGAGATCGCCTGGGATTATCCCGAAGCCTTCTTCGAACAGACGGTGAATGAGGTGCCGCGCCCCCGGCCCGATCGCAGCCGGCTCGCCGAAGCGACGCGCCTCCTCAAAGGCGCAAAGCGGCCGCTGATCATCTCGGGTGGTGGCGTGCGTTATTCGGGTGCCGAGAAGGTTCTTGGCGATTTCGCCAAAAGGCATGGGATCCCGCTCGCGGAGACGATTGCCGGCAAAGGCACGGTTACGCACGACCACCCCGCGCATGTCGGACCGATCGGCATCGTCGGCTCAACCTCCGCCAACGCGCTGGCGGCGGAAGCCGACGTGATCATCGCCATCGGCACACGGCTCATGGACTTCACCACCGGATCCTGGAGCGCCTTCTCGGCCGACGCAAAGTTCGTCTCGATCAATGCCGCACGCTGGGATGCCACCAAGCACCGGGCGCTCGCCGTCGTCGGCGACGCGCTGGAGACGGTGAGCGAACTCGAAGGTGCCTTCGGCGACTGGAAAGCGGAGAGGGCCTGGACAGACAAGGGTCGCATCGAGTTCGCCAAGTGGAACACGATGCTTGACGGCTTCCAGAAGCCGACCAACGAGCCGGTCCCGACCTATGCGCAGGTCGTAGGCGTGGTGAACGCCAAGGCGGGCGAGCGTGACCTGCTGATCACCGCGGCCGGCGGACTGCCCGGCGAGGTGATGAAGAACTGGCGGGTGAAGGAACCCAACACTTTCGACTGCGAGTTCGGCTTCTCCTGCATGGGTTATGAAATCTCTGCCGGCTGGGGCGCGGCCATGGCCGACCCTACCCGCACGCCGATCGTCATGATCGGCGACGGCACCTACATGATGATGAACTCCGACATCTATTCGTCGGTGCTCGCCGGCCACAAGATGATTCTCGTGGTATGCGACAATGGCGGCTATGCGGTGATCAATCGGCTGCAGAACGCCAAGGGCGGCGCCTCCTTCAATAACCTTATCAAGGACTGCCGGGTCAAGGAGCCGTTCTCGGTCGACTTCGCCAAGCACGCGGAAGCCATGGGCGCGCTGGCGCGGCGTGTCGAAAGCCTTGCCGATCTCGGCCAAGCGATCGAATGGGCGAAGACCACCGACCGAACCACCGTCATTACCATCGTCTCCGACGCCTTCAGCTGGACGCCCGGGGATGCATGGTGGGACGTCGGCGTGCCCGAGATCAGCGGGCGCCAGCAGGTCCGCGACGCGCATGCCGCGCAAACCGAAGGTCGCAAGAAGCAGCGCGTGGGTGTCTGAACCGTTCGGGCGCGCGGGGGCGTCCCCTGCCGGAACGATGCAAAACTCCCTGAGCATTGTTCCGGCAGTTTTTTGTCGCTGCGCAGGCAGCCAGCAGCATTCGAAAATCATGATTGGAGATGACGATGAGAGCCAAGCTTGGCATCGCGCCGATCGCCTGGTGGAACGACGACCTTCCCGAACTGAGCGACGACGTCTCGCTGGAGGAGTGCCTGCGGCAGGCCCGTGAGGCCGGCTTCACCGGCATGGAGACTGGCCGCCGCTTCCCGATGGACGCGTCGGTGCTTGAGCCCATCCTGAGGCAGCATGCCATGAGCGTCTGTGGCGGCTGGTTCTCCGGCCGCTTGCTGGTCGGCAATATCGATGAAGAGAAGGACCGCATCGCCGCGCAGATGGAGTTGTTCAAGGCGACCAACGCGCCCTGCATCGTCTATGGCGAGACGGGTCGCACCATTCAGGGCGACCGCGGAACGCCGCTGGCTATGCGCCCGCGTCTCGACGACGATCAGATCAAGGCCTACGGCCGTAAGCTCACCACTTTCGGCGAATGGTGCGCGGGTCAGGGCATGCCGATTTGCTACCACCACCACATGGCCGCGCCGATCGAAAGCGAACAGGACGTCGATCTGCTGATGAAGCATTCCGGCGAGGGTCTGCCCCTGCTCTACGATGCCGGCCATATGGCCTTTGCCGGCGGCGACGTGCTGCGGGTGGTGGACAAGCACCACGCCCGCATTTCGCATGTACACACCAAGGACATCCGCCAAGCGGTCGTGGACGGGCTCGACCGCAGCCGGGAAAGTTTTCTCGACGCAGTGGTAAAGGGGGCCTTCACCGTACCCGGTGACGGCTCGCTCGACTTCGAGGCGATCGTGAAGCGGCTGGCCTCCTACGGTTACGAAGGCTGGTTCGTCGTTGAAGCCGAGCAGGATCCCGTCAAAAGTCCGCCACTCGAAATGGCGAAGATCGGGCATAAGGAATTGCGGCGCGTCATGGCCGCGGCTGGCTACACTGTGGAGAGCTGAAGTATGAATCGCATGGATGGAAAGGTCTGCGTTGTCACGGGTTCAACGCAGGGGTTGGGAGCGGCCATTGCGCGCCGGCTGGCGGAAGCCGGCGCTGCCGGTCTTGTCACTCTCGGCCGCAACGAGGCGAAGGGCCGTGCCGCGGCCGAGGCGATCACGCACGACACCGGCGTGCCTGTCCACTTTGTCAAGGCCGATCTCGGCAAAGTCGAGGATTGCCGAAGCGTGATGGCGGAGGCCGAGCGCGTTTATGGCAAGATACATGTGCTGGTGAACGCCGGTGCCCGCACGGACCGTGGCACCATCCTCGATACCTCGCCCGAACTTTTCGACGCCCTGTTCGCCGTCAACGTGCGCGGACCCTACTTCCTGATGCAGGAGGCCATCCGCCGCATGATCCGCGACGGCATTGAAGGCGCCATCTGCAACATCGGCTCGATCTCGGAACATGCCGGCCAGCCTTTCATCAACGTTTACTGTGCCACTAAGGCGGCGCTGGCGACGCTGACCCGCAACACGGCGTTTTCCGTCATGAAGAACCGCATCCGCGTCAACCAGCTGGATGTCGGCTGGATGGCGTCTGATAACGAGCGAGAATTGCAGGCGAGTGAGACGGGCGATCCCAATTGGGAAGCGAAAGCCGTTGCGAACCTGCCTTTCGGCCGGCTGGTCGATCCGGCCGAGGCCGCCCGCACCGTCAACTTCCTCGTTTCGGACGATGCCGGGCTCATGACAGGTGCGGTGGTGGATTACGACCAGACAGTCCTCGGTGCCGCATCCGGCCCCATGGCCGTGCCTGAAAAGGCGATGGCGCTCTCGCCTTCCGACACTGATTGAGAATCGACGGCCGGCGGTCCGAAAATGCTGCAATGAGGCCAGGTTTCGCGGTTCGCAGTCCCTACCGCTCGGTAACCGTTGGAATGCGGGGATCGACTGCGTTGTTCTGAAGCCTGGCCGCCAAGGCCACGGTCAAAGCCTGCGCAAGACACATAGGAGCCGCCAGCGAGCGCGAGAAAGTGTATTCGTGCTCCGGTACGGCGAACAGAACGCGCGCGCTCTTGGCCAATGGAGACAGCGTGCTGTCCGAGATCGCCACGATGGGTACACCTCTCCCCACGGCTTCTTCCACAACATTGACGACCTCGTTCGCATAGAAGCGGAACGACACCGCAAACAGCAGGTCCGTCTTCCGCATCGCGCGGGCCATATGCGTGGCCAGTCCGCCGCCCGGATCCAGGAGCACGCAGCGCTTACCTAGCATGGTCAGTATATAGCGAAGGAGTTCGACGACCGGTGCCGAGCGAAGTTGTCCCATCAGATAGATGACGTCGGCCTTCTCGAGCAGGCTAACGGCTTCTGCCAGATCCTCGGGTTGAAGATCGGTGAGCATCTCTTTCAGGGACGCGATGTCACGGACGACCAGGTCGTGCATCAATCCCATCTCGCTGCGATCTGTCCGCTCCCCCAGTTCCTTCTCCAACGCCTTGACGCGGGCTTCGAAGCCGGGAGCCGCGGTGGACAATCGTTTCTGGAAGAGGCTCTGCAGGTCCTTGAACCCTTCATACCCCAATGCTTGGGCAAATCGGACGAAGCTGGACGCGTGAACGCCGCTGCCTTCCCCGATCGAGTTCACCGATCGCACCGCGACGTCATTCGGATTTTGGGTGAGGTACAACGCAATCTTCTGGTACGACTTGCTCATCCCATCATACCGGTCGTGTATCACGCGGATGAGATCCTCATAGTCCTTGGGAGCCTCGACCTTCTCGTCCACGATGCACATCCTTGCAATTTTTGTTGCATGATGGCGTCTTTGAAGGTTTTTGACCAGCAGAGAGTTGTCAACTCTGTTATCGGGTCTGTTATCGGGCCACAAGTTGTGTGCGCACCGCGCGTCCGCGCACCAAGAGGGCTGCGACAGCTCCGTGCGAAGGAGAAGCGTCAGAGGAGCAGCGGTTTCGGACCCTTGAGCGGCTTTACGGCGATGTTCTCGAAGTTTGGCGACCGTGGACGGCGGCGAGACTGCAGGGGAAGTGCCTGGACTGTGGTCACCACATGGCTGAGGAAGCACCGGATGCGCTCGCGGCCGAAATCCTGCGATTCTTGGGACCCTGCTAGGCTCTGCCTGCCGTGGCACGTATCGAAGCATTGACGCCCGGCAAGCCATGTTGTCCGCTTCGCCCGCAATGCGGACCCAATGTGAGGGCTTCGGAACTTCGACTTTGGGTCAAATGCCGAATTTGGTCCGCTGTAACATAGCTCCGACTTCCTTGCGCGCCGAGCACGAAATACCACCGATCCTGCCGACATCATGGCCCACCTCGAGTAAAGCCTTCGTCTCGAGCCCCTCGCCCCGATTTTGTTCGCGCGATAGAAGCGGCGGTTGGCGATTGAGCAGCATGGAATCGCCGAATTCATGCGCGCGGTATCGATACGCGGTGAAGGCTGCGGAGGCCTTGGCGAGCAGAGCATCGTCGGCAAAGGCGCGCAGGAGCTCGAAATGGCTTTCGCCGGGCTGGTGGACACCTGTGAGAATCGCATCGACCACGCGAAGCCGCGTGCCCCGCGCGATGCGCCCTGTCGCAATGCCATTTCCGGCACGCACATTGCCGCCGGGATTGGCGGCTG
>NZ_JAMYVA010000061.1:0-26262 GCF_040323505.1 Mesorhizobium sp. M0040
AAGACCGCCGAGACCGAGCTTGAAGTCGTTGAAGGCATGCAGTTCGACCGCGGCTATCTCTCGCCCTACTTCGTCACCAACGCCGAGAAGATGGTTGCGGATCTGGAAGACGCCTACATTCTTCTCCACGAGAAGAAGCTCTCCAACCTGCAGGCCATGCTGCCGATCCTCGAGGCCGTCGTGCAGACCTCGAAGCCGCTGGTCATCATCTCGGAAGATGTCGAAGGCGAGGCCCTGGCCACGCTGGTCGTCAACAAGCTGCGCGGTGGCCTGAAAATCGCCGCCGTCAAGGCGCCGGGCTTTGGTGATCGCCGCAAGGCCATGCTGGAAGACATCGCCATCCTCACCGGTGGCCAGGTCATTTCCGAAGACCTCGGCATCAAGCTCGAGAATGTCGGCCTGAACATGCTCGGCCGCGCCAAGAAGGTGTCGATCTCCAAGGAGAACACCACCATCGTCGACGGCGCCGGCAAGAAGGCCGAAATCCAGGGCCGCGTCGCCCAGATCAAGCAGCAGATCGAGGAGACCACCTCGGACTACGACAAGGAGAAGCTGCAGGAACGTCTCGCCAAGCTGGCGGGCGGCGTTGCCGTCATCCGCGTCGGCGGTGCGACCGAAGTGGAAGTCAAGGAAAAGAAGGACCGCGTCGATGACGCCCTCAACGCGACCCGCGCGGCCGTCGAAGAAGGCATCGTTCCCGGCGGCGGCGTCGCACTGCTGCGCGCTTCGCTGAGCATCAAGGCAACCGGCGCCAACTCCGACCAGGCCGCTGGCATCAACATCGTGCGCCGCGCGCTGCAGGCTCCGGCCCGCCAGATCGCGGCCAACGCCGGTGCGGAAGCATCGATCGTTGCCGGCAAGATCCTTGAGAACAAGGGGGCAACCTTCGGCTACAACGCCCAGACCGGCGAATATGGCGACATGATCGCCATGGGTATCGTCGATCCGGTCAAGGTTGTGCGCACGGCTCTGCAGGACGCGGCCTCGGTCGCCGGCCTGCTGGTCACCACCGAAGCCATGATCGCGGAGGCTCCGAAGAAGGAGTCGGCTGGCGGCGGCATGCCTGGCGGCATGGGCGGCGGCGGCATGGGCGGCATGGGTGGCATGGATTTCTAATCCAGCCAATCTCGCAAGCTTACGGAAAGGGCGGCAGCGATGCCGCCCTTTTTGTTTGCTTCATAGCGGGCTGCCCCGGCTCAAGCGGCGATATCAATGCACCGCGGCAGCGGCACTCTTGGCCGGCAATGCCCCCTCAATCAGCGCCGCGACCTCATCGGCTACCGCCAGCACCGGGGCGCGGTCGTGGGTGGCGCGTGCGATCACCATCAGCCCTTCCAGCGATGATTCGACCAGCAATGCGAGCGCGTGCGCGCGGCGCTCGGGCACCCCTGCCCTGACGAAGGCCGCCCTGAGCAAGCCTATCCATTGCTCGAAGGCGGACCGGCACAACTCGGCCAGTTCCGGCATGTCGATCGGCGAGTCCAGCACCACGGGCGCGATCGGGCAACCGAGCGTGAACTGGTTGTCCTCCAACATGCGCGCGACCGACTGGTAGATGTGGTGGACGGCCACCGCCGGGTCCTTTTCGGCAGCGAGCGCGGCGTCCAGCCTCTGCGTCACATCGGCGACGCTGTCGCGCGTCACCTCGATGACCAGCTGATCCTTGCCGCCCGGAAAGTGAAAGTAGAGCGAACCTCTCGGTGCGCCTGAGGCGCTCAAAATATCGTTGAGCGACGTGCCGTGGTAGCCGCGCTGCCTCAGCAGCAGCCCGGTCGTCTCGAGTATGCGGGTGCGGGTGTCGTTCGCCATGTCAACCTCTGTCAGGAGTGAGCATTATAGGCCTTGCCTCGAATATGACAATCGGTCTACATAATATGTAGATCAGTCTACATATTAGAGAGGCAAATGCGCAATTATCGTCTTGAAGGAACCTGCGGGACCAAGTGCCTGGTGATGCGCGACGAGGCGCAGCCGACGCCGAAGCCGCACGAGATCGTCGTGCGTGTCCGCGCCACCGCGCTCAACCGCCGCGATACGATGATCCTCAACGGCACCTACCCGCTGGCGCCGCGCCAAGGCGTTATCCCGCTGAGCGACGGCGCCGGCGAAGTCGTTGCCGTCGGCGAGGCCGTCACCCGCCTTGCCGTCGGCGACCGCGTCACCGGCAGTTATTTTGCGCGCTGGATCGATGGCCGCATCAATGCCGGTCTGATCGACCAGCTTGGCTGCACGCTGGACGGGATGCTGGCCGAATACGCCGTGCTCGACGAGCAATGGGCGGTGCGGCTTCCCGATCATCTCGACTGGCATCAAGCGGCGACGCTGACCTGCGCCGGCCTGACCGCCTGGAATGCCGTGACGGCGGCCGAAATGCCGAAGCCCGGCCAATGGGTTCTTGTCATCGGTTCAGGTGGCGTCGCGCTGTTTGCGCTGCAATTCGCCAAGCTGCTCGGCTGCCGTGTCGTGGCAGTCAGCTCGCGCAACGAGAAGCTGGACCGGCTGCAGGCGCTGGGCGCCGACCTCGTCGTCTCGACCGCCGACATGCCGGAATGGGGTGCTGCGGTACGAGAGCAGACCGGCGGCATCGACCTCGTCGTCGAGACCGGCGGCCCGCCGACCTTCGCGCAATCGATGATCGCTTGCGCGCTTTACGGGCGCATCGTGCTTCTCACCATACAGGATGCGACAGGCGGGACGGTGCAGATCCCCGGCCCGGTCTACCAGCGCAGCCTCGCCACCATCAGCCGCCTGTTCGTCGGCAATCGCACCAACCTCGAAGCCATGCTGCGCGCCATCTCGGTGCATCGGCTTAAGCCTGTCATCGACAAGGTGTTCGCCTTCGACGAGGCCAACGACGCCTATCGCTATTTCCAGCAAGGCGACGTCTTCGGGAAAGTGGTCGTCGACAGCGCCTGACTGGTCCGCCCCAAAATCTGATCGACCCCTCAAATCAAAGGAGAGACACAATGACCATTCGTGAAGCAGAGGCCCAATGGCAGGATCGTTGAAGGAAGGTTCGGGCCGGCTGAAGCTCGGCAGCGGCGTCTTCGAAGGCGCCTACTCGTTCCCGTCGCGTTTCGAGAACGGTCCCGGCACCAACCCCGAGGAATTGATTGCGGCGGCGCATGCCGGCTGCTTTTCGATGGCGCTGAGCGCCGTCCTCGGCCGCGAAGGTTACACTCCCGCGCGCATCCACACGATCGCGAAAGCGCATCTCGGCGCCACCGCGGCCGGACCGACGCTGACCCGTATCGAGCTGGAGACCGAGGCAAGCGTCGCCGGGCTGGCGGCGGGGGAGTTCGAGCGGCTGGCGCAGACGGCCAAGGAGAGCTGCCTCGTGTCGCGGGCGCTGGCCGGCGTCGCCGTGATCACGCTCAAGGCCCGCCTCGTCGAAACCGCTACCGATCACTGAAGGGAAGGAATATCCAATGACACAGGAACTCGTCCTCGACATCGCCGCGGCCAAACGCTCCGCCGAAACGGCCGAGATCATGCGGCGCTACAACGACGCCTTCCAGCGCCACGACCCGTCGGCGCTCGACGATCTGGTGGCGGAAGATTGCGTGATCGAGAACACCACGCCGGCCCCGGACGGCGCCCGCCGCATCGGCAAGGGCGCCTGCGTCGAACTGTGGTCGGCGATCGCGACCGGACCCGGCACGCGCTTCGACATCGAAGAAACTTTCGTCGCCGGCGACCGGGCGACGATCCGCTGGCGCTACTGGATGGCCGACGGCAATTCGCTGCGCGGCGTCAACCTGATGCGCGTGGCGGACGGGCAGATCGTCGAGGCCATGGGCTACGTGAAGGGTTAGGTTGGCGCTGCCCGCGATCTTCCTGTCTACCGGTCCGCCAGCGCCAGTTTGGCGCCGAGCATGACAAAGGCACCGGCGAAGGTGCGGCGCATCCAGGTCAGCACCTTTGGCCGCGACACGACATGGCTGCGGATCGACGCGGCAAAAATGCCATAGCCGACAAAGACCACGAAGGTGAGCAGCATGAAGATGCTGCTGAGCTCCAGCATTTTCGACAGCGCATGCGGTTCGGTGGTGCTGACGAATTGCGGCAGGAAGGCAAAGAAGAAGATCGACAGCTTCGGATTGAGGATGTTGATGAGGATGCCCGAAGTGATCACTTTGCCGGCCGAGCGCGGCGCGACATTTTCTTCGACGCTCAGGCCGCCCTTCTCCTTCAGCGTGTTCCAGGCCATGTAGAGCAGGTAGGCGACGCCGAGATATTTCAGCGTCTCGAAGGCGACGGCACTGGTATGCAGCAGTGCCGCGAGGCCGGTGATGGCGGCCGCCATGTGCGGAATGATGCCGAGCGTGCAGCCGAAAGCGGCAATGATGCTGGCGCGCGCACCACGCGAAAGCCCGGCGCTCAGCGTATAGAGAACGCCGGTGCCGGGCGAAGCCACGACAATCAGCGACGTCAACAGAAATTCGATGCTCACGGATGGTCTCCCGGTGCTGGCCCTGCCGCCGGCAGCGTAATCAGCGAAACGTGCGGGCACAAGCCAACCTGAGAGCCTATGCGCATTCAGATCATGCTGTTGGCGTGCATCTTGCTATCGGCAATAGGCTGCCGAACTTCCCAGTGTTCGACCAGCTTGCTGTCCTTCAGCCTGAAAATGTCGACGATGGCCAAGCCTTCCTCCTCCGGTTCGCGTTTTGCGTGCATGTGCACGATGACGAAATCCCCTTCGGCAAAAATCCGCTTCACCTCTCCCTTCACGAGGGGAAATGACTGTTTGAGCTGCTGCAGATAGGCTTTGAAGCCTTCCGCACCATCCGCAATGTTCGGATTGTGTTGGATGTAGCGTTCGCCAAAATGCATCGAAGCAGCTTCGATGTTGCCTTGGTTTACTGCTTTGTCGATGAAGTCCAGGACGATCGCCTTGTTGGTCTCGAGCGAATTATGGATCTTGGCTGGAACTGGATTTGATGGTTCGTCACGCATGTTTTTGCTCCTTCAGGTGCCAGCTGCTGCCTGTTGTGGACAGGAGCGTCCGCAGGCCCGGCCGACATTGCCAACATAATCAGCCACGCTTGTGAGATGGTCGATATGCTATTCGCCTGGATTCTTATCCAATCGTCTAATATCGTCTGGTTCATTGTCGGAGGATGGTTCTCATGGACGCCTTGTCCGAACTTCTTGCTTCGCTGCGATTTGGCAGCGCCATGATCGGCAGCGCGACCCTGCATCGGCCATGGGGTATTTCAGTCGATCCGACAAGGAATGCCGCCATCCACGTCATACAGAACGGCGAATGCTGGTTGCGGCTGACTGGTCAAAAAGAGCCGATCCGCTTAGGCGAGGGAGATGTCATCCTTGTCGCGAGCGGTATCGGGCATGCCCTTTGCAATCCGGCGGATGCACCGACGGCATCGATATCCGCCGTCCTTTCCGCAAATCGGCGCGGACTGGAACCGAAAGCGAGAGCGGCGCGACAACTCTTCTTTGTGCGAGATATTCACTCGACGGCGTCGGGCCATACCCGATGGTTTCGCTGCTTCCTCCGCTGATTCATTTGACCCGGAATCAGATCGACACCAGCGAGCCGCTGCGGCTTGCCCTGGAACTTCTGCGGGTCGAAGCGAAAGGCGATCTCGGCGGCCACGACATTGTCGCCCCACGCCTTCTCGACAGCACGTTGATCTTCTTGTTGCGTGCCTGGATCGAACATCAGCCACTCGGAACAGGGGGATGGTTTGGCGCCTTGCGCGACAAAGGCATTGCGCAGGCTTTGCGCCTGATCCACGAGCGGCCGGGCAATCCCTGGACCATCGCTTCTCTTGCCCGCGGCGCAGCACAGTCCCGGGCCACCTTCGCGCGTCGCTTCGCTCAACTGGTAGGACAGCCGCCGCTGTCCTATGTGACCCGGTGGCGGATGAACCTTGCCGCCAAGGCTCTGCGGGAAACGAACCAGAACATTGGCGAGATCGGGCGCGCCGTCGGATATGAATCGGTGCCGTCGTTCTCGCAGGCATTCAAACGATTGACCGGACGATCGCCCGGCCTCTACCGCAGCGACTTTCGCGCATCTGATTGACGAAATTCAAACTGAGACGCCAGCCCGAGGGCCGTCATTACAGCGTCGGCAGACCGTGAGCCCGACGCGCGATCAGGCAGTCGTCATCGCCCGGCATGCAGGCGCGGCAGACGTCGGGGCGGATGTCGTAGATGCCGCAGGCCGTTGACTTGCCGACCTCGCCGCACAGTGCCGAACAGCGCGCGCCGTCGCAGCGCATACCGGCTTCGTCGGCAGCCACGTATTTTTGCGGGATAAGGTCGAGCTGCGCGTCATCCTCGGTGGAGAAGCGCGGCCATCTGGACGAGTAGGCGCAGCAGGCGCCACAGGTCTGGCAATCGAAGGCAATCGGACCGGCGCCCTCTTGTGGCGACGAAAACTCCTCTGCGACCGCCAGGGCAAGCAGCCTTGGCGCAGATTTCCGGTCGGCATTTTGCTGCAAGGGCGCTATTTCTTCTTGGGCTTGCGCGGCGGTGCTTCCGCCGGCGACCTGAACAGATCGGTGCCCGCTTCGGCGGCTTCGCCGGTTTTTGGCGCGGCCGCCGGCTTGGCCGGCTTCACGGCGGCAGCAGGCGCTGCCGGCTGGCCCTTGGCGGAAAACTTGATTGCCATATCAATCCTCGTCAGAGAAACGCGATGATGGCGCATTCGGATTGCGAAGGCGGCCAATGAGCGCCGAAACGGCCGTGATGTTCATTTCTTCGGGCGACCAGTTCCTGGCTTCCTCGATGTGCCGGGGCGCCAGCTCGCGATGCGTGCTGCCGCTGTAGGCGGCATCCTGAAAAGTCACGCGCTCGCGGGTCTTGGCGTTTTCCCGGACGTATTCGATCAGATAATTGGGGCATTCGGCACGACCGCGCACGCCGAGCCGAACCTGGGCATCGCCGTGGACACGCCTGCAGCGCTCGAGCTTTTCGAGCACGCGCCGGACATATTCGACCGGCTTGTCTAGTTCGCCCACGACATCGGCGATGGTCGAATCTGCGGCGATCGCCTTTTGAGGCACGCGTTTGGTGGCCATCAGCGTTTGCCTGCGCGTTTCGGCGAGGCCGCGAGCGCAACCGCCGCCGCCATGTCGTCGGCTTCCTTCTCCAGGCGCAATTCGCGCAGCCGCGCGGTCTTGGCTTCGCGGGCCTGGCTGACGGCATCCCGTTCGGAATTGATGCGGTCGAGCGACATCGACTGGGTCCGCGTCTTGCTGAAAATGGATTCGGCCTGGTCGCGGGGTTTTTTTGAAGTTGCGGTCAAGGTCTTTCTCCCGGTTCGGAGCACGCCGCCGAAAAGTGGCGAGACTGGTCTTTCGGCCAGGATCCCGCACAAAGCAATACGGCAGCCGGTTTCAAATTGCTGGAACGTCCTTAGCACGTCCGGGCCGTCGAGCAGCGCTCTTTCGGCGGTCGAAGCGCAAAAATGAAAAAGGCCAGGCACCGCCTGACCTTCCATAAGAGCGCCTGCGCATCCCGAAAAACGCGCAAAGAAACGTTCTTCTCAATGCACATGATCCCGCGATCATGCGCTGGAATTTGCCATTCACCGGTGCCAGTACATCCGTGATCACCGGTGAGGCTTAATTCCGTTTTAGGCCGCCTTCAACTGGTCGGCGGACATCTTGCCCGACTTGTTGTCGCGGACCATCTCGTAGCCAAGCTTCTGGCCCTCGACGATGTCGCGCATTCCGGCGCGCTCGACGGCTGAGATGTGGACGAAAACGTCGGCAGAACCGTCGTCAGGCTGAATAAAACCAAAACCTTTGGTGGCGTTGAACCATTTAACTGTGCCTGTACTCATAACGAACCCTTTCCATGGCAAATATTCGTTCGCCGTCATGCGGATGCACAACAACGTTTGTCTCGATTTTGATGGGGGAAGTTCGCCAAAGGCGCGCCTAAGCACGCGGATAACAAAAGTCGGTCAAACAAATATCGACAAAATTCTTATAGACTTCTTTGCGCGTTGTGTCAATTTTTTTGATTTGCCACACTCGCGGAGACGCGCGGCGGCGGCCCGCGCCAGCACATCGGACGGCGAAAGCCGGGCTATTGCCCGCCGAAAAAACCAATCAGCCGGGAACCATTTTGGCGCCGGGGCATTCTTTCGGTGTCGAAAGCCGTTCTTGAAAGAGCGATCTTGAGAGAGGCGGACGACAAACAGGACGCCCCCGCGCAGATAAAAGGCACGAGGGGCGTTCCTGTGATGCGACCATTCGCGCCGCTGCACCCTGCCCCTCACAGCATGGCCCGGCTGAGCCCGCCATCCACCGGCAAAGCCACGCCGGTGATATAGGCGGCGTCGTCGCTGGCCAGGAATGCGGCAACCGCGCCGAATTCGGCGGGGGTCCCGTAGCGCTTTGCCGGGATTTCGGCCTGACTCTCGGCGGCGATCACAGCAGCGTCCACACCCGTGTCGGCGGCGTCCATCGCGTCGAACTGTTTCGTCCGGTCCGTCGCAAAACGGCCAGGCAGCAACAGGTTGACGGTGACGCCGTCCGCCGCAACTTCGCCGGCCAGGGTCTTGGCCCAGCCGGCAAGCGACGCACGCAACGCATTCGAAGCGGTGAGGCCGGGGATCGGCTCGCGGACGGACGTGGAGGAAACGGCGATGATGCGCCCCCAGCGTCGCGACCGCATGCCTGGCAGGAAAGAAATGGCGATACGCATCTGGCTTAGCACCATGCTGGTGAACTGCTTCTCCCAGACGCTCGCATCGAAGACGCTGGCCGCGAAGGGCGGCGGGCCGCCGCCATTGAGCAGGACGATGTCGATCCGCTGATGCTCGTCCTCGATGGCACGGATCAGCCGGGAGACGCTGTCGTTATCGGAAAGATCGGCGCTGAAGGTCGAGCAGACGGGGCCGGCGGACTCGATCGCGCGCCGCGCCGCATCCAGGGTCTCCTCCCCTCGTCCGACCAGGATGATCTCGGCGCCTTTCGCCGCGAGCACTTCGGCGACGCCGAAACCGAGGCCCTTGCCTCCTCCGAGAACCAGCGCCTTCCGCCCCTCAAGATTTGTACTTATCAAGCCAAGCCCCCTCTGGTTTCACTGCGCACTCCCGGATAAGCCCTGATTGCATGCTTTGGGCGTGCATCAGCGGACATGCACAATGGCGTCGGCTTCGACCGGAACATTGGCCGGCAAGCCGGCCATGCCGAGCGAGCAGCGGGCATGCTCGCCACGCTCGCCGAAAACATGGAGCAGAAATTCGGATGCTCCGTTGCCGACCTCCGAATAGGCCGCAAAGCCGGCCGCCGCGTTCACATAGACGGTCAGCTTGGCGAATTTCACGACGCGGTCGAGATTGCCGTCCAATTCCTTGTCCAGCCAATAGACGATGTTGGCCGCGCAGAGCCGGGCGGCGTTCCGCGCCGTGGCCAGATCGATCTCTGCGCCAACCTGGCCGATCGCAGCGATCTCCTGCCCGATCTCGGGGATCTGACCGGAGACATAGACGATGTCGGCGACCCGAGCCATCGGCGAGAACGGCAAAGCAGGCCGATCGAGCGACGGCCAGGCGACACCGAGCTCTTCAAATCTTCTTCTGTAGGACAAGGTGGCTGCTCCTGTTTTCGTTGGCGCGAGCGGACCTTGAATTCAGATCGGGCTTTCGGATAGCCTGATAGTGCTGACACAGCTATCAGGAATTCTTATGACTGGAGATATCGACGTCAGGCTCCTGCGCGCCTTCGTCACCGTGGCCGATACGGGAACGGTGAGCCGGGCGGCCGATCGACTTGCCCGCACGCAGGCGGCGGTGAGCATGCAGCTTCAGCGCCTCGAGGGCGAAGTCGGCGCCGAGCTGCTGCGCCGCTCGCCGCGCGGCGTGACGCTGACCGAGGCCGGCGAGATCCTGCTCGCCTTCGCCCGCAAAGCCATCGCGATCGGTGACGATGCCAGGCGCGAGATAGAAGGCCGCAAGCTGGTCGGCCGTGTCCGGCTAGGCATCGTCGAGGATTTGGCGGTAACGCGGCTGCCGTTGATCATCGCCGACTTCCGGCGCCGGCATCCTTCCGTGGAGATCGAGCTGACGTCGGCCAGCAGCAGCGATCTCAGCAAGTCGCTGGGCGAAGGAAAATGCGACATCGTCATGGCCGATCCGGCGCGCTTCACAAAGGCGCCGCGAGGCCATCTGTCACGACAGCTGGTCTGGGCGGCAAGCCGCATGATCGAGATCGATGACGAGGTTGAGCTTCCGCTGATCATCTTCGAAGGCGCCTGCTCCTGGCAGGACAGGATGCTGGCTTCGCTCGCCGAGGCCGGGATCGGCTGGAAGATCGGCTGCCGCGTGTCGACTTTCGCGACGCTGATCTCGGCGCTGAGGGCCGGGCTTGGCATCGGGCTTCTGCTGCAGGAAGGACTACCGCCCGACTGCCAAAGCCTTAACGGACGCTTCAACCTACCGCCGGCGCCGATGGCGGATTTCGGCGTCTACCTCGCGAGGGACCCGTCGCGGCTGGTCGAGGAGTGTGGCGATTTCCTGCGGGCGGGATTTGAGGCGTAGCGAAAATATCTGACGCCGTTCACCGTTCCTGGTCGGTCGGGCGGATGACGATCTCGTTGACGTTGACGTGTGCCGGCTGGCTCACGGCATAGAGAATGGCCGCGGCGATGTCCTCGGCGGTCAGCGCCTCCATGGCGGCGAGCCGCTTGTCCAGATCGGCCTTGAACGCCGGATTGGTGATGTGGTCGCCGAGCTCGGTGCGCACAAGGCCGGGCTCGATGACGGTGACGCGAACCTTATCGGCATAGACTTCGCGGCGCAGCGATTCGGAAAAGCCGACGACGCCGAACTTGGTTGCGGCATAGCCGCTGGCGCCGGGATTGGCGACGCGTCCGGCGATTGACGAGACATTGACGATGTGCCCCTTGGCGGACCTGAGATGCGGCAGCGCCGCCTTGGTGACGCCCATCAGCGCCAGCAGGTTGAGCTCGATCATGCGGCGCCAGTCGTCGAGCAACGCCTCGGCGGCCGGCGACAGAAGCATCACCCCGGCATTGTTGACGAGGATGTCGAGGCGGCCCCATTCGGTGACAACCTTGTCGACCATGGCGGTGACATCGTCGTTGCTGGTGACGTCGGCCTCGATGCGGAGCGCAGCGCCGCCGGCCTTTTCGATACGCGCGGCCAGCGCTTCGAGGCGATCGGCGCGGCGTGCGGCAATCGCCACCTTTGCCCCGGCGGCCGCGAGCGCCGCAGCGGTTGCCTCGCCGATGCCCGAGGAGGCGCCGGTGACAAGTGCGACCTTGCCGGCCAGTGCGGAAGAAACAGATGTCATTGTGAAGTCTCG
Organism: Mesorhizobium sp. M0040; assembly: GCF_040323505.1. Taxonomy (NCBI): domain Bacteria; kingdom Pseudomonadati; phylum Pseudomonadota; class Alphaproteobacteria; order Hyphomicrobiales; family Phyllobacteriaceae; genus Mesorhizobium; species Mesorhizobium sp. M0040. The sequence goes on from NZ_JAMYVA010000061.1 coordinate 11,313, forward strand.
AAAGCCCCTGCCCGAGCTTCAGATAGGCCGTAGGCCGCGAAGTGGAAGACCAGCTTGCCGGTTGCTCGGCTCTACTCGTCTGGCCCGGGCTCCGGCCAAGGCTCTTTCGCCGCCTCGGCATACCAGTGGCGCATCGCCGGCATTGAAAGCACGGCGTCGACATAGGCGCGGGTGTCGGCAGCCAGCGTGCCGCCATAGGTGTCGAAGCGGGTGACGACCGGCGCGTACATGGCATCGGCCGCGGTGAAACGGCCAAACAGAAACGGCCCGCCTTTGCCGTATTTTTCGCGGCATTCGCGCCATAGCCCTTCGATGCGCGCCCGTTGCGCCTCACCTTCGGCGTCGAGCGGCTTGTGGCCTTTCGGCCGGCGCAAATTCATCGGCCAGCCATAGCGGACTTCGCGAAAGCCCGAATGCATCTCTGTCGCCGCCGAGCGGGCCAGCGCACGGGCGCCGATATCGGCCGGCCAGAGCTTTTTCTCGGGAAACAGCTCAGCGAGATATTCAAGGATGGCAAGGGTTTCCCAGACGATCCGGACCTCGCCATTCGGCAGCCGATGGTTCAGCACCGGCACCTGGCCGGTCGGCGATATCCTGGCCAGATTGGCCGCGGTCTCGGGCGTGCGCAGGCGCACAAAACCCTCCTCGAACGGAATCTCCAGATGCTTCATCGCCAGCCATGGCCTCAGCGACCAGGACGAGAAGCATTTGTTGCCGATGAAGAGCGTGAATTCAGCCATTATCCCTCTCCGGCCCTGTCTGCTCGGGCTTTCTGGCACACCCTATCCCGCCCGCTTTGCGGCCGGAAGCCGGCCCAAATCGACCGGCCGAACCCGGAACCTAAGCGATCGGCAACCGTTTCCCTGGGCGAACGGTTCAGGAGATGCGCGATGGTGAACAAGGATCAGGTGGCAGGCGTCGCCAAACAAGCCAAGGGCTCGGTCAAGCGAGCCGCCGGCAAGGCCACCGGCAACAGGCGGACCGAGGCCGAAGGCGACGTCGACAAGGCCACCGGCAAGATGCAGAAGCTTACGGCGACGTGAAGGACAAGGTGAAGAAGGCGCTTTGAGCGCTGACCCTTCGCAGACCAGGAAAAAGGCGGTTCGGCCGCCTTTTTTTGCGCCCTCTCTTATCCGTCAGAAACTCAGGCTTTTGCTGTACGCATTGGTGAAGGTGACCTCGCCATGATCTCCGGCGGCTTCGCCCAGCACCACATCCATGCTGTTTCCCGTCACCCGCGCCAACGCAAAGCCGCCCATGAAGGCGGCCTTCGGCTTGAACAAGTCGAGCCCGTCACGGTGGTAGATCATCGGCGTCGCGTGCTGGTGGCCATGGAAGATGCCGACGACGTTGTAACCCTTCAGCACAGCCAGCAGCGCCTGCCTGTCCGCTTCGCTCCACCAATGCGGTGGACCCGTGCCATTGTCGTCAAAGGTTCTTTCGGCGGCGTCCCATCTTTCGATCGAAAAAGTATCCCAGCCATAATGCTGGAACAGGATGACCGGACGGCCGTCGCCGGCATAGGTCGCCAGGTCCTGCTTCAGCCATGGCAGGCTGCTGGTGGCGCCATGGCCGGTATCGCCGGCAAAACGGTGCGTCTGGACAAGATGCAGACCGCCCCAATCCCATGAATAGCAGTCGGTCGCGACGTCGTAGTTAGTCGCCGGCGCAGGCGGCTTGAAGAACACGCCGGGGCGGTGGTTGACCTCGACGTAGTCGCGCATTTCGCGGCGATACCAGTCGACATGCGAGCGCGGGCCGTTCTGGTCGAGGTCGTGGTTGCCGAGGCCGACATAGACCGGCATGTGAACGCGGTCGGGGCCGACGCCTTGCTGGTAGCGCTGGCTGAACTGAAGCAGCTGCGTACCCTCGCTGGGCTGGGTGATCTGGCCGCCGCCATCATCGGTGATGTCGCCGCCAACGACGAGGCCGAGCGGCGTGCCGATGTTGCCCGTCGAGCGCAGGCCGGTGGCAACGCCATCGATTTCGGCCGGCCATTGTCTGTCGCCGACGCCGTTGAGCGCAGCGACGTTGCGCAGCAAGGCGGCGTCGGTCTTGCCCTCCTGCTCGCAATGCGGGCTCAATCCGTTCGCCGTGCGGCAGGCGTGGACATCAGCGATAAACAAGAAGGTGGCGTCGATGGGCGGGATGCGCTGCCCGGTCTGGCCGAAGGCCGGGCGCGAAACGGCGCCGGCCGCGGCAACGACCGCTGCCTTCATCAGGAACCTGCGCCGGGAAACCGGCCGGGCGGAAATGCGACGCATCATGCGCTAAAATTCAGCACGACGCGGACCGGCAGTCCAGTTGCTCGCAAAGTGTGTCGACACGTTCCCCCAGGTCTGGCATTGCTTTCGGCATTCAACTTGCGCGGGCAGAGGAGGACGCCATGAACACTGCATCCATCGGCATGACAATGGTCATTCTGGCGGTGACGAGCGCAGCGCAAGGCGCCGAGTGCATCGACGCCAAATCGGCCAAGGCCGGCTTCATTCTCGAAAGGCCTGGCATCCACAGCGAATTTCGTCCGGCGGCGGGCGGAATGGTTGCCGTGGCCAACAAATACCAGTCGCAATCGCCCCAGTCGCAGTACCTGTTCGGCGGGCTGATCGAGGTGTTTCGCGACAGCAGCACGGGGCCCGTTTTCCGATCTCAGGAAGGTGTTCCCGCTGAAGGCGGGGGCCAAGAGCAAGATCGTGTTTGCCCGCCTCGCGCCGAATAAGCCGCCGAAGGGCACCGAGACGCTGGAGATCAACATCAAGGGCAAGGAGACGTTCAGCCTGGGTGAATGCAAATACTCCGTGCTCGCGGTCAAGCAGACGATCAGGAGCGAGGCCGGCGAGATGCGGGACGAGTTTACCGCGCTTTACGCACCCGACCTGCAGGCAGTTGTGGCCAGGCGCTATGACGAGGGCACCAGTGCCGAAAGCGTGGTCGGCTACGAGCTGATCAAGCCGCTGCCGAATTAAGAGCTCGGCCTCCCCGCCTCGGTCATAGTGAGCGACTGTCCTGCCGGCGTCAGAGGGCTCTGTGCAGTATCCTGCTACGTCGCCTCGTTCCTGTTTTGGAAGACATAACTCCCTGCTCCAACGCCATCAGGCAGTCACGCAGCACGCCTGCGTCCTGTGCTGTCTTGGCCATCGACATGGCGCCGGAATAGCTGGCGACGGCGAGCGCTGCGAAGCGCTGCGGATCGGTACCTAGCTCCCGGCCCGCCTGCTGGTCGGCGCTGATCTTGTCGGCGATCGCCTGACGCCAGGTAGAAAAAATGCCGGCAAGGGCAATGCGGAAATCCGGATCGGCAAGCGACAGTTCATGCGCCAGGTTGTTGAGCGGGCAGCCGCGCACGAAACCCTGCTGCTCCAGCTCCGCCGCGACGGCCGCGAACACGGAGCGCACGCCCTCGCGCGCTGAGGGAGCCATCCGCACCGGCGCGATCCATGTCTCTTCTACGGCGGCGGCGACCCGCTCCTCGATCACTGCGAGCGCCAGCGCCTTCTTGGTTGGGAAATGGTGGTGCAGCGCGCCGCCGGTGACGCCCGCCGTCGCCATCAGGTCGCCCATGCTGGACGCATGATAGCCGCGTACCTGAAACGCCTCCTCGGCGACATCGAGCACCTTTTTGCGCATGCCTTCGGGGTCGTTGGTGCGTTTTTGAGCCCGCGACTTTGGGCGAGCGGTTATCTCTGCTGACATCTTCACACGATAGCAGATTGACAAAACAGGACAACCGGTCTGTTTTGTAAAACAGGATGACTGTCCTGTTTTGGAGCTCGCGCGATGAACCTGCCTTTGAACGCCATACCTAATCCCGATCTGCTCGCCTCGCCCGTCGTCGAACTCAGGCAATACACGCTGAAACCCGGCCGGCGCGAGACGCTGATCGGCATCTTCGACAATCACCTGATCGAGGGCCAGGAAACCGCGGGGATGACCATCATCGGCCAGTTCCGCGATCTCGACCGGCCGGATATGTTCGTCTGGCTGCGCGGCTTCGACGGTATGGAAGCGCGGAAAAACGCTCTGACCGCCTTCTATGACGGGCCGGTCTGGGCTGCCTGGCGCGACGCCGCCAACGCCACGATGATCTCATCCGACGACGTGCTGGTGCTGAAGCCGGCTTGGCCAGGCGCCGGCCTAGACCTCTCGGGATCGAAACGAGTACCCCAGTCGGACCCCGAAGAACCAAGCGCAAGCAGTGATTTGCAGGCAATTGTTGTCATCAGGATTCATTATTTGCAACCTGGCCTGGAAGCCCGTTTCGCCAATGACTTCCAGACCGCGGCCCTTCCGGTGCTCGCCGCATTTGGCGCGTCGCCGCTCGCCGCCTTCGTTACCGAACATGCCGAAAACAGCTTTCCGCGGCTGCCCGTGCGGGCCAGCGAAAACGTCTTCATCAGCATCACCGGTTTCGCCAGCGCCGATGCACATGCCCGCCACGAGGCAGCCTTGGCTGCCTCCCCGGAGTGGCAAGTGTTCGAGCAGAGCGTCCAGTCACGTATGGCCAAGCCGACTGAGACTTTGCGGCTGTCGCCAACCTCACAATCGCTGCTTGGGCGGTGAGACGAGGCGAAGTTTCATACGCTGGGATAGGCAGGCGACTTGACCCCGAGTGCAGGCAGCGCTGCTCTGGGGTTCATGCCGCCGGCGGAAGGCGGCACGTGCGGGAGTGTTGGATGAGACTAGGCGGCAAACGGGCACTGGTCACCGGTGGCTCGGACGGGATCGGGCTGGCAATCGCCGAGGCGTTTTTGCGCGAAGGCGCGGACGTGCTGATCGTCGGCCGCGACGGCAAAAAACTCGACGCCGCCCGCAAGCAGCTCGGGGATAATGTCGGAACGCTTTCGGCCGACCTGTCGGCCAGCGCCGGCATCGATGCCGTGGTCGAGCATGCCAGGCGCGGCCCACCTGTCGATATCCTCGTCAACAATGCCGGCGTAGCGTTCCTTGTGCCGTTCGAGACCGTCAGCGAGGACCAGTTCCAGCAGTCGTTCGCGCTCAACGTCACGGCCGTATTCTTCCTCACCCAACGGCTGTTGCCGCATCTTGCGCCGGGAGCGGCTTCGGTGATCAACATCTCGTCCTATTTCGCGCACAAGAAGATCCCGAAGCGGCCGTCCAGCCTCTATTCGCTGTCGAAGGGCGCGCTCAATTCGCTGACCAAGTCGCTCGCCTTCGAGCTCGGGCCGCGCGGCATAAGAGTCAACGCCATCGCGCCCGGCACGGTCGACACAGCGATGCGGCGCAGGTCGATCGAAAACCTGCCTGAGGCCGCGCAAGCCGAGCTCAAGGCCTATGTCGAGCGCAGCTACCCGCTCGGCCGCATCGGCCGAACCAGCGACCTTGCCGGCATCGCGGTCTATCTCGCCAGCGACGAAGCGGCATGGACCAGCGGCGGAATCTTCGCCGTGGATGGAGGATACACGGCGGGGTGAGGAGAGCGCGCTCTTCATTCTCCCCTTGCGGGAGAAGGTGGCCGAGCGAAGCTCGGTCGGATGAGGGGTGCTGGACGGATCGCCGACGCCTCGTTTCTTCCAACACCCCTCATCCGGCTCGGCGCTACGCGCCGATCCACCTTCTCCCGCAAGGGGAGAAGGAAAGGCGCACCTTCAACCGATTTGCATTCCCGTCACCCGCAATCTCCGCTTGAAGGCATTTGTGCAACGCGATACGCCGTTTGCAAATTGCAAACCGGAGAGACTTCGTGAGCGCGCCAGAGACCAGAACCGAAACCGACACGTTCGGTCCCATCGAGGTCGCCGCCGACCGTTACTGGGGCGCGCAGGCGCAGCGTTCGCTGGCCAATTTCAAGATCGGGTGGGAGAAACAGCCGGCCTCGATCGTGCGGGCGCTGGGCATCGTCAAGCGGGCGGCCGCCGAAGCCAACATGGAGCTGAAGCGGCTCGATCCGGCAATCGGCAAGGCCATTATCGAGGCCTCCCAGGAGGTCATCGACGGCAAACTGAACGAGCATTTCCCGCTGGTCGTCTGGCAGACCGGCTCAGGCACCCAGTCCAACATGAACGCCAATGAGGTGATCTCCAACCGGGCGATCCAGCTTTTGGGCGGCGTCATGGGGTCGAAGAAGCCGGTGCATCCCAACGACCACGTCAATATGAGCCAGTCGTCGAACGACACCTATCCGACGGCCATGCACATCGCCTGCGCCGAGCGCATCATTCACGACCTGCTGCCGGCGCTGAGACATTTGCATGCGGCACTCGACGCCAAGACCAGGGCTTTCGCCCACATCGTCAAGATCGGCCGCACCCACACCCAGGACGCCACGCCGCTGACGCTTGGCCAGGAATTCTCGGGCTATGCGGCTCAGGTCGCCTCGTCGATCAAGCGCATCGAGATGACCCTGCCCGGCCTGCAGGAATTGGCACAGGGCGGCACCGCGGTCGGCACCGGCCTCAACGCGCCGGTCGGTTTTGCCGAAAAGGTGGCGTCGCGCATCGCCGCGATCACCGGCATCGATTTCGTCACCGCGCCGAACAAGTTCGAGGCGCTGGCCGCGCATGATTCCATGGTCTTCTCGCACGGCGCCATCAATGCCTGCGCGGCGGCGCTGTTCAAGATCGCCAACGACATCCGCCTGCTCGGCTCGGGCCCGCGTTCGGGCCTCGGCGAATTGTCGCTGCCGGAAAACGAACCGGGCTCGTCGATAATGCCTGGCAAGGTCAATCCGACACAATGCGAGGCGATGACACAGGTTTGCGTGCAGGTGTTCGGCAACAATGCGGCGATCAGCTTCGCCGGCAGTCAGGGCCATTTCGAACTCAACGTCTACAATCCGCTGATGGCTTATTGTTTCCTGCAGTCGGTCCAACTGCTGGCCGACGCTTCAGTGTCGTTCACCGACAATTGCGTCGTCGGCATCGAGGCCCGCGAAGACAACATCAAGGCAGCACTCGACCGTTCGCTGATGCTGGTGACGGCGCTTGCGCCGACGATCGGCTATGACAACGCCGCCAAGATCGCCAAGGCGGCGCACAAGAACGGCACCACGCTGCGCCAGGAAGTGCTGGCCACCGGGCTGGTCAGCGAAGCCGATTATGAGCGGCTGGTGCGGCCGGAGGACATGACGCACCCAGGGTAAGTTGATCGCGAAAACGTTACCTGAGTGAACAATCCGTAACCAATCTGACGTCTTTGGTGAACAGTCGGACTGCGCTAAGTGGACGGATATCCCAAGCCTTTTAGCCAAACCCTTCTGGAGAGTTACGCATGTCCACCAACACTTCGTTTGCCGGTTCCGGCACCGCTTCCGGCGCCTCGGGCGCGATCCTGCTCGGCCGCATCCTGCTTTCGGTCATCTTCCTGCTTTCCGGTTTCGGCAAGCTGACGGCCATTGCCGGCACCGCCGGCTATTTCGGCAGCCTCGGCCTGCCGCTGCCGATGGTGACCGCCATTGTCGTCGGCCTGATCGAGTTGCTTGGCGGTCTCGCCATCCTCGTCGGCTTCCAGACCCGGATCGTCGGCTGGGTGATGGCGATCTTCACCGTCGCCACCGCACTGGTTGCCCACACCGGCTGGGCCGATCAGATGCAGATGATCAATTTCATGAAGAACGTCGCGATTGCCGGCGGCTTCCTCGTGCTCGCCTCCTCGGGCCCCGGCGCCTATTCGATCGACGCAAAGCGCGGCTGAAGCAGTCCAGCATTGCTTGGACAAAAGGGGTGCGGAATTTTCCGCGCCCCTTTTTCGTTGTCGGTTTGTGCCCTTCGGTCCGCTGACGGAAAACCTGCTAAGATCGGGCGCCAGGCCAAGCGGCCGTCGATAACGGAGGTGAAGATGCCCCGCAATTCGCTGCTTCTGCTTTCCCGATTGCTGCTCGCCGCGCTATTCGTTCCGTCGGGCTTCCACGCGCTTACCGACATTGCCGGCACATCGGGCTATTTCGCCGGCCTCGGCCTGCCGCTGCCGACGCTCGCTGCCTGGGGCGCCGGGCTGTTCGAGCTGATCGCCGGGCTGCTCATCCTCGTCGGCTTCAAGACGCCGATCGTGGCGTTGCTACTCGCTGCGTTCTGCATCGCGGCGGGCTTCATCGGCCACTATGGCCAGGGTGGCGACGATCCGACGCTGACCTTCATGCATTCACAGATGCTGATGAAGGACATCGCCACTGCAGGCGGTTTTCTGGCGCTGGCAATGGCCGGCGCGGGCGCCTATTCGTTCGATGGCCGGGCGTTTGGGACCCGCGCCTGAGCAAGCCACCCGGTTTAGTTGGTGTCCAGAACAACAAATTTTGCGAGACGGCTTACATTGACGGGCACCGACGCCAGGGCGCTGTAGTAGCCCATCCGCCCAACGCCGATGTACAGACAAAGCTGCTGTTTTTCTACCGCTGCAGCCACCCACTGCGATCCGAAGTCGTTTGGGTCCCAAACGTAGTTTCGAAGGTTGCTATCTATGGCGACATATACATAACCATCTGATTGAATCAGTTCTTTTCTCTTGAGATACGGCAACAGATCGACTCGACCAAAAATGGGCTTGATCGATCCGCCAATGTTCTGAGCCCTGTCGGAAAGAGCTTGGTCAATACCTCTTGAACATGGCTCGAGGCGTGAGAATAAATCGCTCTTCGAGAGGGATTTCATGAGCTTGAATATGTCGGCGCTCGGCTTGAACACGAAGTAGTTTATTTTCTCTCTGTTTTTGGGTGCGCGAAGCAATCTATGAAAATTGAACGGCGTTCTGACGCCCGGCTCTTTGGGATAATGTCGATCCAGATCGAACGTCCCCTTGGCCACGACGGACAGGGTGTACAGCGTCTGGGCACTGGCGGTGCCCGCGAAGAGGACGAAGATCCCCACAACCAACAGCTGAAGAACCTGCCTGGATTTCACGGCGTTTCCCTTCTTTCCTCAACTGTCGCGACGCGATAGCGCGGGCCTCTATTTGACAGAAACGCTAGGCCCGCCCTCGACTGCCAGCACCAGCCGGCGGTTGGTGACCCGTGCCAGTTGTGCCAGCCGGCCGGCGGGCCGCTCGCCGTAAAGATCGGCCAGCGCTGCTGGCAGCACCAGCGCGAGCACGCCATTGCCGCGGTTTTCCCATTTCAGTCGCGGCATGACGCCGGGCATTGCCGCGCTCAGCAAATAGACGACGCGCAGCAGCGCGGCCAGCACGCGGGCCCGTTCGAGATAGCGCGGTGTCGCCAGCCCGCGGATTTCCGGAGCGGCTTCATTGAACACGCCCTCGTGGCGAAACAGGCTGACAAGCGCCAGGAAGGCGCGGCCGGGATGATCGACGCCGATGAAGGAGGCGTGGGCGATGATGTTGAGCGATTGCTTGCCGCGATATTCGGGATGGGCACGCCAGCCGATATCGGCGAGCAGGCAGGCGGCGTGGCGGTAGCGCGCCTCGTCCCTGGTTTCGTCGATGCCGAAGGCAGCGAAGGCCTTGCCGGTCCACTCGACAAGCTCATGCGCGTGGTCGACCGAGCGCGAGCGCAGGCGGGCAAGCTCTTCCGCCGCCGAGATCAGCGGATCGGCTTTCTGCTCGGCCTTGTCGAGCAGCGAATAGAGAAAGCCCTCGCGCACGCCCAGCGCCGACACGATGATCTTCGACGGCTGCATCGCCGCCATGATCTCCTGCAGCACGATGGCGCCATAGGGCAGCAGCGAGCGGCGGTTCTTGGAGATGCCCTCGATGCCTTTGACCTTGTCGATCTCGGCTTTGGCGACCTGCCGGAGGAAGTTCGCGGCGCTTTCGATGCCGATCTCGTAATGGTGCATGACGCCGAGCGGGTAGTTGGTCATTTCCATGTGCAGCCGGGCGAGGTTTCGCCAGGTGCCGCCGACCGTGTAGAACGCCCTGCCCTGCCCGCCCTTCAGCAATTTCGCCCGCGCCAGTTGCTCGCGCGTGATCCTTGCCGCCTGGGTCAGCGAGTTCTTCGCCATGTCCTGCAGGCGCAGGCCGCCCAACGGCAGCGTGATGCCGTCACCGATCGTCTCACCGTCAATATCGATCAGCTCGAGGCTGCCGCCGCCAAGATCGCCGGCGATGCCGTTGGCCGGATGGAAACCGGAAATGACGCCGAGCGCCGAATAATGGGCTTCCTCGCGGCCGCTCAGCACCTGGATCTCGGTCTTGAGCACATCCTCGGCGCGGTGGATGAAGTCGGGGCCGTTGACGGCCTCGCGAGCGGCGGCGGTCGCCAGCACATACATGCGCTCGGCGCCGGCCTGGTCGGAGAGCGCGCGGAAGCGGCGGAACTCTTCCATCGAGCGCGTCACCGCCTCGGGATCGAGTTTTCCGGTCGAAACGATGCCGCGGCCGAGGCCGGCCAGCATCTTTTCGTTGAACAGCAAGGTCGGCGAGCGCGCCAGCCCTTCATAGATAACAAGACGGATCGAGTTCGATCCGATATCGATGATGGACAGCGGTCGGCGGTCCTGGAGCCGGCCCTGGGACGCTGAAATCATCAGCCCGTCGCTGCGTTCTGTTTCTTGCGGCGTTTGAACTGCGCGATGCGCTTGGGCGCATGCGACTTCAACGCATCGCCCCGTCCGGACAGGCTCGGATTGGTCATGAAATATTCCTGCGCGTTGAACGGTTCCTCGCCCTCTTCCAGCACGACGCGCCGGGAGGTTCCGTCAGCCAATACGTCGAAACTTTGCTGGTTGTCCATGATGTTGCCGAGCATGATCTGGCCGAGCACCTGTTCGTGCACAGTTGGATTGGTGATCGGCACCATGGTCTCGACGCGGCGGTCCAGATTGCGCGGCATCAGATCGGCCGAGGAGATGTAGACGATCGCCCCGTCCGAGGGCAGGCCGTGGCCGTTGCCGAAGCAATAGATGCGGCTGTGTTCGAGGAAACGGCCGACGATCGATTTCACCCTTATGTTCTCCGACAGGCCGGGCACCTGCGGCCTCAGGCAGCAGATGCCGCGCACGACGAGATCGATCTCGACGCCGGCGCGGCTGGCATCATAGAGGGCATCGATGATGATCGGGTCGACCAAGGCGTTCATCTTCATCCAGATGCGGGCGGGCCTGCCCTCCAGCGCGTGACTGATCTCGTCCGAAATGTGCTTGAGGATGCGGTCGCGCAGCGTGAACGGCGATATGGCCAGCCGCATCTGCTCGGCCGGCTCGGCATAGCCGGTGATGAAGTTGAACAGCTGGGCGACATCGCGCGCGATCGTCGGGGCCGTGGTGAAGAAGGACAGGTCGGTGTAGATGCGCGCGGTGACCGGGTGGTAGTTGCCGGTGCCGAGATGCACGTAATTGCGCAGCCTGCCATCCTCGCGGCGCACGACCAGCGACATTTTCGAATGGGTCTTCAGTTCGAGGAAGCCGAAGACGACCTGGACGCCGGCGCGCTCGAGGTCGCGGGCCCAGCGGATGTTGGCCTCCTCGTCGAAGCGCGCCTTGAGCTCGACCAGCGCGGTCACCGACTTGCCGGCCTCGGCGGCGTCGACCAGAGCGCGCACGATCGGGCTGTCGTTGGAGGTGCGATAGAGCGTCTGCTTGATCGCCACCACTTCCGGATCGGCCATTGCCTGGCGCAGGAACTGCACCACGACGTCGAAGGATTCGTAGGGGTGGTGGACGATGATGTCCTTCTCGCGGATCGCCGCAAAACAATCGCCGCCATGCTCGCGGATGCGCTCGGGGAAGCGCGGATTGTAGGGCGTGAACTTCAGATCGTCGCGGGCGACGGCGACGATCTCCGAGATCTGGCTGAGCGCCAGCGGACCGGTGAGCACGCTGATGCGGCTTGCCGAAACGCCAAGCTCGCCGGCGACGAAGTCGCGCAGTTCGGGCGGCATCAGCCGGTCGAATTCGATCCGGATAACCGAGCCGCGGCGCCGCCGCTTCAGCGCCGTCTCGAACAGGCGCACCAGATCCTCGGATTCTTCCTCGACCTCGATATCGCTGTCGCGGATGATGCGGAACGTGCCGGAACCCTTGACCTCGTAGCCCGGGAACAGCTTGCCGATATAAAGACCGACCGCCTCCTCGAGCGGGATGAAGCGGACATGGCGCTTGCGATCCGGCAAGCGGATGAAGCGCCTCAGCGCCACCGGCAGGCGCAAAAGCGCGCTCATTTCCTCGCCGTTCTTACGGTGGCGCAATTGCAACGCCATCGAGAAACCGAGATTGGGAATGAACGGGAACGGATGCGCCGGGTCGATCGACAGCGGCGTCAGCACCGGAAATACCTGCTCCTGGAAATGGTCCTCGAGCCAGATCTTCTCGTCCTTGCTCAGCGCATCGCGGGTGATGCTCTCGATGCCTTCCTTGTCGAGCAGCAGCATCAGCGCCGAAAGGCTTTTCTGCTGGTCCTCCTGCAGGCGCTCGACCTCGCGCAGCAATTGTTCAAGCTGCTGCTCGGGCGTGCGTCCGTCCGGGCTCTTCAGCACGATGCCCTCGCGCACCTGGCCGGCAAGACCCGCAACGCGGACCATGAAGAACTCGTCGAGGTTGGCGGCCGATATCGACAGGAAGCGAACACGCTCGAGCAGCGGATGATTGGCGTTCAGCGACTCTTCGAGCACGCGCCGGTTGAATTGCAGCCAGGAAAACTCGCGGTTGACGAAGCGGTCGGGATTGCCGCCTTCGCGGCTCGCCGCCTCGACGGTGATGAATTCGTTCTGCACCGGCTTCAGTTCGTTCATGGTTTCCGCTCTTCCCACACCGTTCGACGACCATAGCCTTAACCGGCTTAACTTATCCTCTGACAGGCTTTTGCGACAGTTTCATTTCATCGATCTTGCAAAGAGACGGGTTATGATCCAGATGCAATCGACAAGATCAGGAGACGACGATGGCAGGCGGTTCCATTCCCCATTTCCAGAACGATGCGGGCTATCCGGCAATCGACATCGGCGTCAAGGAATTCATGTGCACCGGCGCCAATCCGCCTTTCGACCACCCGCATGTATTTCTCGACATGGGCGACGACAATGAAAAAGTCTGCCCGTATTGCTCGACGCTCTATCGCTATTCGCCGAAGCTGAAGGCGTTGGAAACGCAGCCGCCGGGCTGCCTTTATATCGACCAGGCCGCCTGATTCTTCCGCGACAAACCTGATGCAGGAAACGCAGTCCCGGCAGGTGGTCATCGCCGGGGCGGGCGTCGCCGGGCTGACCGCGGCACTGGCCTTCGCCGAGCGCGGCTATCGGATAAAACTGTTCGAACAGGCGCGGCACCTCGAGGCTGCCGGCGCCGGTATCCAGCTTTCGCCCAACGCGACGCGCATCCTACGGCAGCTCGGCGTACTCGATCGGCTGCTGGCGACGGCGGTGCGGCCCGAGGCGGTCGTGCTCAAGGATGCCGCCACGCTGCGCAAGCTGGCGCGCGTACCGCTTGGCCAGGCGGCCGAAACGCGCTGGGGAGCGCCCTATCTCGTTGCCCACCGCGCGGATCTGCAGTCAGCGCTGATGCAGCGAGTTTCGGAGCAGCCCGGTATCGATCTGCTCGCCGGCGCGCGGGTGACCGACATCGCAGCCGGATCGAAAGGTGTTACCGTCACTGCATCGGCTGATGGCGACACGGTCGAGGCTGGCTGTCTGCTGATCGGCGCCGATGGCGTCTGGTCGTCGGTGCGAGAAACGCTTGCCCGCAACGCAGCCGATTTCCGGAGAAGCCGGTTTTCGGGCGAGCTTGCCTGGCGCGCCACGGTGGCCGCCGACAGCCCCGCCGGACAAACCTTTGCAGCGATCGGTGCGCCCGATTGCGTTACTGCATTCCTCTATCCCGGCTTCCATATGGTCGCCTATCCGGTCAGTCGTGGCACTGCCTTCAACCTCGCCGCCTTCACTGGGGGCGAGCGCATCGCCGAGGGCTGGTCGGGGCATGCCAACCCCGCCAGCCTCGCCAGCGCCATGCGCGGTACCGCGCCGGCGCTGGTCCGTCTGGCGAGCGAGGCGGCGCCGTGGATGGCATGGCCGATCCACATTGTCGAGCAGCGGCGGTGGACGACGCCGGAAGGCATCGCGCTGACCGGCGATGCGGCGCACGCGATGACGCCGTTTGCCGCACAGGGCGCGGCGATGGCGATCGAGGACGCGGCGACGCTTGCCGGCTTCGTTGCCGCTTCGCCGTCCGATCTTGAGGGGGCGCTTGCCGCCTGGGAACAGGCGCGGCGGCCGCGCGTCGCCCAGGTCGCCCGCCGCGGCGCCGTCAATCGCCTCGCCTGGCATGCGGCCGGGCCGGTGGCGATGGCCCGCAACCTGTTCCTGGCGATGCGCTCGCCCGAAAAACTCGCCGCCGATCTCGACTGGCTCTATGGCTGGCGGGCGTTGGACGATGGCGCGCGATGATACGCACGACAGGCTGGTGGGACAGTGCCCCTCTCTGTCCTGCCGGACATCTTCCCCACTTGGGGGGATTGGCCATCACATTGGCTTTCGCCAATCTTCAAGGTTGCACGACCAGCAAGGCGCCGAAGCCGCTAATCTCCCCCCTCGTGGGGAAGATGTCCGGCAGGACAGAGGGGGCGCGAAGGATCGCGGCGCTGATCAGCCGGAACCCTCTTCAATTGTAAAGCCGCATCGACAGGCCGAGCGAGGCCGGCAGCGGATTCCACCAGCCGGTGCGCAGCCCGGCCGTGCGCAGTGCCGCCGCCGTCCAGGTGTTGCAGCCGATCAGCGCGTTGAAATGACCATTGGCTTCGAAGAACCGATCGAAGCGGGAATAGGCCGCACTCTCGATCGGGATGGCCCCGTTCGGCCCCTGCCGGAAGCTTGCCGCAATGTAATCTAGCTGCGCCGTAAACCGCTCCTCGCCGATGTCGAAGCCAGCGACGTCGCGATGCGGCTCGGCGATGTCGGGGAGCGTGGCATTGCTGGCCGACACGATCCATAACATCGGCGATGCGACCACGGCGTGTAGCAGCTAAGTTAAAATGTCCGGATCTGGCAAAGTAGGAATGTCGCTCCTGCCTTGCCAATCTGCCCGCATTTGAGAGCGCGGGAGATTGCAGATTGGGA
>NZ_JAMYVA010000062.1:0-25693 GCF_040323505.1 Mesorhizobium sp. M0040
CCCGAGGCACAAATCCCCATAGGCAATCGCCTGCGGCCCGCGGGTTCCTGCATCAGAGACTTTCGTACGCCTGACGGCACCCGAAACCCTTCAGCAATGTCGGTCATCTGGCTCGCGTTCTTTGATCCCCCGAAGCGGACGCAGCGGCATGCGTCGCCAGGATAGTAATTGCGGACGCAGCTGTCACTGGTTCAGGCAAGGCGGCAAGTAGACGACCAAGGTCAGTCCGGAATACCGGCACGGCGCAGGAGCGTGACAATCTAATCGAGTACCTCCGCCTCCCTGTAGGGCTCCTAGCGACGAAAGACTTTGAGTGTGAAGCGCGGATGGGCTTGGGGCATTACCGCGATCGTCTCCGCGGCCGCATCAGGCTGGCCATCGGCCAGCCTGGCAAGTCGCAACATAAAACTGAGGAAATGAAGGTGTTTGGTACGCATCGGCGCCCTGAGCGTGAGGGCCACCAGCGCTCGTGGCCCACTTCAAGGGTCGTTTGCAGCCCATGACTTCTGCTGGGCCGCATACGGTCGGCCGTCACTCCGGCAACCCCGCGAACCGCATCTGCTTGATCCAGCGGTTGAGGCTTCCGGGTGCGGTCCAAATCTTGTCCCACTCCCTGCGTTCTTTACTGATGGATTCACTGGGAGTGTTCTGGAGGAAAACCGCAAGCGCTTCCTTTGCCTCTCGCTTGTTTCCTAGACAAGCGTGGATCCCCGCAAGCATGCGCTGTGCGCCGCTCGGGATCCTGGACATTTTCCGCATCGCAGCCAGCGCCGCCCCACAATCATTCTTTTCCCAGAGCGCCCAGCCCATCTGCCAGTGGAACCAGTTAGGGTGGAAGGGATCGATGCCTTTGGCCTGCTCGATCCGATCGATCGCTTCGTCGGCGCGGCCAACATACAGCAGCACGTTCGTACTCATGACGAGGATATGCGAGTTGCTCGGGTTCAAGGCGATCGCCTGATCGTACTGGGCAAGGGCCTGCTCGACCTCTCCGGCTTCGGTGTGGATGCTGGCGCGGACCTCATGCGCTTCAGCGTCATCAGGAGCGAGCAGGATGGCGTTGTCGGCGTATTCGGCAGCGAGTTTCAACGCCTCGTTCCGGTTGTGTTCCTGCGCGTGCCACCCGAATACCGCGTCATTGCGATAGTACCAGGCCAGCCCGATATAGCCGAACTGGGAGTTCGGATCCTCTTCGATCGCCTTGAGGCTGAACTGCCTTAACAGCTCGTTCCCCTCGGCTGAGATATCCTCTCCGATCTTGGCCCTCCCCATCAGGTAATAGCGGAGCGCGCTGACCTGCGCGGCATCGCTCTGTGGCAACGGTCGCTCGATCCTTATTCCGACCCGATCCGCAAGCGTGCGGATGATTTCCTCCTGGACGACGAAAAGATCGCCAATCTCTCGGTTGTAGGAGTTGGCCCAGACATGTGATCCGTCATGCGCATTCAGCAACTGGGCGGACACTTTCAGCCGGTCTCCGATCTTCTGCTGGCTGCCTTCGAGCAGGTAGTCGACGCCGAGTTCATCTCCAATCTGTCTGGCGTCGATCGGCTTACCGCGGTACCTGAAGCTCGAGTTCCGGGCGATGACGGCATAAGTCTTGCTCCGCGCCAGCTCGGTGATGATCCCCTCGGCAACGGCATCGCTGAGATATCCCTTGTCCACACCGGCACTGAAGTCGTCGAAGGGAAGGATCCCAATCCTGGGCATGTCGCTCGAACGAACGGGAGCGGCTCGCCAGGCTTCCGCGCCGTAGTATGCGCCGATCGCTGCCACAAGGAGAGCGAGTGCAGCAAGAATGAAGCCGCGCTGCGAGAATCGTGTCCTGGCACGTTCCGTGCCGGCTGCGGCGTTTGGGTCCGCCGCGTCCGATAGATCGGCGTTCAGTCGGTAGCCTCTCTTTGGGACGGTTTCCACCATCACGTGCGCGTCGTCCCCCAACGCGCGGCGGATATCGGCAATGCATTGAGTGAGGCTGTCGTCGGTCACGAAGGTCTCGGGCCAAACCGCCTGCATCAGCGCATCCTTGGAGACGATTTCGCCCGGTCGCGCCGCGAGCACCGAGAGCACCTCGGCGGACTGGCTGCGAAGATTGACCGCTTTGCCTTCGACGGTTCGGAGTTCTTTGCTTTTGGTCAGGAAGACGAAACCGCGGAAGGTGATCGTTTCAGCAGATTTCAGGTCAATTTCAGGAGCCGTTCGGGACATTTCACCTTCCTGGCGCGCTTCCTAGTTTAGCCCATTCGGCCTTCGCCTCCAAGCGATCCCAGCAGCACCGGATGAACAGAGGACGGCATGAATCGCACCAAGCTCATCATCGCTCTGGCTCTTCTCTTGGCAGTGCCAACGGCTGCGAAAGCAGATCCTCAATCTCTAAATGCAACCGCGCATGTAATTTCTCTTGTATTTGTCGATGGCCGCATCGATGAACGCCGAGAACAAAAATCTTTCGACACGATCAAAACCTGCCTCGCATGGAAGCACCAGGGGGAATTTCTTCCGCCGCAACCGGGTTCTTTTGCTTCTTTCGCGTACTGTGAGCTGACTAACGTTGGTCCTACTCGGACGGCCAGTATCTTCCAACTTACCCAGGAGGGTCAGTGAGGGCGACCCTCGATCGCCCCTGCCGCGCCGCCCGACGACGGCGACCCCGACGAACCGGACGACTTCCGCCCGCCGTGCCCGTGCTGCGGCGGCCGCATCATCGTCATCGAGCTGTTTGAACGGTGGAGGCAACCGCGCGGACCACCACACGGCTCCCGGTCGACCGGGAGCAGCACGCCATGACCCGGCATGGAATGGTTCAGCCTTCAGCTGCAGGCACTCAGCCTCCGGCAACGGATCGACGCACGTCCATGATGATCCTCGATGCTGAAGAGGTCGCGTCCAGCTGCCGACCAAGCCGACAACACCGCGCGGGGGCGCAACGAAGCGGTCTGTCCGCATTCACCCCAGCGCTTCCCGACGGCGGTCGCGCCATCGCCGACATCTGCCGAAATCCGAAATCCCCATAGCCATCGTCTGCGGCCCGCGGGTTCCTTCCTCGGGGACTTTCGTACGCCTGCCGGCGCCCGATACTCTTCACGTGAGCCGAACGGCGGCTTTAACTGGTCCCGCCGCAATAACCGGACGGACAGCAAACGGCCCCGTGCCGCAGGCAAGATCGGCGAAGACGAAGCGTCCCGGCCCCTCGGCCCTCGGACTCCATGCAGCAGGCCATAGGGCCTCGCGATGGGCCATATAGTTGGCTTCGATGACTTTCTGGTTGGCCGCCAGCCCGTTGGCGAACAACTCGTGATCGGATGCCATTTGCCGCTCGGGCTTGGAAAGTTGACGTTCTCCCGCCCAATCCCATCCAATTGCCGGGCGCGTAGGTAACGCGGATACTTCACCACTCCGAAATCACATGACACGCAGCCGCCGTCTCTGTCTAATCTTTGAACTTAAACATTTCATTGGAAAATAGCCGCAACCATCTTTCATCTTGCCGCGTATGGTCCGATCATCTGCCGGTGCAAGTTTGAGGACATGGAATGAAGAAGGTCGCAGCTCTCCTGGTACTTTCCCTCGTTACCATGCTGCCCGCCGTGGCAGCCGCGCAGTCCTACGTGCCGGAGCTTGGGCCATCGCCGCCGCAGGATGCTATGCAGCTGTATCCCGGCGGTGTCGAGAAGGCGCTGGCCGCGCTGCCGGACATCGTCAAGAAAGTCAAGGAAGTATCCGACGTTCCCGGCTGCGCCGTGGCGGTGGTGCATGGCGGCAAAATGATCTTTGACGAGGGCTATGGCCTTCGTGACAACCGGGACGACACTTCTAAGGTCAGCAGCACCACCATTTTCCAGGTCGCCTCGGTGTCGAAGTCGATCTCGGCCACGGTGGCCGCGATCGCCATGACGAAGGACCACAGCTTCGACTGGGATACCCCGGTCGGCAAGGTCTGGGACGGCTTTCGCCTCAATCTCGACTATGTCTCGGGCAACGCCACCATCGGCGATTTCTTCGCCCATCGCTCGGGTCTGCCGATGGCGGCGGGCGACGAACTCGAGGATCTCGGCTTCCAGCGCAAGCAGATCGTCGGGAGCCTGTGGATGGTGCCGCTTGATCCCTTCCGCATCTCCTATCACTACGCCAATTTCGGCACGACGATCGGCGCCGAGGCAGTGGCCCACGCCGAGAAACAGCCTTGGGAGCCGCTGGCCAAGAGCCTGTTGTTCGATCCGCTCGGCATGCGCTCCAGCAGCTATCGGCACGAGGACTTCATTGCCGCCGGCAAGAACCGCGCCCTGCTGCATGCGCGCGTGGCGGAGAATGTGTTCGAGCCGCTCTATGACCGCGACCCCGACCAGCAGGCGCCGGCGGGCGGCGTCTCCTCCAGCGTCCAGGATCTTGCCAAGTGGATGATCCTGCTGCTTGGCGACGGCACCTATAACGGTCAGCCCATGATCGACCCGAAGATCCTGCAGCCCGCCATCACACCGCAGAGCGTGACCTACCGCGGCGAGACGCCCGATACGCGGGCCAGCTCCTATGGCTATGGCTTCAATGTGGGGGTGAACGCCAATGGGCGCACCACCATGGGCCATTCCGGCGCTTTCCTGCTCGGCGCCGGCACCACCTTCCAGATCTTGCCCTCGGCCGATGTCGGCATCGTCGTGCTCACCAACGGCTCCCCCGTCGGCGCCGCCGAGGCGGTCGCCGCCAGCTTCATGGACATCGTGCAATATGGCCAGGTCACCCGCGACTGGTATCCCTACATCAAGCCGCGGTTCATGGCCTATTACAAGCCGGTGGGCGACCTCGCCGGCAAGGACAAGCCGACGAACCCCGCCAAGGCGCGCAGTCCATCCTTCTACGAGGGCCAATATACGAGCAACTATTTCGACACCGCCACCGTGCGGGCCGATGGCGACAAGCTGATGCTCGAACTCGGCCCCAAGCCCATGCAGTTCACGCTCGAACACTGGGACGGCGATACCTACGCCCTCACGCCCCGCGGAGAGAACGCGCCGACCGGCTCGCTGTCATCGGTGAAGTTCGTCGGTTCCCCCGGCGGCATTCGCGCGCGAGTGATGACGGTGGACTATCTCAATGAGAACGGGTTGGGGCATTTTCAGAGGTAGGGGTGGGGGCGTCGGGTGCTCCATACACCCTATGCCGTCGAAAAGGCGAACCGGCCGTCTGCAAGGTGATGCCTGAGATGGCGGATTTGTGACGGTTCGCTTCCGGGCGTGGAAATCAGGAAGCCGGCATTTGCTAGGGAGCTTCCGACAAGCTACGTCGGCTTTGGCCAGCCGCTGATCCGAAGCAGACCGACGGCTCGAGGCCCAGAAACAGACCTTTGCCGAGCGGCGATCAGCTTGGCGCGATAACCTTACCCCTCCTTCGCTTTTCGGCGGCAGACATCGGCCTGCGCGAGGTGGGGCGTTCACTTGGAGGCGACTCCGGCGACGGCGAGTTTTGTTCCGTTCCGCCAAAGGGGGTTTGCTGGTGTGGATCTTGTTTTGGGGTATTCTCTTCGTTGAAGGATGGGCCTAGTCGACTTCGATTGCGGTCGCTTTAGCTCGGCCGCTCCGCTCGGGAGGAGCCTCTGATTGCGATGGCGCGCTTTGCCCACCTTGCCCTTCTCGCCTTTGGATTGTTGCCTGGAATTGCGCTGGCTGGGAAGCTTTTCGTCCCGAGCTGGATCAAAAACGATCCGGCAGCGAAGACGGTGGCTATCGAGATTGTCGCCGATTGGAACCAAGTCGAGCGGTACCGCAGGGACAACATCCGGACCGACATTATCGACTTCAACGGCTACTGGGACGGCAATCTCACGATCATCGTGCCAGAAGAACGGTCGGTCCAGATCGAGTTCATCAATGGCACGGTCTGATGGTGACCAGGGTTTATGCTCGGTCAGAGATGCCAGTGAAGTTGGAGGCTGAGGATGCGATTTGGGGGGCGTACACCGCGCCGCTAGAGGGGATCAAAATTAATGAGAGGAGACAACTCAACTTTGTTGCCCAGCAGGCGGGGAACTATTTCCTCGCCTGTCCGAGACAAACGCACCTGATGGACGGACACTGGATCGGTTTCGAGGTGAGAGGCAATCTTGAGCGGGCCGTGGCAATCGTCCATGAAGACAAGTTTCCGCAGGAGCAGCCACCAGGACGCCCTTAGCGTTGCGCGAGCAACCAGCGCTATGGCTTCGTCGTGGAGATCATTGCAAATCCATGGCGGCTTACCTTGAAACTCGAAAGTCTGGCCGCGCCCGACCGGTTTAGAACTGCCCCCGGTTGCCAAGCCACCAGGTCCAAGCTGAAGCATCCAAACAAGCCTTTGGCGCAGCCGGAGCATCGGCGAGGGCTAATTTGGGCCTAGTGTCGAAGCTCGGTGGAGCCGCCTTCCAAGCTTGATCCACAAGTCGCCTGTTGGCGCAGATGAGCCTACTTGGGCCGCTCCCGTGTGCGACCACTTTCCGCCCGATCGAGACTTAGAGCGCTCCCACGCGGAATAGTCCGAGCCGATGCGCCCGCCGGCTCGGTCGTGCCATTTCAAGACCCCGCGGTGCTTTTCCAGAGCGACTTTCGCCTATCGGAAGGAGTCGGGCGGATTCTCCCATAGCCGACAGTCCGCGTCCGGCCCCAATCAAGTCGTTTCGTAACCGGCAGCCGCTTGCGGGTAAGGTCCTGATAGGCGAAACTGATTGGAACCGGGAGGGTTTGCCACCTCGCCTCCGAGGTTGGCCGCCGACAGAGTGCTCCGAAATGGACCGCAAGCTCGCCGCCATCCTTGCTGCTGACGTTGTCGGATACTCTGCCATGATGGAGCGCGACGAGGCGGGTACGCATGAACGGGTGCGCGCCGATCATAAGGAACTTTTCGAACCGACAGTAGCGCGTCATCATGGCACTATCTTCAAGCTGATGGGCGACGGCCTGCTGGCGGAGTTTTCTTCTGTCGTCGAGGCGATGGAATGCGCGGTTTGGCTGCAACGTGGGCTGGCCGAGCGAAACGCATCGTTGCCGAAAGACCAGCGCGTGGAAGTGCGCATCGGCGTCAATCTTGGCGAGGTGATTGTCGAGGGTGACGATCGGTTTGGCGAGGGCGTAAATATCGCGGCGCGACTAGAACAACTTGCCGAGCCTGGCGGCATCTGGGTGTCTGCAAAGGTCGCGCGCGAGGTTGAGAAGAAGCTGGCTTTCGGCTTTCAGTCGATGGGCCCGCAGAAGGTCAAGAATATCTCGGAGCCGGTGGAGGCCTATCGTGTCACGATCGGCGGCAAGGCTAGGCCCAGGCGCGCGAGCCGCAACCGCTCGCGGCTGCCAGCCGTGGCGAGCTTCCTGGTGCTGGTCTTAGCAGTCACAGCGGTCCTGGCGTGGTGGCAGTTCTATGGAACAAAGCGCGAGATAGACCAGGGTGGTATCCCGACCGTTGCGGTTCTGCCGTTCAAGAACATGAGCGGCGACCCGAAGCTGGAGTATTTCAGCGACGGCATGACAGACAATTTGATCTCGATGCTGGCAGGCGTCACCGAACTTAAGGTGCTCTCGCGTAGCTCTACCTTTGTCTACAAGGACAAGCCAACCGATGTCCGCCAGATCGGCCAACAGTTGAACGCGGCCTACGTGATCGAGGGCGGCATCTGGAAGGAGACGGAGCGGGTGCGGATCACCGCGCAGCTGATCGACGCGCGCACAGGCGAAAATCTCTGGGCGGAAAAGTTCGATCGCTCGGGAAGCGATCCGCTTATGATGCAGGACGAGGCGATCGAACGCATCATTGGCACGCTCGGAGGTCAGCGCGGAAAAATGTACGACAGCGAATACAAGAAGGTCTGGGAAAAGGACACGCCGGATCTCGAAGAGTACGACTTCTTCCTTCGCTCCAATTTCTTCTTCGGGCAGTTCACGCCCGAGAGCCTGGTGAAGGCGACGGACATAATTCTTGAGGGCCTGGCCAAATTTCCCGACTCGTCGCTGTTATCGTGCGGACTGGCTTGGGATCACGTCTTGGCGGCCAACCTCGGCTTTGACGAAAAGCCTGACGAACATTGGCGCATGGCGTCCGAACTGGAAGCAAAGGTTCTTCCGCGGGCCAACCTCGGACCCGACGCAAGAAAAAGCTGTTTGTGGTCAAACGTCTACGTCAGCGCTCATGAGGGCAACTTCGATCTGTCTCTGCGCAGGGCCGACGAGGTGATTGCGCTTTCGCCCGGAGACGCGTTTCTCATCGGCGACCTTTCATCAGCAGCCCGCTTCAGCGGCCTGACAGACAAGGCCATTGAGCGAGCAGAATACGGGCTCAGGAACGATCCAAACTTCGCCGATTACTATCTCGTGATGAAGGCAAATGCCCTAACGGATATCGAAAAGTACGCCGAATCTGCTGCACTGATCACGAAGGCGTCAGACTTCCTGATCACCGTTCCGCTGCTACGTGCCATCAACGATGTCCATCTTGGAAAAACTGACGATGCACGCAGTGAAGTCCTCAAGGCGCTTGCCATGCAGCCGTGGCTTAAGGCCACGCGGTGGCGCGATATGACGTTCCATATCAATTCTGCAGTGATTGATCGACAGGTAGCCGACCTCGTCGCTGCGGGACTGCCAACGAAGTAGTTTCGGTTGGAAGCCGGAGTACAGGCGTGCAGTATCCTTCCCCGCGTCGTTAGTTGCTTTCAGGATGCACCGATTTGAATGTCAGCTTTGGACCCTCCGCAGCTGAAAAGCTGCCAGTCCGCGTCCAGCCCCGAAACGGTCATTCCGGATGACAGGTTGCGTGAAGCGGTCCGCGTGGTGCTGGGTGGCGCAAGAAGGATGGTTCAGTCGAAGAAGCCTGCATCCTCTTCCCGGAGATACTTCCTGCCTGCTTCGGCGTCGATATCGAGGCCCAGCCCCGGCGCTTGCAGCAGGTCCACCATGCTGTCCTTCACGATCTGCGACGGCAGGCCGATTACGAGGTCCTCCCACCAGGGGTCGGAGGCGCTCGGGTATTCGAAGGCAATGAAGTTGGCGGGCAGGGTGGCGCAGACATTGATCAGCGCGCCGAGGCCGAGAAGGCCGTTCGCGGTGCCGTGCGGTGCCATCAGGATCGAGTGCATACAGGCGTGCTCGGCGACCCATTTGAGCTCGGCAATGCCGCCAATATCGGCCGGATCGGGGCCGATGACGCGCACCGCCTGCGTTTCGATCAGCTCCTTGAAATTGTGCCGCAGGTATATCTGCTCGCCGGTATGAATTGGCGTCGAGGTTGAGGTGGTCAGTTCCCGATAGGCCTGCGGATTGACCCACGGCACATAGTCGCCGGTCAGCATGTCCTCGAGCCACATCAAATTGTACTTCTCGACCGCGCGAGCGAACTTGATTGCATCGGGCAGCATCCAGCCCGGGCCGCAGTCGAGCGCCAGGCTGACCTTGTCGCCCAGCACTTCCTTCATCGCGATCACGCAGTCGAGCATGTGGTTGAAACCGCGCTCGCTGATGACGCCCTGATCCATGGCACCGTGGTAGCCAGCCTTATTCTGCTTCACGCCGTAATGGAAGTCCTCGATGGTGTCCTTCATGTTGGAGTGGAACGAGATCCCTTGCTTGATCATGAAGAAATTCTGCGGCTGCTCCATCATCCATTTGACGTCAGCGGCGTAATCCTCCGGCCGGTCGCCGGTGCGTTTCTGGCGGATCGAGCCGTTATAGACGCGCACCTTGTCACGCACCTTGCCGCCGAGCAGTTTGTAGGCCGGCACGCCTGCAGCCTTGCCGGCAATGTCCCACAGCGCATGCTCGATGGCACTTACCGCCGCGCCATAGGGCTTGAAAGAGCCGCGTTGGCGGATCTTCAGCATCACCCGCTCGACGTCGGTAGGGTCCTCGCCGATCAGCGCCTCACGGAAATGCAGCACCCAAGGCTTGAGATAGGTCTTGGTGAACTCGACTTCGCCAAGGCCATAGAGGCCCTCGTCGGTAACGATGCGGACGATGGGATGTTTGCCGATGACGGCGCAGCGGAGATCGGTGATCTTCATCTTCGGTTCCTTTCGCCTCAGCTCCAGGTACGGTCCCAGGAATACTCGTTGTCCCAGTGATCCGTGGGCTGCCAGATGCCGGTGACACCCGGCTGCAGATGTTGCGAGATCACCTCGTCGACGACGTCGTCAATCCCCAGGCCAGGTTTGTCCGGAACAGTAATAAAGCCGTCCTTCACGAGCGGCTTGGGAACGCCGGTGACGATATCGTCCCACCAGTCGACATCGGCAGAGTGGTATTCGAGCGCCATGAAGTTTTCGGTCGCGGTCGCGACATGTGCCGCGGCCATTGCGGCGATCGGACTTTCGGCCATATGGATGGCCATTGCGACGCCGTGGTCCTGGGCCATGTCGCCGATCTTCTTGGTCTCGAGGATGCCCCCGCTGGTGAGCAGGTCCGGGTGGATAATGGAGAGGCCGCCGCTCTTGAGCAGAGGCTCGAAGCCTTCCTTAAGGTAGATGTCCTCGCCGGTGCAGATCGGCACCGTGGTGGCGGCCTGCAGTTGCCGGAACTGCTCGGTGTACTGCCATGGGATCACATCCTCGAGCCAGGCCGGCACGTATTTTTCAATCCGCCTGGCGAGCCGAATGCCGTCCTGCAGCGAGATGTGGCCGACATGGTCAATGGCGAGCGGAATATCCATGCCGATAACATCGCGAACCTCGGCAATGTACTGTTCAAGCAGGTCGAGGCCCTTGTCGGAAAAGTGGAGGCCGGTAAACGGATGGGGGACGTTATGCAAATCGTAAGCGGCATTGCGGGCGCGCCGCTCGTCCATGGTCTTGACCGGGCCGCGGCCGGGATGGATGCGGTACGCTTCAAGTGAACCGGCAGGGGAGACGACCGCACCGGGTACATCCGCGATCTGCATCAGCCCCAGATCCATCTTGAGGAAGGTGAAGCCGAGCGCCATGCGCTGCTTGAGGCGCTTGCCGGTCTCGGTGCCGCTCGGCACGGTAGCGTCGGTGTCGCAATAGACGCGCACCTTCTCCCGAAACCGGCCGCCGAGCATCTGGTAGATGGGAACGCCATAGGCCTTGCCGGCGAGATCCCACAACGCGATCTCGACCGCCGAGACGCCGCCGCCTTGCCGGCCGTGGCCACCGAACTGCTTGATCCGGCGAAACAGGCGGTCGATGTCGCAAGGGTTCTCGCCAAGCAGCCGGCTCTTCAGCATCAGCGCGTAAGTGGCACTGGCGCCGTCGCGCACCTCGCCAAGCCCGACGATGCCCTGGTTGGTGTAAATCTTGAGCAGGGTTGAGGTGAACGGCGCGCCGACGATTTCGGCTACCCGCATGTCGGTGATGCGAAGCTGGGATGGCTTGGAGTTCGCGTTCACCCGATTGAGCGCTTCGTCGGCGCCACTTGTCTTTGCCATGACTTATCCTCATTTTCGGCTTGTCGCCCCGCCACCTGGGCCGGCATAGAGTGTTGCTAGCCCAGCTCAATCTCGTGGGCCTGCAGGTAGTCGCGGTCCATCTCAATACCGAGACCAGGCTTCGACGTCAGCTTGAGGCTGCCGTTCGAAATGTCGAGTGGTCTGTCGATCAGGTGATCGTATTTGCCCAGGTTCCACTCCGATGTTTCGAGTTTGTAGAAGTTGGGAACGGTCATCATCACCTGCGCTCCCGCAACCACGTTGATCGGTCCCGCGGCGTCATGGGGCGAGACCGGCACGTAGTAGGCTTCGCACAGCGCAGAAATCTTCTTGAGTTCGGTAATGCCGCCGGTCCAGGTAACGTCGGGCATGATGTAGTCGGCGAGCCTGTTCTCGAGTACCGGCACGAAATCCCATTTCGTGTGGCCGCGCTCGCCCCACGAGATGGCGGTATTGACCTTCTCACGTACCTGCTTGAGGGCGTTAAGGCTCTCGGGCGGGCAGGGCTCCTCAAACCAGTCGATCTGGCCGGCCTCCTCGAGGCTCCGACAGAGGCGAATGGCGGTGGGGACATCGAAGCGGCCGTGCGCATCGATGAGAATGTCGACATCGGGTCCTGCCGTTTCGCGGATCAGAGCCGTGAGTTCGGCGGCTTCGCGCTCGTCCTTGCGAGTCATGCTGCCATCGAGGTAGCCGTCTCGCTGTTCGCGGGGCAGGCCATCGGCGCTGCGGCCCTGGTGGGGGTAGGGATCGAACTTGAGCGCAGTGTGTCCGGACTCGACAATGTCTAGAATTTCGCGGACCACAGCCTCCTTGCTGGTGAATTTGGCCTGGTTGGGATGGGTGTAGAGCGCGATTTCATCGCGTACCGGCCCGCCAAGCAGCTCGTAAATCGGCTTGCCGAGGACTTTGCCCCGGATGTCCCAGAGGGCAATATCGATGGCGCTCACGCATTCGACGGCGGCGCCGCGGCTTCCCATGTAGGTGAAGCTGCGGAAGATCTTGTGCCAGAGATGCTCGATACGCGCCGGATCCTCGCCTGTCACGGCGACGCCGATCTGCCGCAGGATCGTGCAGAGAGCGCGGTTGGCGAGCCTTGTCGTGGTGGTGATCTCTCCCCAGCCACTCACTCCCTCGTCGGTCGTCACTTCGACGAACAGGAACTCTCCCCAGTAGGAAGCATCGGACTTGATCAGCCACGGCCGAATGCTCGTGATTTTCATCTCAACTACCTTTGCCTGAAAATGGTCAGCTAACGATGTTCTGGACTGGACATTCTATCCGGCCCGAGCGGCGTTGCGCGCTCGCATCTGTTCGAGAATATGCCGGCCCGAACCCTCGACATGGCGGGAAACGAGTTCGGCCGCCTTGTCGGCCTCTCCCGCCTTCACAAGCGCGATGAGTTCGCGGTGCTCGCGCATGATCGCGGCACGTCGCGCCAGCGTGAAATTGAAACGACGGCTCACGGCTCGCAGCACTTCGCGATGCTTCCACCAAAGCTCGGCTGCGTGGCGGTTGTAGTGCCGCTGGTACATCACGGTGTGGAAAGCGGTATCCAGCTCACTATGCCTGAATGTGTCGGCGAAATTGTTCTCTTCGATCAGGCCTTGGAGACGTTCGAGTTCGGCGATGTCCTCGCCGGTCGCCATATTCACAAACCATCGTGTCAGGGCTGGCTCGATCAGAACACCGATCTCGTAGATATCTCGGACAAAATCTTGATCAATGGGTCGGACGCGCGCCCCGCGGTTGGCGACAAAGGTGACAAACCCTTCGCCGCGCAACAACTGCAGGGCCTCGCGCACAGGATTGGTCGAAGTGCCGTGACGCCGGGCGAGATCGGTGACGACAAGCCGTTCGTTGGCGGCGAGCCGTCCCTCGATGATATCTTCCCTGATCAATTCATAAAGCGAGGCGCCCTCGCTGGAGGCCCCGATGGGATCGGTCCCCACCGGTGGCATCGCTTTGAAATCGCTTATTTCGGCCAAGGCCGGCTCCCCAATTTAATACATACCTTGCCCGATATCACACACGGCTTTCGCAAACAATGTACGATTCTGCGCGTTGACAGGCAATCCATGATCTGAAAACGTACCAAGTGATCGAGAGGATACACTGAGTTAAAAGAGGCATCCTCGCGATCGAAACGAGCAAGGACCGCTTTAGGGCGGCATGGGAGAACCAGGGAGGATACCTATGACGAGAATTGCGCTCGGCAGTGCCGTCCTGCGCGGCACTGTCGCCACTGCTTTGATGGCATCCCTGACGTCACTTCGGCGCTGGGTGCGCCACCGGTCGACCTGAGCAAGTGGTCGCCGGAATATGTGCGCTCCATCGCCGGCACACAGGACTTTGACACGGCTGCCGATTGCGCCAAGGTTACCCCGCTCGACTACAAGGGGCGACTGACTTTCTGGTATCAGGGCGTGTTCGAGGGCGACCCCGACCTCCTGCGCCAGTACTACAAGGATTTCTTCGAGACCTTCCGCAAAACCTATCCGAACATCCAGCTCGAGGAACAAGCCCTCACCTATAACGACCTTCTCGACAAGTTCCGCACGGCGCTCCTGGGCAATGCCGCGCCGATGGCGGTCCGCCTGCAAATCCTGGGTGGTACCGAGTTCGCCTCAAAGGGCTATCTGCAGCCGCTCAAGCCCGAGGATGTGGGGTATTCGACCGAGGATTTCTGGCCCGGCGCCATGAAGGCCGTGACCTGGGAGGGCGTGACCTACGGCATTCCGACCAACAACGAGACGATGGCGTTCATCTGGAACGCCGACATCTTCAAGCGTGCGGGCCTCGATCCGGACAAGGCTCCGGCAACCTGGGAAGATGTCGTCAAATATTCCAAGCAGATCCACGACAAGCTCGGCATTGCCGGCTACGGCCTCGTGGCTCGCAAGAATGCCGGCAATACGCCGTACCGCTTCATGCCGCAGCTGTGGGCCTATGGCGGCGGCGTCTTCGACGAAGCGACGCCGAACCCGACCTATGAGCAGGTCCAGCTCGATAGCCCGCAAAGCAAGGCAGCGCTGCAAGCCTCCTACGACATGTATGTTCGCGACAAGTCGGTTCCGGTTTCGGCACTCACTAACCAGCAGGCCGATAATCAGCCCCTGTTCGTCGCTGGCCAGCTCGGCATGATGATCTCGCACCCGTCCGATTACAATGTCATGCTCGACCTGCAGAAAAAGGCGACGGGCACCGACAAGGACAAGGCGCAGACCGTCATCGACAACATGCGCTACGGCCTGATCCCGACTGGTCCCGACGGCAAGCGCGCCGTCGTGTTCGGCGGCTCGAACATTCACATCCTGAAACCCGAATATGTCGAGGGCGGCAAGGTAGACGAGCCGGCTGCGAAAGCTATCATCTGCATGTGGACGAGCCCTGAATGGTCGCTGAAGATGGCCTACGCCGGATCAAACCCGGGCAACCTCAACGGCTTCAAGACCAAGTGGATGAAGGAACGTCTGGACAACATCAAGTTCCTCGACGTCACCACCTCGATGCTGCCATACGGCATCCCGTTCCCAGCTCTGCCGCAGGCCCCCGAGATCATGAACATCATCATCCCGGACATGCTGCAGAATGCCCTGACCGGAGCGATGACCGTCGACGAGGCAGCGGACGACGCGGCCAAGAAGGTAAAAGACCTGATGGGCGGACTCTAGTCCAGGCCGGACCTACGACTGACGGCTGCGCCGCTGGCGCAGCCGCCTCGTTCCGAAGAAAAAGGGCACGCCACAAGTGACGATCGTGACCGGCAAGGCCGAGGCTCGCCGAAGATTGCAACCCGGTTGGTCCGGCGCGCTGCGGAAGATCTGGGAGCATCGCGCGGACTACGCGTACGTGCTCCCGGCGATCGCCGTGATGCTCATCGTCATCGCCTATCCGATCTACTACACGGTCGAGCTGTCGTTCTTTAAGACACCGCCTGGCCTGCAACTCCG
Organism: Mesorhizobium sp. M0040; assembly: GCF_040323505.1. Classification (NCBI taxonomy): domain Bacteria; kingdom Pseudomonadati; phylum Pseudomonadota; class Alphaproteobacteria; order Hyphomicrobiales; family Phyllobacteriaceae; genus Mesorhizobium; species Mesorhizobium sp. M0040. Next base: position 15,339 of record NZ_JAMYVA010000062.1, read on the forward strand.
CGACAAGACCTTCATCGGCTTCGACAACTACACGACGATCCTCACCAGTCAGGTGTTCTGGAAGGTCACCTGGAACACACTGATCTGGACGCTGGGGTCCACTTTCATCTCCTTTGTCCTGGGGTTTGCCACTGCGCTGGCGCTCCACCGCGACTTCATCGGCCGTGGTGTCCTGCGCGCCGTCCTGATCATCCCTTGGGTCATCAGCGCCGTCGCTGCCTCCTACATCTGGAAGTGGATCTACCATTCGGACTTCGGGATCATCGGCGCGGTGCTGGTCGGCCTCGGATTGGCCGCCCAGCCGCCGAATTTCATCGACAATGTCAGCACGGTGCTGCCCTCCCTAATCGTCGTCAATATCTGGCGCGAGTTTCCGTTTGCCATGATCATGATGATGGCCGGCCTGCAGACAGTCCCCGACCAATTGCTGCGTGCCGCAAAAGTCGATGGTGCCAATGCATGGCAGCGCTTTTGGCACGTCACCTTCCCGCACTTGCGCAACGTCTCGGTGGTGACGATGCTGCTGCTCGCGGTGGCCAACTTCAATTCCTTCATCATCCCCTGGATCATGACGGGCGGCGGGCCGTCGAACGCATCGCATATCTGGATAACCCACATTTATGAGCTCGCCTTCGGACGGCAGCGCTGGGGCGTGGCATCGGCTTATTCGGTGCTCCTGTTCCTCACGCTGATGACGCTGGGCTACTTCTACGTCCGTGCGTTAAGCGGCAACGAGCGGAAAGAGGGGAGCGCATGAGCACGATTGCCGAGACAGCCCCTCGAGCCCAGACCCGTCGCCGCATGCGCGTCGACGGATGGCGGTGGGCCGGGCGCATATTCCTCGTGTTCATGCTGCTTTATACCGCGTTGCCGATGATCTGGATGCTGATCACCTCGATCAAGTCCGGATTCGCGGCGACGCAATTCCCGCCGCAATGGTGGCCGGACGAACCTACCCTCGCCAGCTATCAGAAACTGCTCGATCCGCAGAACAGCGTCGGCCAGGACTTCCTCCGCTTCTTCTGGAACAGCCTTTTCGTGTCGACCGTCACGACAATCCTTTCGGTGATCGTGGCTGTCCCAGCGGCCTACGCGTTTTCGCGCTTCAGTTTCCCCGGCCGGAATTTCCTGTTCTTTGCCGTGCTGCTGCGCAATATGTTCCCGGCGGTGATCTTTCTCGTACCGCTCTTCATCCTGATGCGCGCGATCGGTCTGATAAACACGCATGGCTCACTGATACTCACCTATCTCACCTTTGGCCTGCCGCTGGCGATCTGGCTGCTCAAGGGCTTTTACGACAATATCCCGGTGCAGCTTGAGCAGGCGGCGCGCATCGATGGCGCAACACGGTTCCAGGCCTTCATCATGATCGTGATGCCGCTCTCGACGCCGGGGATCATCGCCACCGCAATCTATTCCTTCATCGGCGCGTGGAACGAGTACATCTACGCCTACACCTTCCTCTCCAAGAACGAGCAGTTGACCCTGCCGGTCGGCATCCAACGCTTCTTCTCGGAAAATACGACGGACTTTCCGGGCCTGATGGCGGCCAGCTTCATGATGAGTGTGCCCGTCGTGGTGCTGTTCCTGGTCCTGCAACGATACTTCGTACGCGCCCTTACAGAAGGCGCGGTCAAGCACTAGGGAGTTGCCGATGGCCCACGTGGTCCTCCAAGATCTCGTCAAGAGCTATGGCAGCTTCAAAGCTGTCAACCACGTCTCGCTGACGGTCAATGACGGCGAGTTCGTTGCGCTCGTCGGCCCTTCAGGCTGCGGCAAGACAACCACGCTCAACCTCGTCGCGGGGCTGACCCCGATCACAGCGGGCGACATCATCATCGGCGAGCGCGTGGTCAACGACCTCGACCCCAAGGACCGGGACATCGCAATGGTGTTCCAGAACTACGCGCTCTACCCACAGAAATCGGTCTACAAGAACCTGGCGTTCCCGCTTCAGATGCGCAAACTCCCCAGGGACGAGATCGACAAGAAGGTCAAGGAAGCGGCGCGAGTGCTCGACATGACGCACCTGCTCGAGCGCAAGCCGCGCGAACTTTCGGGCGGGCAGCAGCAGCGTGTGGCCCTTGGCCGTGCCCTCGTTCGCGACCCCGCCGTGTTCCTCATGGACGAGCCACTGTCTAACCTCGATGCCAAACTGCGCGTGCAGATGCGGTCGGAGATCAAGCGTTTCCACCAGGACCTCAAGGCGACGATCATCTATGTGACGCACGACCAGCTCGAAGCCGTGACCATGGCTGACAAGATGGCGGTGATGAATGGCGGCTACCTGCAGCAATACGATTCACCGGCGCAGGTCTTTGCCCATCCGGTGAACATGTTCGTCGCCAGCTTCATCGGCAGCCCGGCGATGAGCCTTATTCCGCTGCAGGCATCGACGGCAAACGGCAACACGGTGTTGACCGGCGCCGAGGGCTGGCGCCTTGAGCTCTCGCCGCGCAATGCCCAGAAGGTGGCGAAAGCGACGACCCGGAAAGTCGTGCTCGGCGCACGTCACTCGACGATCAAGCTCCACAAGAGCGCGGTGCCAGGCAGCGTCCCGGCCAAGGCCTATACGGTGGAGCCGACCGGAGACGTCACCTTCGTTCAGGCGTTCCTGTCCGGCGCCATCGTCAACGTCAGCGTGCCGCCAAACATTGCCGTCGCGCCCGACGAGCAGATCTGGCTCGAGTTCGACCAGGAGCGGATGCATCTGTTCGATGGCGAAACTGAAATGGCCCTCAAGGCCAACTGAGATAGAGCGAATGCGCGTGCAACGTGGGCGTGGATGACTGAGAAACTTAAGATCACCGCGATCAAGCCCTATCCGGTGTGGGTAGGAACGCGCAACCAGATGCTCGTCAAGGTCGAGACCGACCAGGGCATCTTCGGCTGGGGTGAGAGCGGCTTGAGCGGTCGCGAGAGGGCCGTGGCAGGCGCGGTCGAGCACTATCGCGAGTTTCTCATCGGCCGCGACCCGATGCAGATCGGGCGGATCTGGCAGGAGATTTACCGCAGCCAGTACTTCGAAGGCGGGCGAGTCCTTCAGGCGGCGATTTCCGCCATCGACATCGCCCTTCACGACATCAAGGGCAAGGCGCTGGGCGTGCCGGTCTACGAGCTGCTGGGCGGCAAGCAGCGCGACCGCATTCCCACCTTTGCCTCGACCGGCGACGAGGCCGAGGGCGACGTTGCCATCGAACGGGCCCGCGAACTTCGCGCGCAGGGGTGGCAGGCGATCCGCTTCTTCCCCTTCGGGCAAAACAGCAAGGACATCTTCGAGCCGCGCGAGTCCATCGGCGCTACCGCGGGTATGCTGAACAAGGCGCGCGAGGCGCTGGGCGACGACGTGGTCCTCGGCCTCGACTATCATCATCGGCTGTCGGTGGCAGAGGCGGCGAGCTTCTGCAACAAGCTCGGCCGCGGCGTGCTTGATTTCCTCGAGGAGCCGATACGGGCCGAGACGCCGGAGGCCTATGAATCGCTGCGCACGATGACCGACATCCCCTTTGCCATCGGCGAGGAATTTGCCAGCAAGTGGCAGTTCCTGCCCTACATCGAGCGCGGCATCCATCAGCTCAACCGGATCGATGTTTGCAATGTCGGCGGGCTCACCGAGGCGATGAAAATCGCTGGCTGGAGCGAGGCGCATTATGTGGACCTGATGCCGCACAATCCGCTTGGTCCAGTGTGCACGGCCGCGACCGTGCATCTCGCTGCCGCGGTACCCAACTTCGCGTGGCTCGAGACCAGGGCACCCGAAACAAAGCTGGGCTTCGACAATTCCGACTTCTTCCCCGTGCAACCACGGCTCGACGGGACCGATTATCCGGTCGGCGATCTGCCGGGGCTCGGCGTCGAGGTCAACGAAGTTGCGGTCCAGGCGCAGAGTTTGCGTTTCTGGGAAGCGCCTCACCTTAAGCGCCGCGACGGTTCTGTTACGAACTGGTAGTTCCATTCAATCGGAGTCCACAATGACGCATACTTCCGACATCGCGCGGCCGCCTAAAGACCTGATCGACGCGCTAAGGGAGATCGGCGCCGCGACGGTAGCCGGCACGCTTGGCCACATGGGCTTCCGCAATCCGCACATGGTCGGTCCGGTGGCGCAAAACCGCGGGAAGTCGATCGTCGGGCCGGCGTTGACGCTGCAGTTCCTGCCGCAGCGGCCGGACCTCTTCACCGAAGGAGAGTACGCCGATCCGGAGACGCAACTGCACCGGCACGTGCTCTATCACGCGCAGGAGGGCGATGTGGTCGTGGTCGACGCGCGCGGCGACATGAGCTCGGGCGTCTTCGGGGATATGATGTCGACGTATTTCAAGGGCAGGGGCGGGGCGGGTATCGTCATCGATGGGTGCATGCGCGACCGGCCCAATGTCGAAAAGCTCGACCTGCCCCTATGGCTGCGCGGCTGGACGCCAAACTATCATGTGCAGACCAGCATCTATCCCAATGCCGTCAACGTTCCGATTGCCTGCGGCGGTGTCACGGTGATCCCCGGCGACATCATCGTCGCCGACGACGACGGGGTGGTGGTGCTTCCCGTCGCAATGGCCCCGAAGGTGATCGAAGAATCACAAAAGCATCATGATTGGGAGGAATTCTCACGAGTGAAGCTCATGGAGGGCGGCCCGTTGCAACGCTACTATCCGCTGCATGACGATGCCCGCGGGGAGTACGAGGAATGGCGCAAAGCAAATCGCCTGGAGAACCCGAGTTAGTCAGCAGGCCTTGGCGATCAGTTCTTCCAGGCAATCGGCAGCCCCGGTCCCCGGCACGCCGAGATCTCTGACACTGTCCATGTGGTTGCGGTTCGGGAGCACATGCGACGTTACCAACGATCCCTGCCGCAGCAAGCTTGCTTTGAATCGATCGGCTTGCTGATGGAAGGGTGGCGTCTCATTGGCTCCGACCAGAACCGCCGCCTTGGTTTGAGGATCATGCCGACAGGCGAGCGGCGTGAACATGGCGACTTCCTCGTCGGTTATTCCAATCTCGTTGGCGAGAAAGGAATCCTGGAGCGGCTTCAAATCGTAGAGCCCGCTCAACAGAAGGGCTGCCCTTACATTCGAGGGGGTGTGCGCCCCATCGAACAGGAACGTTGCAAGATGGGCTCCAGCCGAATGACCACTGACGGTCAGGGCCGCCGGGCTTCCGCCATGATCGGCGATGTTGGCCAGGACCCACTGCTTGGCCCGGCGCACCTGGTCGACGATCCTCGCCATTCGGACCTTGGGCATCAGAGCATAATCAAGGATGACGGCAATGGCCCCGGCCTGGGTAATCGTCGTCGCCATATATGAATAGTCGCGCTTGGAGAACATTCTCCAGTAGCCGCCATGGACAAAGATGTGCACCGGAAGCGCCGTTCTTTTGCCCGCGGGAAAGAACAGGTCCATGGTCTCGGTCGGATCCGGTCCGTAGGCCACGTCAGCGGTCATCGCAATGGTGGCGCGGGCGACCTCGCTGCGATCAACGAAGTCCTGCACGATTTCGTCAAAATCCGCGACGTGGTCGCGGATGCGAAAGGGATCGCCTTGCATTCTTCTGCTCACATGCTGATGGCGAGGTATTTCGCCTCCATGAATTCCGCAATGCCGTGATGCTGCCCTCCCTCGCGGCCGAGCCCGCTCTGCTTGACGCCGCCGAAGGGGGCTGCCGGATCGGACATCAGCCCGCGGTTGAGAGCAATCATCCCGGCCTCGATCCGCGAGGCCACCCGCATGCCGCGCGCCAGATCGCGCGTGTAGATGTAGGCAGCAAGCCCATATTCGGTGTCATTGGCGCGCGCGATGACCTCGGACTCCGTTTCGAAGCTGGAGATTGGCGCCACCGGCCCGAATATCTCCTCATGCGCCATCTTTGCGTCGCCCGGCACGTCGCGAAGCACTGTCGGAGGGTAGAAGAAACCACGTCCGGACAGGACTGAGCCGCCGCACAAGACCCGCGCGCCGCGTGTGACCGCGTCGACGACAAGGCGGTCTATCTTCTCGACCGCCTTTTTCGTGATCATGGGCCCGCATTCCGTGTCCGGGTCGGTGCCGGCGCCGACCTTGAGCGAAGACATCCGCTTCTCGAGGCCCTCGGAGAAGGCTTCGTAGATGCCAGATTGGACGTAGAGGCGGTTTGCGGCCGTGCAGGCCTCGCCGGCGTTGCGCATCTTGGCCACCATTGCGCCATCGAGCGCCGCTTCGAGATCGGCGTCGTCGAACACAATGAACGGTGCGTTGCCGCCGAGTTCCATGGAACATGAGATCACATGCCTGGCAGCCTCTGCCAGCAGAGCGCGACCCACACCCGTCGAACCGGTGAAGGAGAGTTTGCGCACCCGCGGATCGGCCAGCATGGCGGCTGTCAAAGGCCCGGGACTGGAGGTTGTCAGGACGTTGACCACCCCTGGTGGAACGCCCGCGTCCTGGTAGAGCGCGGCCAGCGAGTAGGCGGTAAGCGGGGTCTCACTGGCCGGCTTCAGGATCACCGTGCATCCAGCGGCAAGTGCCGGCGCGATCTTGCGCGTCGCCATCGCGGCAGGAAAATTCCAGGGCGTGATCAGGATGCATATGCCGATCGGTTCGTAGTCGACCACAATGCGATTGGTGCCGGAAGGCGCAGTACCGAATTCACCGGTAATGCGAACCGCCTCCTCGGCATTCCAACGGAAAAATTCCGCCGCGTAAGCGATCTCGCCTCGGGCATCCCGCAGGGCCTTGCCGTTTTCCAATGCGATGAGAGTAGCCAGTGCCTCCGATCGTTCCGTCATCAGCTCAAAGCAGCGTCTGAGGATCTCGGAACGCTTTCGCGGCGACGTTGTCCGCCAGCCGTGGGCTGCTTTGGCAGCGGCGTCAACGGCGGCGGCCGCGTCCTCCAAGGTCGCATCGGGTACGGCCGCGATGATGGCTTCCGTCGACGGATCAATGACCGGAATTACCCTGCCATCCGCGGACTGCCGCCATTGGCCGCCAATATACAGCCGGTGCGAAATTGTGTGGAAGTCGCTGACGCCCTGATCATCCGACAGAACCTGTGAAAACGTGTTCATCTCTATATTCCCGATTGTTACATGATGCTGGCGAGGTCGCCATCAAAGGCCGCCTGGACCAGGTGTCGCATGGTCCGCAAATCGAATGGACGCGGGTTGTTCTTGATGAGGCGTTCGATACCGATCGCTTGTTCCGCCGTCCAATCGAGCTTATCGGCGGGCAGCCCCAGCTCGGCTAACGAGGAGGTGATCCCGATTGCCCCAAACAGCCGGCTGACTTCGGCAATGGTCGCGTCGGCCAACTCGTCGGGCGTCCGGCCTTTACCATCGAGGCAGAGCGCGTTGGCGATCTCGGCCATCTCGGTCGCTGCGGCTGTTTTGTTGTACTTCATGACGTACGGCAACATGGTGGCAACGCCCAATCCGTGAGCGGTGTGGGTTATCGCGCCGACCGGATATTGCACGGCGTGCGCTGCCGCTGTGCCGGCCGTTCCGAACGCACAGCCGGCGGCCAGTGCACCCATCATCACGTCGGCCCGGGCGTCCTCGTCAGAGGGCTGGCGGTATGCCGTTTCAAGGCTTCGGCCAAGCAGCTTGATCGCCAGCAGGGCGAAATGATCGGTCAAAGCGGTTTTGCCGATAAAGACATGTTTCTGCGGAAGGCCGGGATCGGTCCCACGCCTGGCGGCGGTGAAGGCCTCGATTGCATGCGTCAGTGCATCGGCGCCTGCCATTGCCGTCAATCCCGGTGGGCATGTCATCGTCAGTTCAGGATCGCAGATGGCCGCGGCCGCGATCAGATGCGGGCTGGAGATGCCGACCTTCAGCGTGCGATCCGGATCCGAGATCACGGCAACCGGGGTGACTTCAGAGCCGGTGCCGGCTGTCGTCGGCACCGCGATCAGCGGCAGCGTCGGGCCGGGCACCTTGAACTCTCCGTAGTAATCCTGGAGCTGACCGCCGTGGCTGATGAGCAGCGCGGCGCATTTGGCCATGTCGAGACAGCTGCCGCCGCCAATGCCGATCACCATGTCGGGCGTGAACTTCCGTGCTTCCTCGACGCAGACGGCAACGGTGTCCCGGGGGACGTCGGGTAGCACACGGTCATGCACCAGTACGTCTATCGAGGCGGCTCGCAGCCCCGTGACAATCTCTGCGAACGGGCCCGTTGCGGCAAAACGTTCATCGGTGCAGACGAGTGCGCGACGCCCGAGCCTCGCCGCGACGACCGGAATGACGTGGCGTTGGCCCTTCCCGAAGAGGATTTCGCGCGGCAGCCTTAGGGCAGCGAAAAGGCTCATGACCTGCATCCTGTGATGATGACTGGATTGGAATGCGAGATGGCGTTCAACTCGGCCCAAAGACCGGGTTCGATGTAAAACGCGTCTCGCAACGCGGTTGCGTATCGACGTGCCGAACCATCGCCCGCAACGCTGGCGGTCCGTTCAGCAGGTGAGGAAGCACGGGCTGCCAGGGCGGCACGCTGTTCCAGCAGGGCCACTGCAAATTCGATTGCTTTGTCTCCTAGCTGCCGCAAATGATATCCTCTATAAAATCGTATAGGATATAGGATTGCATTAGCCGGAGCATCGTGTTAGCAACTCAATGTGTCAAGAGGCAAAACATGCAGGCCATGAACTTACCCAGTCTAGACGAAGCGAACCTCGCCAGCGGGCGTATCCAGCGCTCCAGCAGCCTGGTTGAGGACGTCTACGAAGCGATCTTTGCGCAACTCATGTCCCTGAAGATTGCGCCGGGCTCGCGCATCACCGTCGACAGCCTGGTCAAGGAATTCAACGTATCCCACACGCCGATCCGCGAGGCGCTCGGCCGGCTCGAAGGCGAAGGCCTGGTGCTGAAGACGCATCTGATCGGTTACCGCGCTGCGCCGCAGATTACGAAACGACGGTTCGATGAACTGTACGAGCTTCGCCTGCTGCTCGAGCCTCATGGTGCGGCCAAGGCAGCGGCGCTCATGGACGAGGTAAAGCTCGCACAGCTTCAGACATCGGCCGGCGTCATGGCGCGCCGTGAGGGCAAGGACGAGCGCCTGCGGTATTCCAACTTCGCCCGCCAGGATGCCATTTTCCATGACAAGGTCATGGAATTCGCCAACAACGAACTCGTGCGCGAGACACTGGCGCACCAGCATACCCACTTCCACATATTCCGCCTGATGTTCCATTCGCGCGTCACCGAGGAGGCGCTTGACGAGCATGAGGCCATCCTGGCCGCTTTCGCTGCGGCCGATCCTGCCGCTGCCGAGCAGGCGATGCGTCGCCATATCGAGCATTCCCGCGACCGTTTGTTGTTGGCGTTCGACTGAGACTGTCCCGATGTCCCCGTACCCGCCGTTGACGGTCATCACGCAGGCCAGTGCCAACGAAGACTACTTCCCCGATTCACCCTTCTAGAAACTCAACCTACCAGGCGAGTACAGGTCTCGCCCGGCCGTTGTCACAGGAAAGGAAGTACCATGCCAGGCAAAAAGATCCTGATGCTGACCGGTGAATTCACCGAGGAATACGAAATCTTCGTCTACCAGCAGGCGATGGAAGCGGTGGGCCACACCGTCCACGTCGTGTGCCCAGACAAAAGCGCCGGAGACCTGATCAAAACATCGCTGCACGATTTCGAGGGCGATCAAACCTACACCGAAAAGCTCGGCCACTATGCGCTGATCAACAAGACCTTCTCCGACGCTGAGAGGCAGCTGGAGCAATACCACGCCGTTTACTGCGCGGGCGGTCGTGGCCCCGAATACATCCGCACCGACAAGCGCGTGCAGGCGATGGTGCGCCACTTCCACGAAACCAAGAAGCCGATTTTCACGATCTGCCACGGCGTGCAGATCCTGATTGCGGTCGACGGCGTCGTGCGTGGCAAGAAGGTCGGCGCGCTGGCGGCGTGCGAGCCCGAAGTGACGCTTGCGGGCGGCACCTATATCGACCTGTCTCCAACGGAGGCATATGTGGATGGGACGATGGTTTCGGCAAAAGGCTGGACGGCGCTTGCTGCGTTCATCCGCGAATGCCTGAAGGTGCTGGGAACGGAAATCCGCCACGCTTAGACCTTCTTCCGACGCATCTCAAAGGGGTGCGTCGGTTACTATATGATGCGTGATGTTTGATGCGCGCCAAGGAGGGCGATATGAGAACTACACTGGCGATCGATGACGATGTCCTGGTCGCGGCCAAGGCCATGGCCCGGCAGCAGGATCGCAGCCTCGGCGAGGTCATCACCGATCTCGCCCGGCGCTCGCTGCGCCGGCCACAAGCCGGCGGCGAGCGCAACGGGATTCCTCTATTGTCGCCTCGGCCGGATGCACCTCCTGTCACGCTTGAGACTGTCAATGCCTTGCGTGACGAGTTGCTGT
>NZ_JAMYVA010000063.1:0-24814 GCF_040323505.1 Mesorhizobium sp. M0040
AGACTCAACTGACCCAGAACACGATCCGCCATCCCGAATCTCCCTGCTTCGACCATCATCACAGAATCACCAATCGGCTTCTATGCAAAGGTCTCCTTGTGGGAGAAGGTGGCCTCGCGAAGCGAGGTCGGATGAGGGGTGTTCCAGCTTGGCTCCCTCCGCACTCCGTCCAACACCCCTCATCCGTCTTGGCGCTGCGCGCGCCAATCCACCTTCTCCCACAAGGGGAGAAGGGAAGGGGCAGCGCTGACCTTTCCGATTGAATTGATTGAGCAAATCAGCGGCCACCGGCCTGACCAAGCGTCTGGCGCTCCACAAGCCTCTCGGCTTCCGCAATCACCTCCGGCGGCGTGACGCTGCGGCCGGGCGCGGCCAGCAGCGTCGATGAGAATGGCCCGCGCGGGCCGGTCAGGCCAGGCTCGGTAGCGAGGAATATCGCCACCGTCGGCAGGCCGAAAGCGCTGGCGAGATGGGTGAGGCCGGTGTCGGCGCCGATGACCAGCGCCGAGCCGCCGATGTCGGCGGCGATCTCGGCTAGCGGCGACCTGGGAACCACCACGGTTTGCGAAATGGCGCGGGCGATCGCCTCGGCAACCGCCTGTTCCCGGTCGTTCGACCAGGTGGTGACTGGCGTCATTCCCATGTTCACCAGCAGGCGGGCGGTTTCGATCCAGTCCGCGACCGGCCATTTCTTGTCCTCGCGGCTGGTGCCGTGCAGCAGGAAGGCGGTCTTTTCGCCGACAAAAATCGATCTTCCGGCTGGCGGCGTGATACCCGATTCAAGCCTGGAAAAATCCGGCTCGTAGCCGAGCGCCAGCCCGAACAGGCGTCTCGTGCGCTCGATGGCATGCAGGCCGCGCGGCACGGCGTAGCGATGGCCATAAAACAGGCTCGCCGAAGGCTCGCGGGCGCTCGAACGGTCGAAACCGGCGATCGGCGCTGCCGCCAGCCGCGCCACCAGCGCCGATTTCAGCAAGCCTTGCGCATCGAGAACGAGGTCGTAGCGGCAATCGCGCAAGGCGCGGCGCAAGCCGATCACTTCCCGCCATGTGCCGGGCTCGAGCAGCTTCCTGCGCCAGCGCCGGATCGCCACGCTGTGGATGGTTTGGATGGCTGGATGCAGCGCCACGATGCCGGCAAAGGCCTCTTCCACGCACCAGTCGAACGACAGGCCGGGCCGAGCGCGGCGCGCGTCCTCGATCGCCGGGAAGGTGTGGATGACGTCGCCCATGGACGATGTCTTGACGATCAGCACTTTCATGCGGCGGTCGGCATTTCCAGCAGCCGCTCCGCCGCCGCCACGACGCGTTCGACCTCCAGCGTCTTCAGGCAGTTGAGATGACCGAGCGGGCAGACTTTTTTGTGGCAGGGCGAACAGGACAGGCCGAGCCAGACCAGTTCGCGGCGCTCGGCGAGCGGCGGCGTGTTCTGCGGCGAGGTCGAGCCGTAGACGGCGACGACCGGCGTGCCGACGGCGGCGGCGACATGCATCAGCCCGCTGTCGTTGGAGACGGCGAGCCTCGCCGCGGCGATCAGGTCGATGGCATCCTCGAGCCGCGTCTGGCCGGCAAGATCGACGGCGCCCGGAGCCAGCGCGGCGATTTCCGCCGTCACCCCAGCGTCGTTCTTCGATCCGAACAGTGCCACGCCAAACCCTTTCGCCATCATCTCGCGGGCGAGCCCGGCATAGTGTTCGCTCGGCCAGCGCTTGGCCGGACCGAATTCGGCGCCGGGCATGAGTGCCACGAATTTCCCCGCCGTCAGCCCGAAACGGCCGAACAATGCTACCTGGTTGGCTTGATCGACGGCAAGCTTCGGCGCCTGGAAGGCGCCACCACGGGCAAGGCTGAAATAGCCCTGCGCGGTGCGCCGTTTCAGGCGATCGGGCAAGGGCACGATGTCGGTCAGCAGCCCATAGCGCATTTCCTTGAGATGGCCGACGCGGCGCGGAATGCCGGCAAAGAACGGGATCAGCGCCGATTTCCAGCTTCCCGGCAGGACAAAGGCCATGTCGTAGCGGCCGCGCAGCAGGCGGCCGAAGCGCCTTCGGATGCGGAATTCGAACGTGCCGGATTGCAGCGGCAGGTCGATCTGCTGGCGGATTTCGGGCATGCGCTTGACCAGCGGTGCTGCCCACGCCGGCGCCAGCACGTCGATGGCGGCGTTCGGATGAAGCTCCCTTAGCGCCTGGAACAGGCACTGCGCCATCACCATGTCGCCCACCCAGCGTGGGCCGATCACGAGGATCGTTGGGCTTTCAGCCATTCGACATAGTCTCTGACGCCGGTTTCCACTGTGCGGAACTGGCCATTGTAACCGGCTGCGCGCAAGCGGGACATATCAGCTTGCGTAAAGCTCTGGTAGCTGCCCTTGAGGTGGTCGGGAAACTCGATGAACTCGATCTGGCCTTGGCCGAGCGTATCGATCACCGTTTCGGCAATGGCGCGGAACGGCTGAGCCTTGCCTGTGCCGCAGTTGAAGATGCCGCTTGAGCCGCGTTTCCACAGCCACAGATTGACGTCGGCGACATCGCCGACATGGATGAAATCGCGGCTCTGTTCGCCGGGCCCGAAACCACCATAGGCGCCGAACAGCTTCGGGTTCTGGCCTTGCTCGACCTGATTGAACAGATGGAAGGCGACCGAGGCCATGGCGCCCTTATGCGCCTCGCGCGGTCCGTAGACGTTGAAATAACGCAGGCCCGCCACCGGCGAGTGGTCGGTATCGAAGACAGTGCGGCGGACATAGTCGTCGAACAGCTTTTTCGAATAGGCATAGACGTTGAGCGGGCGTTCGTATTGCGGCTCCTCGCGGAACTCGGCGCCGCCGCCATAGACGGAAGCGGAGGAGGCATAGAGAAACGGCAAGCGCAGGGCCAGGCAGGCGTGCAGCAGGCGCTTCGAATAGGTGTAGTTGACCTCCATCATGAACTTGCCGTTCCATTCGGTGGTGGTCGAGCAGGCACCCTGGTGGAAAACCACCTCGATGCGGCCGAGGCCACCGGCCTCCATCCGCGCCAGAAAATCGTCCTTGTCGAGATAATCGGCGATCTCGAGATCGGCGAGGTTGGCGATCTTGTGGCCGTCGGTGAGGTCGTCGACGACGAGGATGTCGCTGAAACCCTCGGCGTTGAGCGCGGCGACGATGTTGGAACCGATCATGCCGGCGCCGCCCGTGACGATGATCATGAAAGCCTCTGGTACCTTGTGCCGATTGTAGCCCTTGTGGGATTCTGGCCTTATAGGGGAGGCGGGCCGGGCTGTCGACAAAGCAGGTGGCGGGGCGGCCGGATGAGCGCCATAGTGGCGCCGCAAAGGTCTCGTTTCAGTCGGCCTGCCGGCCGATCGGCGACAGGAGCAAGGTAATGCCGTCAACCGAACTGCTTGTCGCCTTTTTCGCCACCACGGCGATCTTCGCCTATATCCCCGGCCCGGCCATGCTCTATGCCGCCGCGCAAACCATGGCGCGTGGCCGCTGGTCCGGGCTGATGGCGGCGCTCGGCATCCATCTCGGCGGCTACGTTCATGTCTTCGCCGCCGCCGTCGGCCTGTCGGTGCTTTTCCATGCCGTGCCGGTGCTTTACATGGCGGTCAAGCTGGTCGGTGCGCTGTATCTGGTCTGGCTCGGTGTTTCTTTGTTTCGCGCCAAGGCGCAAGGCGACGTTGTCTTGCCGGGAATTCAGCCGAAATCCGCCCGCCGCGCCTTTTTCGAGAGCGTTGCCGTCGAGGTGCTCAACCCGAAAACGGCGATTTTCTTCATGGCGTTCCTGCCGCAATTCATCGATGCCTCGGCAGCGTTTCCGGTCTGGCTGCAGTTCGTCGTGCTTGGAACGATCGTCAATTTGATGTTCTCGTCGGCCGACATTGTTTGCGTGGTGCTGGCCGGCGCGGTGATCGCCAGGCTGCGGCGCTCGAGCCGGGCGCAGCGCCTGATGCGGCGCGCTGGCGGTGCGGTGCTTGTCGGACTGGGCGTGCATGTCGCGTTGCAGAAAAGCTGACGCACTGTCTCGCCGCCGCGATCGGTCGAAGGCCTGCCGTTGCGTCGGCTGAAATTGCGGTATATCGGCATCGCCATGAACGGCCGGCCCTGCCAATCGAATTTCCCATCACTGAAAATCGGCCCTCCCGCGCGTTGACATGATCAAGCTGCCCTCTCCCGAACCTCTTCACCGCGCCATCTCGCGCTTCGGCGGCGCCACCGTGCTGGTGGTCGGCGATTTCATCCTCGACCGTTTCGTCAACGGCGTGATCGAGCGCATTTCGCCGGAAGCGCCGATCCCCGTGCTGCACGGGCGCGGCGAAACGCTGGCGATGGGCGGCGCCGGCAATGTCGTCGCCAACATCGTTTCGCTCGGTGCTGCCGTGATACCGGTCTCGGTGATCGGCGCTGACGAGGCCGGCAAGAACCTCATGCGCATGCTCGGCGAATTTGGCGTCGACACCGGCGGGCTGGCGCAGGATGCCGATCGCATGACGTCGTCCAAAAGCCGCTTCAGCGCGCTCAACCAGCAGGTGCTGCGTTTCGACGAAGAGGAAATCAAGCCGCTGGGCGATGCCGAGCGCGCGACGTTGGTCGGGCATTTTCGCGAAGCGCTGGCACGCGCCGACATCGTCATTCTGTCCGACTATGGCAAGGGCGTGCTGCTCGACGGTGTCGCCGGCGAACTGATCTCGATCTGCCGGCAAGCGGGCAAGCCGGTGCTGGTCGATCCGAAGGGCCGCGACTATGCGCGTTATGCCGGCGCGACGGCAATCACGCCCAACCGCAAGGAACTCGGCGAGGCGGTCGGCCGCGCAGTGTTTGCCGACGACGAAATCGAGGCGGCGGCACGCCAGCTGATTTCGGCGCACGGTTTCGATTTCGTCGTCGCGACGCGCAGCGAAAAGGGCATGAGCGTCGTCGGTGCGGACGACGCCCGCCATATCGCCACGCAGGCGCGCGAAGTGTTCGACGTTTCGGGCGCCGGCGACACGGTGATCGCGACGTTTGCACTGGGACTTGCAGCAGGCGCCGACCGCGTCATGGCAGGATCAATCGCCAACGCCGCCGGCGGTGTTGTCGTCGGCAAGCGCGGCACGGCGCGGCTGACGATCGAGGAACTCACGGGTGCGCTGTTTCGCTCGCATGGTCCGGTCGCCCACTTGGATGCGATCCTCGATGCCGCCGCCGCCGCGCGGCTGGTGGCGGGCTGGAAAGACGAGGGCTTGAGCGTCGGCTTCACCAATGGCTGTTTCGATATCCTGCATGCCGGCCATGTCAGCCTGTTGCATGCGGCCCGCAGCCAGTGCGACCGGCTGGTGCTCGGCCTCAACAGCGATGCCTCGGTGCGCCGGCTGAAAGGGCCGGGGCGCCCGGTCAACGACCAGCATGACCGGGCCTGCGTGCTGGCAGCACTTGCCTCGGTCGACGCCGTCGTCATCTTCGAGGAGGATACGCCGCTTTCGCTGATCGAGGCGCTGAGCCCCGACATACTGGTCAAGGGCGCCGACTATACGGTCGATCAGGTGGTTGGCGCCGATGTCGTGCAGAAGGCCGGCGGGCGCGTCGTGCTAATCGACCTCGTCGCCGGCAAGAGCACGACCGGCACTATCGGCAGATTGCGCGCCGGGAACTGAGGGTTTCATGTCCGAACTGAACGATTACCTGGCCCGCTCGGCGGCCGCGATTTCGGCGATGGTCGAGCGCGACCTGACCAGCGAGATGGAGCGGGCGGTCGGCGCCGTCGTCGCCGCGCTTTCGCAGGGGAAGGCGCTGCTGATAGCCGGCAATGGCGGCTCGGCCAGCGATGCCATCCATATCGCCGGCGAGCTGGTCGGCCGCTTCCTCAGGGAGCGCAAGGCCTACAACGTCATCGCGCTGCCGGCCAACGCGGCGGTGCTGACCGCCTGGGGCAATGATTACGGCTTCGACACGGTGTTTGCGCGCCAGGTCGAGGCGCATGGTTCGGCGGGCGCCGTGCTGCTCGCCATCTCGACCAGCGGCAATTCGCCAAGCATCCTCGCCGCCGCCCAACAGGCGCGCATGATGGGCATGACGGTGGTCAGCCTGACCGGCGACACCGGCGGCAAGCTGAAGCCGCTCTCCGACATCCTGCTCAACGTACCCTCGACCTCGACGCCGATCATCCAGCAGGGGCATTTGTGCCTCTACCACCATTTGTGCGAAATGGTCGAAACGCGCCTCTGCGAGGTGGGGTGATCCTCGAACTCTCAGGACCTGGGTTCCTCGCCCTCCGCGAAGCGGGGGAGAGGTGGCCGCGAAGCGGCCGGAGAGGGGGCGTCGTAGAGCGCGGTTCCCCTCTCCGTCTCGGCTTGGCCGAGCCACCTCTCCCCACTTTCGTGGGGCGAGGAACCCAAGCTGGCATGAAGCCGCATTCTAACGCTGAAGGCAATTTTGTTCTTGCTTTGTGCCGGCAGCTATGCTACTAATTTGAGTATGGTGATGATTTCCACCGACGATCCCGCCCGCCGAGGCGGGTTTTTTGTTTCCGGGTTTTTGTTTCGCAGCCGCTTTGCCCGCTCTCTTAAGCCGAAAACGCCACCAGCCCTTCGTCTTTGACCCGGCGGATGGTCAGCGCGGTTCGCACCGTATCGACATTGGGGGCCGAGGCCAGTTCCTCGATGACGAAGGTCTGGAAGGTGCCGAGATCGCTCGCCACGCAATGCAGCAGGAAATCGGACTCGCCCGACACCATCCAGGCGTCGCGCACGATCGGCCAGCCGCGGGTGCGCTCGGCGAAGGTCTTGAGTTCGGCGTCGGCCTGGTGATGCAGGCCGATCAGACAGAAGGCGACGACGTCGAGGCCGAGCGCCGGAGCGTTGAGCAAAGCGCGGTAGCCGCGGATGATGCCGGCCTCTTCCAGCCGCCTGACGCGGCGCAGGCACGGCGGCGCCGAAATGCCGACGCGGCTCGACAGTTCGACATTGGTCATGCGTCCGTCCTGCTGAAGCTCGCGCAGGATCTTCCAGTCGATGGCATCGAGATCGGCCTTGATCGGCATGGTGGCTTCCGTGGTGACGCGAAAGAATCTTTCGCGACTTTGTAATTAAACGACTTTGCTGTCTATTCCATCCGCTGGATCGAGGATTTTCGCATCATCTTGCTGCGGGTTGCTTGTCGCCGTCGCCGGCGCCGAAGCTTTCCGGGGACGAACGGCAACTTGCCTTGCTGGCGTCGCAGGCAACACTTACATTACGCGCAACAATCGACGAGAGTTCATGCCACAATCCATGGCTGCTCCCCGCAGAGGCTTTTCATGATCACCAAGCACGCGCCTGTTCTCATCATCGGCTCCGGCCCCGCCGGCTATACGGCGGCGATCTATGCCGCCCGCGCCATGCTCAAGCCGATGCTGGTCGCCGGCCTGCAGCAGGGCGGGCAACTGATGATCACCACCGACGTCGAAAACTATCCGGGCTTCGCCGAACCGATCCAGGGTCCATGGCTGATGAGCGAAATGCTCAGGCAGGCCGAGCATGTCGGCACCGATATCGTCAACGACATCATCACCGAAGTCGACCTCAACGTGCGGCCGTTCCGCGCCAAGGGCGATTCCGGCACGATCTATACCGCCGACGCGCTGATCATCGCCACCGGCGCGCAGGCCAAATGGCTGGGCATCCCGAGCGAACGGACCTTCATGGGATTTGGCGTTTCGGCCTGCGCCACCTGCGACGGCTTCTTCTATCGCGGCAAGGATGTCGCGGTGATCGGCGGCGGCAATTCGGCGGTGGAGGAAGCGCTCTATCTCTCCAACCTGGCCAAGAGCGTCACCGTCATCCACAGGCGCAGCGATTTCCGCGCCGAGCGCATCCTGCGCGAGCGGCTGCTGCGGAAAGATAATGTCCGCGTCATCTGGGACACGGTGGTCGACGAGATCACCGGCAGACCCGGCAAGGCGCCGCTGCCGCCTTCGGTCGAAGGGCTGAAGCTGCGCAACGTGGTGACCGGGCAGGAGATGCATCTGGTGGTCGACGGCGTGTTCGTGGCGATCGGCCACGCGCCGGCGGTCGAGCTGTTTGCCGGCAAGCTGAAGCAAAAGCCGAACGGCTATCTGTGGACGGCGCCGGATTCGACCCGCACCGACATGCCGGGCGTGTTCGCCGCCGGCGACGTGACCGACGATATCTACCGCCAGGCGGTGACGGCGGCCGGGCTCGGCTGCATGGCCGCGCTCGAGGCGGAAAAATATCTGGCGCGGATCGAGGTTCACCGCGAAGCGGCGGAGTGATTGTTGAACAAGCGGCTGAGAAAAGCCGCGCAAAAGCCTGATTTTTCATTCAGACGCCAAAACAGGCGGACGCCAGAAAACAGGGACGAGGGGAAATCATGGCGTTGGATTGGGACAAGCTACGCGTGTTTCACGCCGCGGCGGAAGCGGGGTCGTTCACCCATGCCGCGGAAACACTGCATTTGTCGCAATCGGCGATCTCGCGGCAGGTCAGCGCGCTCGAGCATGATGTCGGCGTGCCGCTGTTCAATCGCCACGCCCGCGGCCTGGTGCTGACCGAGCAGGGCGAGATGCTGTTCCGCACGGCACACGACGTGCTGATGAAGCTCGAAACCATCAAATCGCGACTGACCGAAACCAAGGACCGGCCCTCCGGCGTGCTCAGGGTGACGACCACGGTCGGCCTCGGCGCCGGCTGGCTGACCGAGCGCGTGCAGGAATTCATCGAGCTCTATCCCGAGGTCAGCCTGCAGCTCATCCTGGCCAATGAGGAGCTAGATCTCACCATGCGCCAGGCCGACTGCGCCATCAGGCTGCGCCAGCCGCAGCAGCCGGATCTCATCCAGCGCCGCCTGTTCACCGTGCATTTCCATCTCTACGCGGCGCCCTCCTATGTGAATAAATACGGCAAGCCGAATTCGATCGCCGAGCTGAAGGCCCATCGCATCGTCACCTTCGGCGTGCCGGTGCCGGCGCATCTGTCGGAACTGAACTGGCTGGAAACGGTCGGCGATTTCGAAGGCGGGCAAAGGGTGCCAACGCTGCAGATCAACGACATCCTGTCGATCAAGCGAGCGGTGCAGGGCGGCGCCGGCATCGCCATGCTGCCCGATTACGTGGTCAGCAAGGATTCCGGGCTGGTGCAGTTGCTGCCCGAGACCGAAGTGCCGTCCTTCGATACCTATTTCGCCTATCCCGACGCGATGAAGAACCAGGCGAAGCTGCATGTCTTCCGCGATTTCATCATCGCCAAGGCGCGCAGCTGGTCGTTCTGATTTAATGCATGTCGCGCAAAAGTGTGCAGCGGTTTTGCGATAACGACATGCATCAAACAAGAACCTAAAGCGCGTCGCATGAGATCGGTCGAACGCAACGCGCTTTAGGAACGCGTATCCGCCAGCGTGCTGGCGCCGTAGCGCAAACCGTCGACCAGCAGGGCAACCATGCGCCGCGCCTGGGCAGGGCCGCCGCCATGTGCCGGCATGGCAAGGCTGGCGGCCGCCCCCAACAGGTCGCCCGGCTCGATATCGGCGCGCACCTCGCCGGCCGCGGCCGCCGCCTCCAGCAATGTTTGAAGCGCGGGCCGGAGTCGTTGGTTGAAATAGGCAGGCAAAGTGTCGAAGGCCGGATTGCCTGAGTACAAGGCTGCCGCGAGGCCGCGTTTTGCCGTGATGAAATCCACATAGCGCTGCATCCACAGGGCCAGCGCTTCACCGGGCTCATGCTTTCCGGCCAGGATCGGCGCGGCGTCCGCACAGGCGTCAACCTCGTTGCGGAAGACGGCCACGATCAGGTCCGAGCGCTGTGGAAAATGGCGGTAGACGGTGCCGACGCCGACGCCAGCCTTTTCCGCGATCTCTCGCACCGGAGCCTCCACGCCGGAGGTCGCGAACACCGCCATGGCCGCCCGGAGCAACGCGTCGATGTTGCGCCGTGCGTCGGCGCGCACGTGCCGATCCGCGCGGTCGCGGGGTTCCAGACCATCGCCTTGATCCGTTTTGCCGTTCGGCGTTTTTTCGCCCATCAAATTACCTCTTGCAAACGGAACATTGTTCCGGATATATGTGGAACGTGGTTCCGCTTGACTTGTATCTAGCACGGCAAGGCGGTGTTGGCCACACATCGGTGCACAAAAGGAGATTACCATGCAGGACAAACCCGTCGCCCTGGTCACCGGGGCCAACAAGGGCATCGGTCTTCAGATCGCCAAGGACCTCGCGGCGAACGGCCTTACCGTGCTCTTAGGATCGCGCAGGCTCGAGCATGCGGAGGCAGCCGCAAAGAGCATTGGAGGGGATGCCCACGCCCTGCAGCTCGACGTCACCGACCAGGCCTCGATCGCCGCCGCGGCAGAGCGCATCCGCATCGAAATCGGCCGCCTCGATGTGCTGGTGAACAATGCGGGCATCTCCCACGCGGGAAAGCCCGGCACGTCGTTCGAGGAGATCATCAACTCGGGCCGCCCGAGCGTTGCCTCCCTCGACGACGTACGCGCGGTGTTCGAGACGAACGTGTTTGGCATCGTCGCCGTCACGCAAGCGATGCTGCGGCTCCTTCGTGAGGCGCCGGCGGCGCGTATCGTCAACGTATCGAGCGGCGCCGGCTCGCTGACATTGAACGCGGATCCGGCCTTTCCGTACCGCACTTCGTTTGGCGCCGTTTACAACCCGTCGAAGACGGCCGTCAACGCGATGACGCTCGCCTTCGCCATCGAGCTCGAGGAGACCGGCATCAAGGTCAACGCTGCGTGCCCGGGCTACACCGCGACGGAGCTGAACAACTTCGAAGGTCCGCGCACCGTCGAACAGGCCGCGCGGGAGCCCGTGCGCCTCGCACTTCTCGACGCTAGCGGTCCGACGGGCACGTTCTCGAACGAGGACGGCCCGCTGCCGTGGTGACGTAGCGTTGGAGCCTGCTTCAGCCGCGCCAAGGTGTCAGGCGGGGCAGCCAGCCTGGTACGGCACGGCGGTAGGCCTCGTATTCGTCGCCGTAGCGGCGGGCAAGCGTCGGTTCCTCATATAGTCTCACGAAGGAGATCATGGCGGCCGCGGCGATGACTAGATAGGCGGCGACCGTCCAGCTCGAAAACAGCAGTGCCTGGCCGAGGACGATCGACAGCACGGCGACGTACATCGGATTGCGGACATGGCGGTAGATGCCGCCGACGACCAGCCTTTCGGTCGGCGCGACCGGGGCGGGGGTACCCAGGCCCTCCAGGGCAAACCGGGCAAAGGCGTGCAGCAGTATGGCTGTGCCGGCGACAACCAGCAGCCAGCCCACAGGAACGAAACCGGGCAGTCTCGACCAGGGCAGGCGATAGCGATCGGTCAGCAGCCAAGGCAACAGTCCGGCGACCACGCCGGGCGCTACAGCAAGGAAGATGACGCTGCCGGCGATCGCCGAAGTGGCTCGCATATAGCTCTCCTTACGGGCGCGGCCTTGAACGGTCTCCTGCAACGCGCTTCAGGTCTTGTCCGGCATGTAACCCAAACCGCTGCACCCTCAGGTCAAGCTCGATGGCGGGCTTTTGGGCGGCATGCACCAGCAAGGTCTGGCTGCCGAAAAAACAAACGCGTGCTGCACGATTCCACGTCATCCTGCGTTTTTCGACTTTCCGAGCAGGAATCGCTGCTGATTCGCGGCCGCGGATCGATTTTTGCCTTGCCGCAGGCTGTATTTCAGCGATTCAACTGGTCCTATTGCGCTTCGGGACGGATTAGACCACAGCCGGCGCCTTTTTGCATGTGAGTGTTGCAAAATAGATGCTTGTTTCTTGGGCATGAAGAGCACATAAATAGCTCATCTCCTGAGCGCGTTCTCCTCCCATTAGCGCTCTCGAGTGTTCCCCTCTGGAGGTTAGCCTTAACAGGCACTTCCAATCAAACTCAGCCGGGTCTTCATTGATCCGGCTTTTTTGTTGCCCGAAACCAACACATCGCCAGAAAATCGGCCGGAACGGTCGCGTAACAGTGACATGTAACCTCGGGTAACATGCCGCGGGCGCGCCAAATCGATTAAGCAGAGCACAGGACGCGGTGTGGCTCGTCCGGGGGATGGGGGCATCACTCGGACGACCCGGGCTCAGGCAGCTACCGCGTCCGAACCTTCCTCCGCCGCCAGGCACCGGCGGCAAGCATGCGGCGGACCTGCCGTTTCGCCTCCCACGAAGACGGTCCGCAAGAAACGGCGCCCGCAACATCCGGGCGCCGTTTCCTGTTGGGCCGCAAAGGCAGCTCAGGCGGCCTTGCCGTTGGCGTTCAGCGCTTCGTCGGCCAACCGGCCGGTGAGTTCGGCCATGTGGTCGAAGACGGCCCGGTAGCTGGCGACACCCGCCGTGGCCGAGCGCAGCTCGATGATGAGGTCGCCGATCTCGGCTTGCGGCATGGTCGCCTCGACGACGTCCCATCCGGGCCAGTCGGGCCGCGCGTCGTAGCCGAGGATCTGGCCGCGCCGCTGCGGGATCAGCGCAATGATCTTCGACGTCGCGTCGGACGGCGTGACGATCTCGACCTTCATCACCGGCTCGAGCAGCACCGGCGAGCACGCGGCCATGCCTTCCTTCATCGCCAGCTTCGCTGCCATCTGGAAGGCCATGTCGGAGGAATCGACCGCATGGTAGGAGCCGTCGGAAAGGTTGACGGCAACATCGACGACCGGGAAGCCGAGCGGCCCGGACTTCAGGTAGTCACGCACGCCGGTCTCGACCGACTGGATGTAGGTCTTTGGCACGACGCCGCCGGTGATCGTATCGGTGAACTGGAAGCCTGACCCGCGCGGCAGCGGTTTGATCTCAATCACGACGTCGCCGAACTGGCCGTGGCCGCCTGATTGTTTCTTGTGGCGGCCGCGCTGCTGCGTCGCTTTGCGGATCGTCTCGCGGTAGGGCACGGCCGGCACATGGCCTTCGACCGGGATCTGGTTCTTGCCTTCCAGCCGCTCGCGCACGACGCGCAGATGCATCTCGCCATGGCCGGACAGCACGGTTTCGGCCGAATCCTGGTTGTGATGCAGGTTGAGTGAGGGATCTTCCTCGGCCAGGCGCTGGATGGCCGCCGACATCTTGACCTCGTCCTTGCGCTCTTTCGGCCGCAGCGCGAAGGCGAAGACCGGTTGCGGCGGCGCCAGCGTGACCAGCGGCTGGATGCCGCCCTTGGTCGAGCTCAGCGTCTGGCCGGTCCTGACGGCGTCCAGCTTGCCGAGCGCCACCGTGTCGCCGGCCTTGGCCGAAGTCAGCTTGACCTGGTCCTTGCCGAGCATCTTGTAGATGCCGGAGACCTTTGCCGTTTCGCCATTGGAAAGGAACAGCTCGGCGGCGTCGGCGACCTGGCCGGACAGGATGCGCGACACCGACAGCTTGCCGCCATGCGCGGTGTGGATGGTCTTCATCACCTGGACCACGGTGGCATTGCCGTCGGGAGCGCCGAGGCGCTGGCGCGTCGCCTCGATGTCGGGTGCGTCGTGACGGATCGCCTTCAACAGGCGCAGCACGCCATTGCCCTTCTCGGCGGTGCCGATCAGCACCGGCGTCACCATGCCGTCGCGCAGGTCGGCGGCAAGATCGTCGAAGATCGCATCCTTCGGCGGTTCGATCTCGTCCAGCAATTGCTCCATCAGGCGGTCGTCATGGTCGGCGAGCGTCTCCAGCATGGAAAAGCGCGCCTCGAGCTCGCGCGCCTTGTCGTCGCTCGGGATCTGGGCGACCTCGCTCTCGGCATATTCGCGGTAGATGTAGGCACGCTCCAGAGCGAGGTCGATCGAGCCGATGACGACGCCGTCCTTGCGCAGCGGGATCTGGCGCAGCAGCAATGGCACCGAGCTTGCCGGCTGCAGCATCTTCAGCGTGTCGCGCACACCTGCTATCGCCTTGTCGACCTTGTTCAGGAACAGCATGCGCGGCACGCCGAGATCGTCGAGCTTGCGCATGATCAGCTGCAGGGCAGGGATCTTCTTCTCGTCGGCCTCGGCAACGACCACGGCGACGTCGCAGGCGGCCAGCACCGGCTCGGCTTCGAAGGAGAATTCGATGGAGCCGGGACAATCGACGAAGGTGAACGGCTCGCCCATGAAATCGGTGGTGGCGAAGGTCGCCTCGACGCTCATGCCGTGAGCGCGCGCCTCGGGCGAATGATCGGAAACGGTATTTCCGGACGAAACGGGATTCTGGCGGGGAATGGCGCCTGTACGGGCGAGTATGGCTTCGAGAAGTGTCGTCTTACCGCTTGCGAAGGGACCGACTATGGCAATGCATTTCGGTCCCGTGCGTCGTCCTCCGGCGCGAGTACCCATGGCTGACCTCCACTCAGGCGTTTCCCTGTGAGCGGCGGCCGGCCTGTCGGCCGTCGCGGGCGAGGCTTTTTTCAATTTGCCACCTACCCAAAGGGCATCGTCCCACGGGCAGGCCGGGAGGGCAAGGGATTTGAGGTTGAAGGGATTTGAAGTTGGGGCCGGTTCAGCCGGTGCCGGTTAGGCGCGACGCCAGCGGGGGTGCGTCCACGCGCTGCACCGCCACCGTCTCGGCAAAGCGCGCGAGCAGCGGATTGAACAGGTCCGCCCGCTCCCAGAAAGGCGCATGCCCGGCGCCGGAGATGATGTGGCAATGCTCCCACAGCGAGCCGTAGGCGAGCGTCTCAAAATAGCCGAGCCGGACGAACGGATCGTTCTCGCCATTGACGATAGCGACCGGAAACGCGGCCTGCTCGACCACCTGTCTCTGGTCGGCGCCCTTGCCGGTGAGCATGCCGCGCGTCACCGCGGCGCGCAGCCGGCCGTCGGTGCGCAGGATGGCTTGGCGAAAGGACGGATCGGCGGTGTCGCCGAAACACAGCGTCTCGAAGCGCTCGGCATCGCGTTCGGAATACGTCTTTTTGGACGCCAGCAGCATGTCCCAATGCGCGTGGAAGCCGCGCAGCATGCCGAAAGGACCCTTCGATACCGGCGGCGCGCCGGTCAGCATCAGCCCGCCGACCGCCCGGTGGAAGCTCGCGAGCTCGATCGCCACGTGCCCGCCGAGCGACCAGCCGAAGACGACGGCGCGGCTAACCTCCAAGGCGTCGAGGAGCTGAGCCGCCGATTGGGCAAGGCCGGCGATGGTGTAGTCCGTCGCCGGATCGCGGGCGTCCGACGATTCGCCGTGGCCGGGCAGGTCGAAAGCAATCAACCGATGGGCAGCGGCCAACGGGCTGTCGAACTGGCGGGCGAATACGGCGCGCGAACTGCCCGAGCCGTGGATCAGGACAAGCGGGATGCCGGGTCCCGACGACTGGCTGAGGCGCAAATCCGCTTGCGGCGTGCGGATCGTGCGGTGGGAAACGGCCATACTGGTTTGGACCTTGGGATTGTCTCCAGGTCAACATCGCATGCCGAGGTCACCATGTTGTTTAGAACGGTGGTTAAGAAATGATTTCTCGGCTTGCGCCGGGTATGATGCCGAATCCACCACAGCTAACCCCCGGAGCCTGATGATGGAATCCACGCTCGACCTTCTCGTCTCGATCAGCAGCATCGCGACGCTCGGCCAATATGCCTGGTCGATGCGCGCGCATTTCCAGTCGCCGACCATGTCTCCAGGCGCGATGATCATTTCGGCCGTCGTGGTCGGCACGGCGCTGTTCTTTCTTGCGCTGCTGTGGATCGAGCGGCAGCCGGTGGCGGCGAAGATCGGCGGGCTCGCCATCGAACTGGCAAGCTCGGCGCTGTTCTGGTGGGCGATCTCGGTCTCCCGCAAGGCGCGGCTGCGGTTCGCATTCGATCCTGACAATCCCGACAGCCTGGTGACCGAAGGCCCTTATCTCCATGTCCGGCATCCGTTCTACACGTCCTACATCATCTTCTGGATCGGATGGGGTATCGCGACCTGGTCGGTCTGGGCGGTGGTTCCGGTCGCCGGCATCGTTACGATCTACGTGATCGCAGCCTTGGACGAAGAGCGAAAATTTTCGCGGACAAGGTTGGCCGATGCCTACGACGCTTACCGCACGCGGACCGGTCTGTTCTGGCCGCGTTTTGCCCGCAGCCGGCAGGAGATGCAGCCGGCATCGGACGAAAGTGGTAGGGTCTAAGACACTGGATTGAATCGAGGACTTGCGACGATGAAGATTATTGCCTGCGGCAGCGTGCCGACGATTGTTGCGCCGGAAAAATACTTCACTGGCCGGGTTTTGCAGACGCCGATCATCGAGAAAGAGGCGCCGGCGCGGCTCAGAGCCACGCTGGTCAGCTTCGAGCCCGGCGCTCGCACCCACTGGCACACGCATCCGCTCGGCCAGACGCTCTATGTCACATCCGGTGCCGGTCTCGTGCAAAGCTGGGGCGGGCCGCTGCAGGAGATCAGGGCCGGCGACGTCATCTCCTTTGCGGCCGGCGAAAAGCACTGGCACGGCGCCGCGCCCAAATCGGCGATGACCCACATCGCCATGCAGGAGGCGCTCGAGGGTGTGCATGTCGATTGGCTGGAGAAGGTGAACGACGAGCAGTATGGCGGCTGAAACGTCTCAGACCAGCGCGGCGGTAAAGCGCTGGATGCGCGTGCAGGCCTCTTCGAGCAGAGCCTCCGACGTGGCGTAGGAGATGCGGAAGTTCGGGCCGAGGCCAAAGGCCGAGCCGAAAACAACCGCCACGCCCTCGGCCTCGAGCAGTTCCGAGCAGAAGGTTTCGTCGCTGTCGATCACCTTGCCGCTCTTGGTCTTCCTGCCGATCAGCTGGGCACAGGAGGGATAGACGTAGAACGCACCCTCCGGCGACGGACAGGTGATGCCGCGCGCCTGGTTGAGCATCGAGACGACGAGATCGCGCCGGCCCTGGAAGATCGCCTTGTTCTTCGGGATGAAATCCTGCGGGCCGTTCAGCGCTTCGACCGCCGCCCATTGGGCGATGGTGCAGGCGCCGGAGGTCTGCTGGCCCTGGATCATGTCCATCGCCTTGATCAGCGGCACCGGGCCTGCCGCGTAGCCGATGCGCCAGCCGGTCATGGCATAGGCCTTCGACACGCCGTTCATCGTCAACGTGCGCTCATAGAGCTTAGGCTCGACCTCGGCGATGGTCTTGAAGACGAAGTCGCCATAAGTCAGGTGCTCGTACATGTCGTCGGTCAGCACCCAGACATGCGGGTGCTTCAACAGCACGTCGGCCAGGCTCTTGAGTTCCGCTTCGGTGTAGGCTGCGCCCGAGGGGTTCGACGGCGAGTTCATCAACAGCCATTTGGTGCGCGGCGTGATCGCCTTTTCCAGCACGGCCGCCGTCAGCTTGAAGCCGTTGTCGATCGAGGTGTCGGCAAAGGCCGAGGTGCCGCCGCAGATCGCCACCATTTCGGGATAACTCACCCAGTAGGGCCGCGGGATGATCACTTCGTCGCCGGGGTTCAGCGTCGCCATGAAGGCGTTGAACAGGATCTGCTTGCCGCCGGTGCCGACGATGGTCTGCTCCGGCCGGTAGTCGAGATTGTTCTCGCGCTTGAATTTTTTTGCGATCGCATCGCGCAGCGGCACAATGCCGGATACCGGCGGATATTTCGTCTCACCGCGGCGGATCGCCTCGATCGCGGCGTGCTTGATGTTGTCGGGGGTGTCGAAGTCCGGCTCGCCGGCGCCCAGCCCGATCACGTCGCGGCCAGCGTTTTTCAGCTCGCGAGCCTTCTGCGTCACCGCGATGGTCGCGGAAGGCTTTACGCGGGAAAGGACGTCGGCAAGAAAGGCCATGAGAAATATCTCCAGAAAGGACCGGCGCGGCGAAGGCGCCGCGGCGCCTCTCATGTCGCATCGTCTTGCCAAGCGCAAGCCCAGCGCAGGCATTGTCGAATGAGCCAGCGCGCAATGCTGGCAACAATAAATTCATCAACGATCGGTAAAAGCTTGAACGGCAGGACCGTGGCCGGTCCGCCAGTCTCGCACAGCGAGGAACCGTGACACGCAGCATCGGGCTTGCCCATATCATCCGCCATGATGACGGCACCGCCAGCGGTGTCTGGGGGGTCTATACGCTGCAAAGCGCGTTCCAGCCGATCTTCGCCTTCAACAAGGGCAAGCTTTCCGTCGTCGCGTTCGAGGGGCTGATCCGGCCGTTCCGCGAAGGCGAGCCGCAGCCGCCAATGAGTTTCTTCAACAGCTGCCCGGCGGTCGACCGCCTGCATATCGAGGCGCTGACACGGACGCTGCACCTTCTGAACGCCGGCGCCTGCCTGCCGCGAGACGCCTCCATCTTCATCAATTTCGATCCATCGGTGTTCACCGACCGCAGCATCGCCGACAAGGCGCTGCGCGACATGCGGCTGGTGCTGCACGAGGCCGACATCGATCCGCGCCGCGTCGTCTGCGAGGTCACCGAGCAGAAATCGGCGTCGCAGGAAACGCTCTACAATTTCGTCGAGGCGCTCAGGGGCAATGGTTTACGCATTGCCGTCGACGATTACGGCGCGGACGAATCCGACATCAATCGCATCAAGGAACTCAGGCCAGACATCGTCAAGTTCGACGCCGACTGGATCATGACGCTGATGGAGTCCGGTGCCGGCTTCGCCTTGCTGACCGCTATGGTGACAAGCTTCGAAGAGCAAGGCATCCGTACGGTATTCGAGGGCATCGAGACGGGCTGGCAGCTCGAGCTCGCCGAAAAGTCGGGCGCCTCGATGGTGCAAGGCTTCGTGCTGGCACGCCCGGAGCTTGCACCGACCAGCTTTCACGTCTTCGACAAGGCCGGGCAAGCATCAGCGGTGTCGCCCGATAAGGACAAAGTTCCCGCGGCCGTTTCGCCATCGCGGCGGCCGATGCGGGCCTTTGGCCGCAGGGTGGCATCGTGACCGGGCGGGCCGACATGCGGCGCAAGGTCGGCGAAGCGATCTTTGCCGACGAGGTCGGCATCGAATATGGCGTCTACGGCGCATTCCGGCTGAGGAGCGCCTACCAGCCGGTCTTCGCGCCGCGCGGCAGGTTTCTCGCCGCCGTCGCGGTCGAGGGACTGATCGAGCCGCATCGTGCAGGCAGGCCGGTGGCACCGCAAATCTTCTTCAAAGGCGTGCCGGCAGCGGATCGGCTGTTTGTCGAAACCATGTGCCGGGTGCTGCATTTGCGCAACTTCCGCAACATCGGCGTCGACGGGCTCGACCTCTTCTTCAACTACAATCCGCTGATCAACGATGACCCCGCACGGGCGCTGGCCGAAATCAGGCTGATGACCAGGCATCTGACGGATTTCGGCCTGCATCCCGGCATGCTGGTCTGCGAGATCACCGAGCAGGCGGCCGGCGACAAGGTGCTTGTCAGCCTGGCGCGCGAGATGCGGCGCGACGGCGTCCGCATAGCCATCGACGATTTCGGCACCGGGCATTCGACCGAAGAAAGGGTAGCCCTGGTGCAGCCCGACATCGTCAAGATCGACGGCACCTGGTTCGCAGAATTCTGCCGCCATGCCGCCGCCGAGCGGTTTTTCCGGCCGCTGGTTTCGACGCTGCACGACCGTGGCGCCAAGGTGCTGGTCGAAGGCGTCGAGAACGCCACGCATCTGCGCGTCGCGCTGGATGGCGGCGTCGACCTGCTGCAGGGCTTTTACCTTGCCCGGCCGGCGCTGGCCGGTACGCTGTTCGACGAGGAGCCTCTGTCGATCGACAGGCTGCTTGGCAGGGACAACAACGTCATCCCCCTATTCGGCTAGGATATGTCGAGATTCAAGTGATGCCGGCCTGCGAACGGCGGTTTCCTGCGCTTCCGGTGCTCACGTACCCAAAGTACGCTCCGCTCCGGTTCTCGGAACCCACCCTTCTCGGCTCGGCCTGACTTGAATCTCGATATATCCTGAAATGCATCAGCGGCGCTGATGGTTACGCCAAAACAAATCACTGGATGAAGCCGCCGCTGCCGCGATAGAGGCTGGATCAAGCCCTGAGACGGGTGGTTGCGAGCAAGGGGGAGCACCGATGATACTCTATGGAATGATCGACAGCGGCAATTGCTACAAGCCGCGCCTGTTGATGGCCAAGCTCGGCATCGCTTTCACCAATGTCGAGGTCAGCTCGCATACCGGCGACACGCGCAAACCCGACTATGTCGCGAAAAATCCGAACGCCATGGTGCCGCTGCTCGAACTCGACGACGGCCGCCGGCTGGCCGAATCCAATGCCATCCTGCTCTATCTCGCCGAAGGCACGCGGTTTCTGCCGGCGGACAAATACGAACGCGCGCTGGCCTATCAGTGGCTGTTCTTCGAGCAATACAGCCACGAGCCTTATATCGCCGTGCGCAGGGCGCTGCTGACCTTCCCTGAAAGAGCCAAGGATGCGACGCCGGAGCGGCTGGCGGTGACGCTGGAGCGCGGCAACAAGGCGCTCGGCGTCATGAACAAGCACCTGGCCGGGAGCAGCTTCTTCGCCGGCGATGTGCTGAGCGTCGCGGACATTGCGCTCTATGCCTATACGCACACGGCCGAGACGGGTGGCTTCCAACTCGACGCCTATCCGGCGGTGGCCGCCTGGCTGCGACGGGTCGAGGCCGACCCGGGGCATGTGCCGCTGGAGTGGGTGGGGTAGTTCTGTCCTCACGCTGTCGCCGCTTCGCGGCTGCTCCGGACGGGGCGCGCCTACAGGCGCGACGCCCGGTCGGGCTTGCGGCCTTCGGCCGGTGGCGTGAATGCTCGCACGCCTTTGCTCTGATTAACGAGGGCAGTTTTGCGTAGGCCTCCCAAAACGAGGGAGTGGCAAAATGATTCACAGAGGCCGGGTCCGGCCGGCGCGATGATCAGCCAATGCCTGCTCGGCAAGCTTGTCCAGCCTGCCGCCCTCGGCGTCGGCTTCGAACTGACGGTCCCACATGTCGGCCTGCAGCGCCTCGAACCATGCGGCAAACGCCTTGAGCTCTTCGGGGCTTAGTTCGGCGATGGATTTCTCAATCTGTTCAAGCTCGCTCACGGGTCGATGGTACCAGGACCGGGACAAAAACACCACAAAGTGGTCCCATAGGACCAAGGCGCCGGTTCATCGGAATCCAGACAGCAAAAAGGCGGGACAAAATCCCGCCTTCCCATGCTTGGTAGCCTGATCGGGAGCGTTTTGGCCGGGCCGGCAGCAATCTGCTGCTTCGGCTTGTCGGGGTCTTCCGCTCCGGCGCGCTTCTCGCGCGACCGCCAGTACATCCGTGACTTGCCGCGCGCCCCGGTATATCGCCCGGCGCGCGCCATTCGCAAAATCAGGCTGCCTTGCTCAGAGATCCAGCGGACGACTTGCCAGTGCGGCGGTCCTGCTCGATCTCGAAGTTGATCTTCTGGCCTTCAACCAGGGTCGACAGTCCAGCACGCTCGACTGCGGAGATGTGAACGAAAACGTCCGCGCCGCCGCTGTCAGGCTGAATGAAGCCGAAACCCTTGGTGGAATTAAACCACTTGACCGTACCTGTTGCCATTTCGATAGTCCTTTACGTTTGCTTTAGTTTGACTGGACCGAAACCCAGCCGGTTTGTATCGAGATTTTGGAGATAGAACGTCAGCAAACGCGAAGATCGCGAGGCCCGGATCGATCGGCCGAAATATCAATGGACGGCATATAATATGCTTTCGCGCAAAAAACAAGACGGGGCGGAAATGGCGCCGCGGCAACGCCGCCCAACGGCCGCCCCAATCGCGTGAGAGCGTCGTTGTTGCGCGCCTGACGCGGGAGGATCGCGCCGGCTTCGGGCGCGACCGGGTTTTGGGGAGAGGGGCCATTAAAATCGTTCTGCTTACCGCTTGCCTGACGCTGGTGGCCGCCGAGGCGCAGGCGGTCTCGCGCTACGACCCGACCCGTATGAGCTGCGGTAAGGTGCAGGCGACGATAGCGCGCGAGGGTGCGGTCATCCTGCGCTATCGATCGGCGCGCGTGCCGGGGCTGGCGCTCTACGACCGCTACGTGCGGAGCCAGCAATTCTGCGACATCGGCGAGGTCAGGGCGCGGGCCTCGGTGCCGAGCACCGACACGAATTCCTGCACCGTCTACAAATGCAAGCGGGTGGAGATCGACCGGCGTTTTCGCCGGCGCCTGCTTCCGGATTAGAGTGGGACGAAATGGTGCGCCGGGTGCCGGCCTCGCCTGAATATCAGCACCCCTAAAACCCGAACGACACCTGCGCCGGCGGCGGCGGGCCGACGCGTACGCCTTCCATTGCCAGCATCTTTTCCTTGGTGGCCGAGCCGCCAGGGGCGGAAAAGCCGCCGATCTTGCCGCCGGCGGCAAGGATGCGGTGACAGGGGATGACCAGCGGCACCGGGTTGGCGCCGAGTGCGGCGCCCGTCTCACGCGCCAGCCCGGCATGGCCGGCCCGTTTGG
The DNA here is from genome assembly GCF_040323505.1 of Mesorhizobium sp. M0040. Lineage (NCBI taxonomy): Bacteria > Pseudomonadati > Pseudomonadota > Alphaproteobacteria > Hyphomicrobiales > Phyllobacteriaceae > Mesorhizobium > Mesorhizobium sp. M0040. The sequence continues at coordinate 22,230 of NZ_JAMYVA010000063.1, forward strand.
CCAGTTCGCCATAGGTGGTGGTTTCGCCGAAGGCGAGTTTTCGCGCCGCGTCATAGATCGCCAGGCGGAACTCGTCGACGCCGCTGAGATCGACCGGCACGTTGGAGAAATCGATATCCTCGCCGGCGGCATAGGCCTTGATCGACGCGATCAGCTCGGCAACCCATTGCGGCTCGGGCTTCGCAGCCTGCTCGGCGGCGGCATGCCGCAGCAACCGGCGTTCGACCGCGTCGCGATTGCGCTGCGGCAGGCAGAGCCGGGTCAGTCCGGCATCGCTCCAGGCGATGCCCATGAAGCCGAGCACGGTTTCGAAGACCGCGTGGCCGGCGGTGGCATGAGAGGCGTCCATGGCGTGCTCCTTTCCGGAATCCTTCGAAGTACAAATCCAGAACAATATCGCATTTCGCGGCCCGGCTCGCCACCCGAAAACCACCGGCTACCGCGGATTGCCCGGGGAAAGATGCTGGTGTAAGGACTTCTTAACACCCGACGAACCGGACCCGAGCGCCGCTTGCCAGCAAAATTCCTCTTTCCCGTCCTTGCGGCGGTGTTGGCCGTGGCCGCTCTCAGCGGTTGCACCTCGACTTCGCCGGTGACCCCGACGCCGGCCTTCACCGAAAATACGGCCAATACCGATGCCGGCTTTACGTTGGCGCTGCCTGACACGGTTTCGGTGCTGCCGGAGCCGTCCGGCGTCGCCCAGACAGCGGCGCTGCCGATCGAGCCGGCCGCCGCCTTTGCCGGGCCGACGCCGCTGGCGGCAACTACCCCCGCCGTCATGACCGCCAATGCCCTGCCTGTTACCGCGACGCCAGCCGTCGCCATGCCGGTCACCGAACAGACCGCCGCCATGCCCGGCGTTCAGCCGGTCTCCTATACGGTGCCGCAGAACCCGGCCGCACTGGCCGCGATCGACCCCACAGAGGGGCAGTCGAACGCCGGCGGCCGCAGCGAGATCGAGCGGCTGATCGAGAAATATTCCGCGCTTTACCAGGTGCCGGTCGATCTGGTGCGCAGCGTCGTCAACCGCGAGAGCACCTTCAACCCGAAAGCCTATAATCACGGCCATTGGGGGCTGATGCAGATCAAGCACGCGACGGCGCGCGGCATGGGCTATGACGGGCCGGCAAGCGGCCTGTTCGACGCCGAGACCAATCTGAAATATGCGGTGAAATATCTGCGCGGCGCCTGGCTGGTCTCAGGCGGCAACCCCAAGCGCGCCGACCGGCTCTACCAGAGCGGCTATTATTACGACGCCAAGCGCAAGGGGATGCTGGGCGAAACCGGCCTCGGCAGCGATAGCCTGCGCCGCCGCATGCAGCCCGATGCCTGAGCCGCGCCCGCCGGCGCCAAACGACATCCGCCTGCGCAAGATCCTCGACGACACGCTTCTGGCGCCGCGCTGGCCCGAAGGTTTTTTCATGCGCGGCTTCGAAGCCGCCGATGCGCTCGCTTTGCACGCGCTTTTGACCGCCGTGTTCGACGACGGCGCCGACGGGCCGTTCGACGAATGGTGGCCGCGCATTTCGGCCGACGCGGAATTCGACCCAGCTTTGTGTTTCCTGGTCATCGACGGCAAGGGCCGGCTGACGGGCGCGGCGCTCTGCTGGACACGGGCGTTCGTCAAGGACCTTGCCGTCCACCCCGAGGCACGCGGCAAGGGCATCGCCGAGGCGCTGATGCGGCACGCTTTCGCCGTGTTTCACGCAAGGGGCGCGGCGCATGTCGATCTCAAGACCAATACGGTCGAGAACGCGGCTGCGGTCAGGCTCTATCAGCGGCTGGGGATGATCGAGGTGGATTGGGCGGGGTGAGGCGCGGTCGGCAAGCCGACGAACGCCCGGAGCCATGGTGGAGGGCAGGGACCGAGCGCAGGATCCGGAAGGGAAATGTCCACCAGGCGGCAGGTCGCGTCTTGCCGGTCCGGGCGTCAAGCTGCGATGTTGCAATTCGCGCGGGAGCTTTGACGAAACCGGAGAAACATGATGCGGCTTTTGCTTTCCACCCTCGCCACCTTGATCCTCGCCGTTCCGCTCTTCGCGGGCGTGGCGCGGGCCGACGATTGCGCCAATGCGCAGGACCAGGCGACCTTGAACGAATGCGCCGGCAAATCGTTCGATGAGGCCGACAAGAACCTCAATGATGCCTACAAGCAGATAGAGGGGCGGCTGAAGGGCGATGCGGAGACCAAGAAGCTGCTGGTCGATGCGCAGCGCCACTGGGTCGCTTTCCGCGACGCCGAATGCGCTTTCCAGGGCGGCCCGCGCGAGGGCGCCGGCAGCATGTATCCGATGGTCGTCTACGATTGCCAACGGGCGCTCACCAATGATCGGGTGAAGGATTTCGAGAACTATCTCAATTGCCCGGAAGGCGAGGTCAGCTGCCCGGTGCCGGCGCAGTAGCGTCTGCCGATTGGCAATCGCATATGGGGGTCCCCCTCATCCGGCCGCTTCGCGGCCACCTTCTCCCCGCCGGGGAGAAGAGGCTGGCATCAACGCCGACGACCTCCTCTCCCCTCGGGGAGAGGTCGGATTGCCCCCAATTGGCCTTCGCAATTAGGTTGGCAATACGGGTGAGGGGGGCGT
>NZ_JAMYVA010000064.1:0-22966 GCF_040323505.1 Mesorhizobium sp. M0040
TTTAAAACACACAGGCGGCCAAATCGGCGCATACCAAACGCGCCTTTTGATTCCGCCGCCCCCCTCCCCGGCCGCTGCGCGGCCACCTCTCCCCCACTTCGTGGGGGCGAGGAACCGGAGCCAAGCCGCTTAATCGGGAAGGTAGATCTCCGCCTTCATAAAGGTCTTCGCACGGCCTGTGATCAGCACGCGATCTCCGGCCAGTTTGCATAGCAAATGCCCGCCGCGCTGCGAGCATTGGAATGCCGACAGATGCGTCTTGCCGAGTTTTTCAGCCCAATAAGGTACCAGCGTCGCATGAATGGAGCCGGTAACCGGATCCTCGGGAATGCCCGCCCCGGGCACGAAGTAACGGGAGACGAAATCGTGGGCTCGCCCAGGCGCGGTAATAACCAGGCCGAGAGAATGAAAACGTCCGATCCTGAGCAGATCGGGAACGAAAGATCGCACGGTTGTCTCGTCGGCAAGCTCGACAAACAGGTTCTCGAAATTGCGGAAGCTCGCAACCGGCCGCTGAGGCAATATCGCTTGCAGCGCCGAGTTCAGCTCTTCCTCGATGGGCTGCGGCGGAAAACAAGGCAGATCGAGCTGATAGCCCCCTTCCCACCGGGAAACCCGCAGCTCGCCGACCCGGGTGGCGAAGGCCATTTCGCCCTGACCATTGTATTCCGTAGCCAGCACATGGGCGGCCGCAAGAGTGGCGTGGCCGCAGAAGTCGACTTCATGGACCGGCGTGAACCAGCGCAAATCCCAACCTTTGCCATTCGGCCGCACAAACGCGGTTTCAGCAAGATTGTTTTCGTTGGCGATGGCCTGCATTACCTGCTCCGACAGCCATTCCTCTAAAAGGAGAACGGCGGCAGGGTTACCCTGGAAGGCCCGTTCGGCAAAGGCATCGACCTGATACATCGTCAGCGTCGGCATATCGGCTCTCAAAGATATCCGCTGGGCGGCGCGCCATTTCGGCCGTGCCGCCCCCGGTGCAGGTTCACGCCGCTTCGAGAGCCGCTTTCACCGCAGCGATCGCGTCTTCGGCCTTCGAGGCGTCCGGGCCGCCGGCCTGAGCCATATCGGGTCGCCCGCCGCCGCCCTGCCCGCCCAATGCCGCGGACGCGACGCGCACCAGATCGATGGCGTTGAAGCGGCCGGCCAGATCATCGGTGACGGCGACGACGACGCTCGCCTTGTTGTCCTCGCCGGCGCCGACAAAGACGACGATGCCGGAGCCGAGCGACTTCTTGCCGGCATCGGCCAACGGCTTAAGATCCTTTGGCGAGACGCCCGATACCGCCTTGCCGAGAAAACCGACACCGGCAATGGTTTCGTTTTCCGCAGGCACACCGGCTGGCGAGCGATCGCCCAGCGCCAGCTTCTTGCGCGCCTCGATCAGCTCCTTTTCGAGCTTCTTGCGTTCGTCCAGCAGCGCCTCGACGCGGGCCGGCACATCGGCCGGCGAAATCTTCAACGCGGCGGCGGCCGCCTTCAACCGCTTGTCCTGTTCGTCGAGATGCTTTCTGGCCGCCTCGCCGGTCAACGCCTCGATGCGGCGCACGCCGGCAGCGACCGCGCTGTCGGACACGATGCGCACCAGGCCGATATCGCCGGTCGCCCTGACATGCGTGCCGCCGCATAGCTCGACCGAATAAGGCCGGTTGGCCTTGGCGCCATGCAAGCCCGTGCCCATCGAAACGACGCGCACTTCATCGCCATATTTCTCGCCAAACAGCGCCATGGCGCCTTCGGCAATGGCGTCGTCGACAGACATCAGCCGCGTGGTTACAGGGCCGTTCTGAACGACGATCTCGTTTGCCATGCGCTCGACCTCTTCGAGCTCGCCAGGCGAGATCGGCTTGTTGTGCGAAATGTCGAAGCGCAGACGCTCGGGCGCGACCAGCGAGCCCTTCTGCGCCACATGGGTACCCAGCACCTCGCGCAGCGCCTCATGGATCAGATGCGTGGCGGAATGGTTCGCGCGCAGCCTGGAGCGACGCGCGTGGTCCACCTTCAGCTCGACGGTCGCGCCCGTCTTGACCGTGCCGTTAGCCACCTTGCCGAGATGGACGAAAAGCCCATCGGCCTTCTTCTGGGTATCGGATATTTCGATCGAGAACCCGTCGCCCGAAATGACGCCGGTGTCGCCCATCTGGCCACCGGACTCGCCATAGAACGGCGTCTGGTTGACAACCACGGCAACGGCGTCACCTTTGCCGGCGCTGTCGACGGTCTTGCCGCCCCTGACCAGCGCTTGGATGAGGCCTTCCGCCTGCTCGGTCTCATAGCCGAGGAACTCGGTGGCGCCGGCGTTCTCGCGCACCGGAAACCATACCGTCTCGGTCGCCACGTCGCCGGAGCCGGCCCAGCTTTTGCGCGCCTCCGCTTTCTGCCGCTCCATCGCCTCGGTGAAGCCGGCAAGGTTGACCGAGATGTTGCGCTGGCGCAGCGCGTCCTGCGTCAGATCGAGCGGAAAGCCATAGGTGTCGTAGAGCTTGAACGCTGTCTCGCCATCCAGCATGTCGCCGGAGGCCAGCTTTTCCGTCGCCTCCGAAAGCAAGCCCAAGCCGCGCACCAGCGTCTTGCGGAAGCGCGTCTCTTCCAGCTTCAGCGTTTCGGTGATCATCTGTTCGCCGCGCACCAGTTCCGGGTAGGCTTGGCCCATCTCGCGGACCAGTGCCGGCACCAGGCGCCACATCAGCGGATCGCGGGCGCCGAGCAACTGCGCGTGGCGCATAGCGCGGCGCATGATGCGACGAAGCACGTAGCCGCGTCCTTCGTTGGACGGCAGCACGCCGTCGGCGACCAGGAAGCAGGACGAACGCAGGTGATCGGCGATGACGCGCAACGATGCGACGGCGTCCGCATCCGGACCTTTGCCAAGCGCCGACGACGCAGCGTCGATCAGGTGGCGGAACAGGTCGGTTTCGAAGACGCTTTCAACCCCTTGCAGGATGGATGCCATGCGCTCGAGGCCCATGCCTGTGTCGATCGACGGACGCGGCAGGTCGACGCGCTCCTCCTTCGTCACCTGTTCGTACTGCATGAACACCAGGTTCCAGAATTCAAGGAAACGGTCGCCATCCTCCTCGGGGCTGCCGGGAGGGCCGCCCCAGATATGCTCGCCACGGTCGATGAATATCTCCGAACACGGCCCGCAAGGTCCAGTGTCGCCCATTGCCCAGAAATTGTCCGAAGTCGCGATGCGGATGATGCGATCGTCCGAAAGGCCGGCGATCTTCTTCCAGTACGAGGCCGCCTCGTCGTCGGTGTGGTAGACGGTGACCAGCAGCTTGTCCTTCTTCAGCCCGAACTCCCTGGTGATCAGGTTCCAGGCAAGCTCTATGGCCCGCTCCTTGAAATAGTCGCCGAAGGAGAAATTGCCGAGCATCTCGAAGAACGTCAGGTGGCGCGCGGTGTAGCCGACATTGTCGAGGTCGTTGTGCTTGCCGCCGGCGCGAACACTCTTCTGGGCAGTCGTGGCGCGCGAATACGGCCGCTTCTCCAGACCGGTGAAAACGTTCTTGAACTGCACCATGCCGGCATTGGTGAACATCAGCGTCGGGTCGTTGCGCGGCACCAGCGGGCTTGACGCGACGACCTCGTGACCTTCCTTGCGAAAATAGTCGAGAAATGCCGACCGGATCTCGTTGACGCCACTCATGAATACTGCCTTTTCGAGAGAACCGCCGGCTGCCGGCGGAAAATAGACATGGCCTTTTAGCGGTCGCACCGCAGCCTGTCCAGAAACACCAAATGGGCTCAAATCCCGGCTTTCACCAGCGCCTTGAAATGCGTCTGCCTCGCCGTCAAACGCGAACCGCCGGCCCTGGGCCGGCGGTTCGAAACGCATCGATTACGCAAACTCAAAATCAAAACATCAAATCGAAACCTGGCTGAGGCTCAGCGAGGCGTCGCCTGCCCTACATCACCCCGGCGTCGTCCTCGAAACCGTCGTCGCTGCTTTCGGAGCCGCCGTTCTCAAGGAATTTCTCAGCGATCAGCCCGGCATTCTGCCGTAGCGCCAGCTCGATCTCGCGCGCCGTGTCGGGATTGTCGCGCAGGAACAGTTTTGCGTTTTCGCGGCCCTGGCCAAGACGCTGCGAATTGTAGGAGAACCAGGCGCCCGACTTTTCGACCACGCCCGCCTTGACGCCGAGATCGACCAGCTCGCCGGTCTTGGAGACGCCCTCGCCATACATGATGTCGAACTCGACCACCTTGAAGGGCGGCGCCAGCTTGTTCTTGACGACCTTGACGCGGGTCTGGTTGCCGACGACCTCGTCGCGATCCTTGACCGAGCCGATGCGGCGGATGTCGAGGCGGACCGAGGCATAGAATTTCAACGCATTGCCGCCGGTCGTCGTCTCGGGCGAACCGAACATGACGCCGATCTTCATGCGGATCTGGTTGATGAAGATGACCATGGTGTTGGAGCGCGAGATCGAGGCGGTGAGCTTGCGCAGTGCCTGGCTCATCAGGCGGGCCTGCAGGCCGGGCAGCGAATCGCCCATCTCGCCTTCGATTTCCGCCCGCGGCGTCAACGCCGCCACCGAATCGACCACCAGCACGTCGATGGCGCCGGAGCGCACCAGCGTGTCGCAGATCTCCAGCGCCTGCTCGCCGGTATCGGGCTGCGAGATCAAAAGGTTTTCGAGATCGACGCCGAGCTTGCGGGCATAGACCGGGTCGAGCGCGTGCTCGGCATCGACGAAGGCGCAGATGCCGCCCTTCTTCTGGGCTTCGGCCACCGTGTGCAGCGCCAGCGTCGTCTTGCCCGAGCTTTCCGGCCCGTAGATCTCGACGATGCGGCCGCGCGGCAGGCCGCCGACGCCAAGCGCGATGTCCAGCCCAAGCGAGCCGGTCGGCACCGTTTCGATCTCGACGACCTGCTCGTTCGCGCCGAGCCGCATGATCGAGCCCTTGCCGAAGGCACGCTCGATTTGCGACAGCGCCGCATCCAGAGCCTTTGATTTGTCCACCGCTTTGTCCTCTACAAGCCGCAAAGAATTCTGAGCCATGATACATCACCCCGTGGTCGTCAATGGAGGCCGGACAATCCCGCAATCCTTAAAAGAATGTACCTCATTTGTTCTCATTTGTCAATGAGCACCAAGGGTTTGAAAAATAACGCATATCCCTATTTGTTCTATTTTTGTTTCGCAATTATTGCTTCCGATGTGTCTCGCCTCGCATGCGGCGCCGTTGCCGTCACCAACCGAATCGGACCCGCGATTGCAGGGTTCCGCCCGGCGACCTAGTCTCCCCCGGGCAACAGCTAAAGGGCATTTTGACGGCATGATCAAATCCCCGACGATCCTGGCCGTGGGCGGCGCCTATATCGAGCGGCGCGGCCGGGTTGCCGGCGCCTTCGTGCCGGCCGCTTCCAACCCCGGCACGATGCGCGAGCATGTCGGCGGTGCCGTCTTCAACGCCTTGCGCTGTGCGGTGCGACGCGGCGCCTCGGCCTCGCTGCTTTCGGTGCGCGGCGGCGATGCCCTTGGCGACACGGTTTTACGCGCCGTCACCGAGGCCGGCATTGCCGACCTGTCGGCGGTGTTCCTCGACCGAGCAACGCCAAGCCATACGATGCTGATCGATAGCGACGGCGGGCTGATCGCCGGCCTTGCCGACATGGTGCTCTACGAGCTGGCGCTTCCCAAGCAGATCCGCCGCGCCAAGGTGCGGGAAGCGATCGGTTCGGCCGACGCGGTGCTGTGCGACGCCAACCTGCCGTCGACCGCGCTGGGGCGGCTGGCGGCACTCGCCGCCGACAAGCCGGTGTTTGCGCTTGCGGTCTCGCCCAATAAGGCGGCGCGGCTGATGCCGGTGCTCGACCGTCTGGCGCTGGCCTTCATGAACCGGCAGGAGGCCGGCGTGCTCGCCGACGTCGGCATCGATGCTGACGATCAAGGCATCGTCGACGGCCTAATACGCGCCGGGCTGAAAAGCGGCGTGATCACCGCCGGCGACGAACCAGTGCTCGGTTTCGACGAATTGAGCGCGTTCTCGATCTCGCCACCGCCGCTACAAAAGCGGACCGATACTGCCGGCGCCGGCGACGCATTGGCAGGCGCCACGATCGCTGCCCTGCTGCGCGGCCTGACGCTACGCGCGGCACTGCGCGAAGGCATTGCCGCAGCTATGCTCGTCGTCGAGAGTGCCGCCTTCACCAGCGCTGGCTTTGCCGAAGCGCTGGCGCTCGTGCCCGAGGCGCGGGACCTGGCATGAAGTGCGGCCCGGAATTGCCGAAGCATGACGCAGCCTATTTGCCGGCGCGCCGTCCTGCCTCGTAGGCGCGGCGTGCCCAGATCGCCATCTCGTCGGGATCGTCGAAGGCGCTGTCGGGAACGCTCCAATAGGGCATCGACACGAGCTTGCCGTGGCGCGAGCCGGTATAGGTCCATTGCCGGCAGCCGGCCGCTTCGAAATCCGGGGCGCTTTCGGCGTCGGCCTTCAGCATCAATTCGCCACGGATGACGATGGCGACGATGACGCCGTCGAAATAGATGCCCTTGCCGCCGAACAGCTTGCGGATGCTGACCGGGCCGAGGCCTTCGAAAAGCTCTTCTATGCGCTCGTTGTCCATGCGGCGATCATGTCACCCGGATTTCCCCTTGTCATCGACGCAACCGGCACCATCCTGACAAGTTCAGAATCAATTTCCTCGGAGTTTTTCATGCCGCTTCTGCTCAAAGGGTCCTGCCGGTGCAATGCCGTGCGTTTCGAGGTGGAAAGCCACACGCCGGTGCCGTTCATGCTGTGCTACTGCTCGATCTGCCGCAAGCAGCAGGGCGGCGGCGGTTTTGCCATCAATCTCGGCGCCGATTACGAAACGCTGAAAATCCAGGGCAAGCGCCATCTCGGCGTCTACCGCGCCGAGATCGAGGACGACGAGCACCCGCAACGCGAGACCTCGACGGGCGAGCGGAACTTCTGCACGAAATGCGGGACGGCACTCTGGCTCTACGATCCGACCTGGCCGGAGCTGGTGCATCCGTTTGCCTCGGCGATCGACACAGACCTGCCGAAACCGCCGGAGAAGGTGCATCTGATGCTGAAATACAAGGCGAACTGGGTCGAGCCCGACATCGGCAAGGGTGACAAGGTGTTCGACGTCTACCCGGAGGAGTCGATCGCAGACTGGCACAAGCGAACGGGGATGTGGGTGGATTAGCTTCGGCAGTCCCCCTCATCCGGCCCTTCGGGCCACCTTCTCCCCGCTGGGGAGAAGAGACTGGCTCAACCGTTCGCGACCTCTTCTCCCCTCGGGGAGAAGGTGGCCGCGAAGCGGCCGGATGAGGGGGTCTCGCGAAATCCTACTAAGGAAAAGAAAATTCTCAGGCCGAAGCGCGTGCTTCGGCCAGTGCCTTCAGATCAGCCGGCTTCAATTCGACCGATTCGCCGCAGCCGCAGGCCGAGCTCTGGTTCGGATTGCGGAAGGTGAAGCCGGTGCGCAGCGTCGTCTGCTCGAAATCCATCTCGGTGCCGAACAGGAAAAGGGCCGCCTCCGGCGCGACATAGACATGGGCGCCGTCACGCTCGATATGGTCGTCCTTGGTATTGGGTTCGGTCACCAGATCGACCGTATATTCCATGCCGGCGCAGCCGCCCTTCTTGATGCCAAGGCGAATGCCATGCGCATTCTCACGGGTCGCAACGATCTCGCGAACCCGGTCGGCGGCCTTTTCGGTCATCGTGATGACGGCGAAGCGTCCCATGTTTTCCTTCTCCATGCGCGCAGGTTCAAGGCCTGCCGAATGATTCCTCACCTAAAATGGTGAAGTTTTGTACCCGGCGCAAGTGCGCCAGCCTCTGGCTGGTCGGATGCTAGTACCACCCAACCGCCACCTGCGCCTCTTCCGACATGCGGTCGGGCGACCAGGGCGGGTCGAAGGTCATGTTGACCTCGACGCCGGAGACGCCTTCGACGGCGCCGACGGCGTTTTCGACCCAGCCCGGCATTTCGCCAGCCACCGGGCAGCCCGGCGCGGTCAGCGTCATGTCGATCTTGACCGAGCGGTCGTCCTCGATGTCGATCTTGTAGACCAGGCCGAGCTCATAGATGTCGGCCGGGATTTCCGGGTCATAGACCGTCTTCAGCGCCGAGACGATGTCGTCGGTCAGCCGCGCCAGTTCGTCGGCGGGAATCGTTGACCCGGAAACCGCCGCATTGGTGGTCATATCCAGTGCCGTGCTTTCGGCGGTGTGGCTGGCATCATCCATGATCGTCACCCGAAGAACTTTCGCGCCTTTTCCAGCGCATCGGCCAAAGCATCGACTTCAGCCCTGGTATTATACATGCCGAACGATGCCCTGCATGTGGATGTTACGCCGAAGCGTTTCAACAGCGGCTGGGCGCAATGGGTGCCGGCGCGCACCGCCACGCCCTGCCGGTCGATGACCATCGACACGTCGTGCGCGTGGATGCCCTGCAGCTCGAACGAGATGATTGCGCCCTTGCCGGGCGCATCGCCGAAGATGCGCAGCGAGTTGATGGCGCGCAGTTTTTGATGCGCATAATCCTTCAGATCGGCCTCGTGCGCGGCGATGCGCTCACGTCCGATCTTTTCCATGTATTCGAGCGCCGCACCAAGTCCGATCGCCTGCACGATCGGCGGCGTGCCGGCCTCGAAACGGTGCGGCGGGTCGTTGTAGGTGACGATGTCTTGCGTCACCTCCTCGATCATCTCGCCGCCGCCCATGAACGGGCGCATGCGCTCCAGAATATCCTTCTTGCCGTAGAGCACGCCGATGCCCGACGGGCCATAGACCTTATGGCCGGTGAAGACGAAGAAATCGCAGTCGAGGTCCTGCACGTCGATCGGCATATGCACGGCGCTCTGGCTGCCGTCGACCAGCACCGGAATGCCGCGGGCATGCGCGATGCGCACGATCTCCTTGATCGGCGTCACCGTGCCCAGCGCGTTCGACATATGGGTGATGGCAACCAGCCTGGTGCGGTCGGTCAGCCGCTTCTCGAATTCCTCGATATGGAAGACGCCGAGATCATCGACCGGCACCCAGACCAGCTTGGCGCCCTGCCGCTCGCGGATGAAATGCCACGGCACGATGTTGGAATGATGCTCCATGATCGAGAGCACGATCTCGTCGCCTTCGCCGATGTTCGGCATGCCGAAACCATAGGCGACCGTGTTGATCGCCGCCGTGGTGTTCGAGGTGAAGACGATATTGTCGGTGCTCGGCGCATTGAGGAAACGGCGCACCGTCTCGCGAGCCCTCTCATAGGCGTCGGTCGCGGCATTGGACAGGAAATGCAGGCCGCGATGGACGTTGGCGTATTCCTGGGAATAGGCGTGCTGGATGGCGTCGAGCACCGCCTGCGGCTTCTGCGCCGAGGCGCCATTGTCGAGATAGACCAGCGGTTTGCCGTAGACTTGCCGCGACAGGATCGGGAAGTCGCGGCGGATCGCCTCGACGTCATAGGGGATGTTTTCGACTTTCTGGTCCATCTCGAAGTCCTTGCCGCGCTGCCGCGTTCCTTCCAACACCCCTCATCCGTCTTGGCGCTTCGCGCCAATCCACCTTCTCCCACAAGGGGAGAAGGAGAGGCGCGTTTCCTTCTCCCCTTGTGGGAGAAGGTGGCCGAGCGAAGCTCGGTCGGATGAGGGGTGCTGGCCGAAGCGCCAGGCCCTCATCCACTTTATCCGTGCGCCACGAACCAGTTGTCGAGTCTCGCTTCCAGCGCCTCGACGATGGCCTCGTCGTCCAGTTCCTCGATTACCTCGGCGACGAAGGCCTTGACCAGCAGGCCGCGCGCGGTCTTCTCGTCGACGCCGCGCGCCATCAGGTAAAACAGATGGCTGTGGTCGATCTCGGTGACGGTCGCGCCATGGCCGCAGACGACGTCGTCGGCGAAGATTTCGAGCTCCGGCTTGGTCGAGAACTCCCCGTCGTCCGACAACAGCAGCGTGTTGCAGGCCATCTTGGCGTTGGTCTTCTGCGCATATTGGTGGACGTTGATGCGGCCTTGGAAGACGCCGCGCGCCTTGCCGGTCACCACGTTTCGGAAGACTTCGGTCGATGCGGTATGCGGCACGGCGTGGTCGAGCACCATGGTGACGTCGGTATGGGTGTCGCCGGCGAGCAGATTGATGCCGCGCAGCGTGAATTCGGCGCCCTCGCCGGTCGTCTTCACAACGACCTCCTGGCGCACAAGCTTGCCGCCGGCATTCATGACGAACAGCGTCAGCTTCGAATTCTTGCCGAGATGCGCCTTGAACTGGGCAAGGTGCGTCGCCGTATCCGGTTGCTCCTGCACGATGAGCCATGTCACTTCGGCGCCCTCGCCAAGCACAAGCTGGCTGACCGCGCTGACCAGCGCCGCCCCCTCGCCTGCCTGGCGCTCGACGATAACAGCCTTGGCGCCGGCGCCGGCGCGCGTCAGCAGCCGCACATGCGTCTGTCCCCCGCCCTGCAGATTCTGCAGCTCAAGCGGCTTTTCCAGTTGGGCGCCGTCGGCGATGTCGACGAAATAGCCGTCGGCGACAAAGGCGGTGTTGAGCGCGCCGATGGCGTCGTCGCTGCCATAAGAATCGAGCCCAGGTGCTGCGCTGCCGTCGGTCAGCTTCTCCGACAGGCGCTGCACGACAACGCCCTCGATGCTAGCGAGCTTGGCGCTCGAAACGCCGTTCAGCACCGGCAAAACCGAGGAGCCTTCGACGATCGGCGCAATGGCTTTCGCAACCGCTGCCGGATCGAAGTCCGGCACCGAGGTCAGCAGCCGGCGCAGGTCCGTATAGTGCCAGGATTCGATGCGCCGCGTCGGCAGGCCGCCCTTGATCGCCTCGATGGCGTCGTCGCGCTTCAGCATCACCGCGCCGTCGCCGGGCAGCAGCGACAGCCGCTCGCCAAAGGCGTCGATCAGCGCCGTTTCGGCCAATGTTCGCTGGGGTGTCGTGTGCATATTCATCAGTATCGCCTTATTTGGCTTGCCTTCCGGGCCTGCTGGCATCTCACGCGGCTTGCCCGATCACGCCGGCATAGCCATTGGCCTCGAGGTCGAGCGCCAGCGACTTGTCGCCCGACTTGATCACCTGACCCCTGTAGAGCACGTGCACCGTATCCGGCACGATGTATTGGAGCAGGCGCTGGTAATGGGTGATGACGACGATGGCCCGGTCCGGCGAGCGCAGCGTGTTGACGCCGTCCGCGACGATCTTCAGCGCGTCGATATCGAGACCGGAATCGGTCTCGTCGAGCACGCAGAGCTTTGGCTCGAGCAGCTTCATCTGCAGGATCTCGGCACGCTTCTTCTCGCCGCCGGAGAAGCCGACATTGAGCGGCCGCTTCAGCATCGCCATGTCCATGTTGAGCGAGGCCGCCGCTTCCTTCACGCGCTTGAGAAATTCCGGGATCTTCAGCGGTTCCTGGCCGCGCGCCTTGCGCTGCTCGTTCATCGCCACTTTCAGGAATTCCATCGTCGCCACGCCCGGTATCTCCATCGGATACTGGAAGGCGAGAAAGATGCCGGCGGTGGCGCGCTCGGCCGGATCCATTTCGAGGATCGACTGGCCGTTGTAGAGGATATCGCCCTCGGTGACCTCATAATCCTCGCGCCCGGCAAGGATATAGGACAGCGTCGATTTTCCCGAGCCGTTCGGCCCCATGATGGCGGCGACCTCACCGGCCTTCACCGAAAGATTCAGGCCGCGAATGATCTCGGTGCCGTCGTCGACGATACGGGCATGGAGGTTTCTGATTTCAAGCATTCTCTTGCTCTATCGTTCCGTTAACTACATATCGCCGAGCTAGGGCAACGGCGACGTCGCTTTCAAGTTCAGGTGCCAAGTCAAATCGCATACTTCCGTCCTCGACGGCGTCGGCGGGATTCGGCCACCTGGTGATTTCAAAAATCTCAGGGCCGTAGACGGTGATCATCAACTCCGTGCCGTCTTCGCGCCCAGCGCTAATTCGGTTGGCTTCGACTTCGATCCTGACGACAACTTTCCTTTCGGCAGCAAAGCTTCGAAGGTAGTTCCCGAGCGACGTTGCCAATTCTCCGCAAATCTGCTCATCGAGGTCGGCCCGATAGTTGTCGGGTAGCTCACCAGAATGCCTGTCAAACTGGTGAACGCGTGCGACCAACGGCGGACCGTCCTCTGCCTCATCGTCACTCACCCAACGCTCCCCTCGAGGCTGATCCCGATCAGTTTCTGCGCCTCGACCGCGAACTCCATCGGCAGTTGCTGGATGACGTCCTTGACGAAGCCGTTGACGATCAGCGCGATCGCCTCTTCTTCCGGAATGCCGCGCTGCATGACATAGAACTTCTGGTCCTCGGAAATCTTCGAGGTGGTGGCCTCGTGCTCGAACTGCGCGGTCGAATTCTTGGCTTCCATGTAGGGCACGGTGTGTGCGCCGCACTGATCGCCGATCAGCAGGGAATCGCAATTGGTGAAGTTGCGGGCGTTGGTCGCCTTGCGGTGCGCCGAGACCTGGCCGCGATAGGTGTTCTGCGAGAAGCCGGCGGCAATGCCCTTGGAGATGATGCGGCTCGACGTGTTCCTGCCGAGATGGATCATCTTGGTGCCGCTGTCGACCTGCTGATAACCGTTCGACACGGCAATCGAATAGAACTCGCCGCTGGAATCGTCGCCGCGCAGGATGCAGCTCGGATATTTCCAGGTGATGGCCGAACCGGTCTCGACCTGCGTCCACGAAATCTTCGAGCGATGGCCGCGGCAGTCGCCGCGCTTGGTGACGAAATTGTAGATGCCGCCCTTGCCTTCGGCGTCGCCGGGATACCAGTTCTGCACCGTCGAATATTTGATCTCGGCATCGTCGAGCGCGATCAGCTCGACCACCGCGGCATGAAGCTGATTCTCGTCGCGCTGCGGCGCCGTGCAGCCTTCGAGATAGGAGACGTAAGCCCCCTCCTCGGCGATGATCAGCGTGCGCTCGAACTGGCCGGTGTTCTTCTCGTTCATGCGGAAATAGGTCGACAGTTCCATCGGGCAGCGCACGCCCTTGGGCACGAAGACGAACGAACCGTCGGTGAACACGGCCGAATTCAGCGTTGCGTAGAAATTGTCGGAGGTCGGCACGACAGAACCGAGATATTTCTTCACCAGTTCCGGATGCTCGCGGATGGCTTCCGAGATCGAGCAGAAGATGACGCCGGCCTGCGCCAGTTCCTTCTTGAAAGTGGTGACGACAGAGACGGAATCGAACACCGCATCGACGGCGACGCGGCCCGACTTGTAGACGTTGTCGCTGGCTTCCTCGAGCTCCGACGCATCGGTCTTCTGCACGCCGGCGAGGATTTCCTGTTCCCTGAGCGGAATGCCGAGCTTCTCATAGACCTTCAGCAGTTCGGGATCGACCTCGCTGAGCGAAGTCGGCCCGGGCGTGCTCTTGGGCGCGGCGTAATAGTGGAGGTCCTGGAAATCGATTTTGGGATAGTGGACGCGCGCCCATTTCGGCTCGTCCAGCGTCAGCCAGCGGCGATAGGCTTCCAGGCGCCATTCCAGCATCCAGGACGGCTCGTCCTTCTTCGCCGAAATGAAGCGGATAATGTCTTCGCTCAGGCCCTTGGGGGCCTTGTCCATCGCGATTTCGGTCTGGAATCCGTATTTATACTGGTCGACATCGATCTTTCGAACTCGATCGATCGTCTCCTGCACAGCAGGCATCAGCGTTCTCCATCCACGCCGGGGTCAAGGCCCGGCAGTTTTCAAACTATGGCACCGCAAACGAGCGCCCATCAGGCACCGGAGGCGGCGTAAGTTTCATATAGTGCGTTCATGCCGGAAATTCACCCGGCCAAATGCGAACGCACGGCTCTACCAGGCCGCAAGGCCCTACATTTCGTCTGCCGCGCTCAGGCGGCTCGTTCCCTGCTTGCCTTTTCCTTACCGGCTTGGCGCGCGACGATCGTCGCCAGCGCCGAACGGAACAGCTCGATATCTTCAGCGCTGGTCGCGTGGCCGACGGACACGCGCAACGCGCCGAGGCCGTCACCATAACCCATGGCTTTCAGCACGTGACTCGGCCCTACTTTGCCCGACGAACAGGCCGATCCAGCCGACAGCGCCACACCGGCCAGGTCGAAGGCAATCTGCGCCGTCTCGGCCTTGATGCCGGCAATAGCGAAGAATGTCGTATTGGCAAGCCTTGGCGCGCCGATCCCGAAGATTTCGGCGTCCGGAACAAGCGTTTTCACGATCGCCTCGATTTCGTCGCGACGCTGCCGCACCGTTTCGATCGTTTGCAAGCCGGCAGACGCCTCGCGCGCCGCCGCGCCAAACCCGGCAATCGCCGCCAGGTTTTCGGTGCCGCCGCGATGGCCTTTTTCCTGGCCACCGCCGCTGACCAGCGGCTTCGGCATCATCAGGTCCGACGCCGCGACAATGGCGCCGACGCCCTTTGAGCCGCCGATCT
This sequence comes from Mesorhizobium sp. M0040, assembly GCF_040323505.1. Taxonomy (NCBI): domain Bacteria; kingdom Pseudomonadati; phylum Pseudomonadota; class Alphaproteobacteria; order Hyphomicrobiales; family Phyllobacteriaceae; genus Mesorhizobium; species Mesorhizobium sp. M0040. Next base: position 14,395 of record NZ_JAMYVA010000064.1, read on the forward strand.
TGTGCGACGAGAGAATCAGATAATCTGCGTAACCCGCTGACATATCGAGCGGAATGCGGCCGGCCGCCTGCACGGCATCGACAACCAGGATGCCACCCGCCGCCTTGACGATTTCGGCAATGCGGCCGACCGGCTGGATCACGCCGGTTTCATTGTTGGCAGCGTGGATGGCCACCAGCGGCAAGCCTTCGACCTTGTCATGCTGGACGAGAGCCTCGGCCAAAACGTCGAGCCTGACGACGCCGTCGGCGTCGACGCCGATCCGTGTCACCTGCGCCGCTGGGAAGCGCCCGCCGTTCAGCAGGCACGGATGATCGGCCTCGGACACATAGAGCCGGCTCATACGGACAGCACCGCGCCCCATCTGCCAGTCCGGCGTCAGCAGCGTCGAGGCCGCTTCCGTCGCGCCGGAGGTGAATACGACATGCTCGGCTTTGGCGCTGACCAGTCGCGCCACGTCGCGCCTGGCATCCTCGATCAGCCGCCGTGCAGCGCGGCCCTCGGCATGGACCGAGGACGGGTTGGCGGCGACGTCGAGCGCAGCGACCACGGCCGCGCGCGCCGAGGCAAGCAGCGGCACGCTGGCGTTGTAGTCGAGATAGGCGCGTGCTCCGGCCATTTCCGTCCAACTGGTCCCTTCAAAAGCCGTTCCGCGAAGATAGCGCGTTATTTCCTTGAAATTGCAAGGCAAGACGTCCTATTTACGCGGCTTGCGGCGCGGGTGCCCGAGCCACAATTTTTGGCCGCCCAGTTTTGAACAATTCTAAACTAGCTTCTAGAAAGACGCTCGCCCTGCGTCAAGGCCTAGGGAAGACTGGGGCCTAGGGAAGACTGGGGCCAGAGGAAGACTGGGGCCAGAGGAAGAGTTGTTCCGGGCGCCGCGCAAATTTATACCAAGTGGAGTATTTCATGCCTGAGGTCATTTTCACCGGTCCGGCCGGCCGTCTGGAGGGTCGCTATCAGCCCTCGAAGGAAAAGAGCGCGCCGATTGCCATCGTCCTGCACCCGCACCCCCAGTTCGGCGGGACGATGAACAACAAGATCGTCTACGACCTCTTCTACATGTTCCAGAAGCGCAATTTCACCACGCTGCGCTTCAATTTCCGCGGCATCGGCCGCAGCCAGGGCGAGTTCGACCACGGCACCGGCGAATTGTCCGACGCCGCCGCGGCGCTCGACTGGGTGCAGTCGCTGCATCCGGATTCCAAGAGCTGCTGGGTTGCCGGCTATTCGTTCGGCTCGTGGATCGGCATGCAGCTTCTGATGCGCCGGCCGGAGATCGAGGGCTTCATCTCGGTCGCGCCGCAGCCCAATACCTATGATTTCTCGTTCCTGGCGCCATGCCCGTCGTCCGGCCTGATCATCCACGGCGACGCCGACAAAGTCGCGCCGCCCAAGGACGTACAGGGCCTGGTCGACAAGCTGCACACGCAAAAGGGCATCACCATCACCCAGAAGACCTTGCCCGGCGCCAACCATTTCTTTGCCAACCATGCGGAGCTTCTGATCGAGGAATGCGCGGACTATCTCGATCGCCGGCTGGCCGGGGAATTGTCCGACCCACGGCCGAAGCGGCTGAGATAATCGGCGATGTACCAACCGCCTCACTTCCAGGAAACACGGCAGGACGTCCTGCACGGGCTGATCCGGGCGCATCCGCTTGGCCTGCTGGTGTCGAACGGCGTCGAGGGGCCGGTCGCCAACGCGATTCCCTTTCTTCTAGACGCGGATGTGCCACCGAACGGCAGGCTCCGCGCCCATTTGGCCAAGGCCAATCCGCAATGGCGGCTTTTGGCCGACAATCCCCTGGCGCGGGTGCTGGTCGTCTTCCAGGGCGCCGATGCCTATGTGACGCCGTCCTGGTACGAGACCAAGCGTGAAACCGGCAAGGTGGTACCGACCTGGAACTACGCCATCGTCCAGGTGCGCGGCATCGTCACGGTGATCGAAGACCAGGATTGGCTGGCCGAGCAGATTTCCGATCTGACGATGTCGCAGGAGGGCAGCCGCTCGGCGCCGTGGGCGGTGACCGACGCGCCGGCACCCTTCATCCAGTCACAGATCAAAGGCATCGTCGGCCTGGAGATCGAAATCACCGAAATCAGCGGCAAATGGAAAGTCAGCCAGAACCGCCCGGCCGCCGACCGCGTCGGTGTCGCCGAGGGGCTCGAGAGCGAGACTGCCGATTCGGCCGACATGGTCCGGCTGGTAAGGTCTTACGGCGGGCTGGACGGCAAGTAATCTGGATTGCTTGCTCGACCGGTTTCAGGCCGGTCGAGGGCTCAATCGACCTTCGTCATCGCCGTCTTGCGCTCGTTGGCGATCAGCCAGAGATTGCGGATATAGATCAACAGGCCCATGGCCTGGCCGGCGATGAACACCGGATCCTGACGCTGGATGGCGTAGATCAGCAGCAGGCCGCCGCCGAACAGCGAAAAGAACCAGAAGGCGATCGGCACGACGCTGCGCTTGGCCTTTTCCGACGCCACCCACTGCACCAGAAAGCGCATCGTGAAGAAGAACTGGGCGACGAAGCCGAGCAGAACCCAGGCATCGAATTGCTTGACGAAAACATCGTGAAGCCAGGTCGCCAATTCCTGAAGCACGTTACCCATGCCTGATTTCCTCTACTTTGGGCATTCTGCGGCGCCTGCGGCGCAGCCACCAGACGCCGGCAAGATCGAGCACGCCCTGCAGGCCGCGATCGAAGATGCCGTAATTCGATTTGCCGTGACGGCGGGAGCGGTCGACGACGTCGCAATGGACGACGCGGTAGCCCTCCTGGATGACCAGCGCCGGAACAAAGCGGTGGGTGCCGTCGAAGAACGGCAATTTCCGCAAAATGTCGGTGTGGATCGCCTTGAGGCCGCAGCCGGTATCCCGCGTCTCGTCGTGCAGGATGGCTTTTCTCAGCCCGTTGGCGAAACGCGACGCCAGTTGCTTGATCTTGCTGTCGCGGCGCTTCAGACGCTGTCCCTGCGCGGCCCCGACTTCGGGACCAGCCTGCCGCAACGCGTCGATCAACACTGGGATATAACCGGGGTCGTTCTGGCCGTCGCCGTCGATGGTGGCGACGATATCGCCGCGCGCCGCCCAGGCGCCCGAGCGCACCGAGAGCGACTGGCCGGCGGATTTTTCATGCCTGAGATGGCGCAGCGGAAACCGGCGAAGCGCTGCTTGTGCGGCAAGCACCGAAGGCGTGTCGTCGGTCGAGCCATCGTCGACGACGATGACCTCGAAGTCGCGCCCGGCCATCGCGGCGCCGATCTCGTCGAGCAGAAGCGGCAGGTTCGCCGCCTCGTTCCGGCAAGGAATGACGATGGATATCTCCGGCATCTCGACTCTGTCACAGGATATGGCATTCGATCGATGCCGCGCGGTCCAGCGGATGAAACCCGTTGGCGGCGCCTCATTACGCCAGCCGAAACGAGGACGCAAGCAGGCCGCACGCTTGGGGGTTCTCCCTTCTCCCCTTGTGGGAGAAGGTGGCCGCGCGAAGCGCGGTCGGATGAGGGGTGTTCCAGCTTGCAACGACGGCACTCCGTCCAACACCCCTCAACCGTCTTGGCGCTGCGCGCCAATCCACCTTCTCCCACAAGGGGAGAAGGCAAGAGGGTGTCGCAAAACCGGATTCCACTTTTGCTGATCGCGCAAACCCATCCGAAGCGCGATCGGACGCAAAACCGGATTCCACTTTTGCTGATCGCGCTTGAGTGCTAAACGCCCGCCTTCATGCATAGCCGAGCCGCGTTCGGCCGGAAGCTTTTCGGGAAAGAAAATGTCCGCCTTCAAATCCGATTTCCTGCGCACGATGAGCGAGCGCGGTTTCATCCACCAGACCTCGGACGATGCCGGCCTCGACCAGCTTTTCGCCACGGAAACGGTGAGCGCCTATATCGGCTTCGACGCCACCGCCAGGAGCCTGCATGCCGGGTCGCTGATCCAGATCATGATGCTTTACTGGCTGCAGCAGACCGGCCACCGGCCAATCGCGCTGATGGGTGGCGGCACCTCGATGATCGGCGATCCGTCGTTCAAGGACGAGGCGCGCAAGCTTTTGACGCCGCAGGACATCGAGGACAATCTCGCCGGCATCCGCCGCAACTTCACGCCCTACCTCAAATTCGGCAGCGGCCCGAACGACGCCGTCATGATCAACAATGCCGACTGGCTGATGGACATCAACTACGTCAATTTCCTGCGCGATGTCGGCCGGCATTTTTCGGTCAACCGCATGCTGGCCTTCGATTCGGTCAAGCTCCGGCTGGACCGCGAGCAGTCGCTGTCGTTCCTCGAATTCAACTACATGATCCTGCAGGCCTACGACTTCGTCGAGCTCTACAAACGCCTCGGCTGCCGGCTGCAGATGGGCGGCTCCGACCAGTGGGGCAACATCGTCAACGGCATCGATCTCGGCCATCGCATGGAAGGCGCGCAGCTTTATGCGCTGACGACGCCGCTGCTCACCACCTCCTCCGGCGCCAAGATGGGCAAGTCGGCCTCGGGCGCGGTCTGGCTCGATGCGGAGATGCTGAGCCCGTACGAGTTCTGGCAATACTGGCGCAATACCGAGGATGCCGACGTTGGCCGTTTCCTGAAGCTCTACACGACCCTGCCACTCGCCGAGGTCGCACGCCTCGAACGGCTCGGCGGCTCGGAGATCAACGAAGCCAAGAAGATCCTCGCCACCGAAATCACCGCCATGCTGCATGGCCGCGAGGCGGCAGAGGAGGCCAGCGAAACGGCGCGTAAGACGTTCGAAGAAGGGGCGCTGGCCGAAACACTGCCAACCGTCGAGGTGGGCAGGGCCGATCTTGAAGCCGGCGTCGGCATATTGTCGCTGTTCGTCACCGCCGGGCTGGCTGTGTCCAACGGCGAGGCACGGCGGCATATCCAGGGCGGCGCCGTGCGCCTCAACGACCAGCCAGTTTCCGACGATCGCAGGATGGTGACGCTGCAGGACCTTGGGCCGGGAAACGTCGCGAAACTGTCGCTCGGCAAGAAGAAGCACGTTCTGGTGCGGCCGGTCTGACCAGGGCCCGGCACTTCCTGTTAGATCTTTTCCGAAACCGGTTTCATCTTGCGGCGCTGACCTTCGGTTCGGAATCACCGCCGAGGTGAATCAGCTAGCTCCCGAGAATGGCCGAGATGCCATTCGTCTCATCGATCGGAACGAGCAGGTAGCGCAAATAGCGGACGTTCTGCGGCGCTTCGATGAACGTCTTGTTCGGGGCCGGAAGCGGACTTGCGGCTTGGAGGCTTGGAATGTGAGAAGCGGACGTTCAGGCGCCCCCATGCATCGACGCGATCTGACCCATTCACGACAGTCGAAATCACGGTGAATGGGTCCGCTTGCGCCTGTAAAGCGAACGTACGACGTGCTACGAATCTCGCCTGGCTGGTCCTGGGCGGACCAGAGGAGCTAACGTCTATGCTATAGCCCTCCATGGCCCTCCTGAATCCCTGGGTTTGGACACCAGTTCGAGCGGAGCGCCAGAGAGATGCCCTGAGGCGCTGCTGTCACGTGGGATGGCTGCCTCGCAGGCGCCGCCCTCCGATAGCTCATGGGCGGCTTGAGGCGGCGATCGCGGGATAGTCGGTATAGCCAGCGGAGCCGCCGCCATAGAGCGTCGCCGAGGTGAACTCCGTCAGCGGCGTGCGCGTCTTCAGCCGTTCCACAAGGTCGGGATTGGCGATGAACGGGCGCCCGAAGGCGAAGAGGTCCGCCTTGCCCTCGGCGAGCCGCGACGCCGCGAGGTCGAGGTCATAGCCGTTATTGGCGATATAGGTATTGTTGAAGCGCCGGCGGAGCGATCCGAAGTCGAACGGCGCGACATCGCGCGATCCGCCCGTGGCGCCCTCGACGACATGGATATAGACGATGCCCAAAGCATCGAGTTGATCGACGATATAGTCGAACTGCGCCTGGGGGGCGCTGCTCGAGACGCCGTTGGCGGGCGAGACGGGCGAAATCCGGATGCCGGTGCGCTCTGCGCCGATCTCCTCGACCACCGCAGTCGCAACCTCCAGCATCAGCCGGGCGCGGTTCTCGACCGATCCGCCATAAGCATCCGTGCGGACATTGGCACCGTCCTTGGCGAACTGGTCCAGCAGATAGCCGTTGGCGCCATGAATCTCGACGCCATCGAAGCCGGCCTCAATGGCGTTCGCGGCTGCTTGCCGGAAATCGTTGACGATCCCCGCAAGCTCGTCGAGCGCCAGCGCGCGGGGCTCCGAAACCTCGACAAAGCCGTTGTTCACGAACGTCTTGGTCGCGGCCCGGATTGCCGAGGGCGCGACGGGCGCGGCGCCGTTCTCCTGCAGATCGACGTGCGAGACGCGGCCGACGTGCCAGAGCTGCAGGAAAATCCGCCCGTCCTTGGCGTGCACCGCGGTCGTGACCTTTCGCCAGCCGTCGATCTGAGCCTGAGAATAGATGCCGGGCGTGTCCTGGTAACCTTGTCCCTGCCGCGAGATCTGCGTGGCCTCGGAGATCAGCAGGCCGGCGGAGGCCCGCTGGCCGTAATACTCGGCGGCGAGATCGCCCGGAACGAAGGCCGGGCCAGCGCGATTGCGCGTGAGGGGCGCCATGACGATACGATTGGAGAGCGTCAGCGAGCCGAGAGAATAAGGCTCAAAAAGTGCTTTGTTGGTCATAGGTCACCTTGTTTGTCCCCGCCGCGACGAGGTCGTTATCAAATGGATTCGTTGGTGCTCAGGCGACCTTGCGGTACCGCTCGGCGGGATGTTCGTTCCGATAGTTCGGAAGCATGGCCTGGCGCGCGGCCTGAAGCGCGTCCCACTGACCGGCATCGGGGAGTGGCGGGATGGTCACCGGTTCGCGGCGGTCGAAGCCGACCAGCGCCGCGTCAACCAGATCGTCCACCTCCATCACGTTGGAGAGCGTGTTGATGTCGGCGCCGACGTGGCCCCAGATCTCGGTTCGCGTCGTGGCGGGCAGCACGGCTTGGACGTAGACGCCCTTCGGCTCAAGCTCGAGGCTGAGCCCCTGCGACAGAAACAGCACGAAGGCTTTGGTTGCGCCGTAGACCGTCATGCCGAACTCCGGCGCCAGCCCGACCACGGAACCGATGTTGACGATCGCCCCTGCACCCGCCTTCGCAAGTCGCGGGGCGATGGCGCTGGCAAGTCGCAGAAGCGCGGTCGTGTTGAGCGCAACGAGCCGGGCGACGTCATTGGTACTCTGCTCGATGAAGCTTCCGCCGATGGCTGTTCCGGCATTGTTGACGAGAATCCCGATGCGGGCGTCATCGCGCAGCCTCGTCTCTACCGTTGCAAGCTCGGCAGGCTGCGTAAGATCAGCCTGGATGATGTCGATCGCAACGCCAGTTTCCTGACGGAGCCGGGCTCCCAGTGCCTCCATTCGTGCCACGTCACGGGCAACCAGCACGAGGTCGTGTCCGCGGCGGGCGAACCGTTCGGCATAGGAAGCTCCGATGCCCGTGGAGGCGCCGGTGATGAGGACTGATGGAATGGTGGTCATGGCATTGCTCTTTTCTCTGATGGAACCTATATTCATGACGATCATCATGATTGCGGCTAAATATGATGGGCATCATGTAAATGTCAACGGGGCCGACGGAGAATTTTGAAATGAAGGTCAGTCGAGAGCAGATGGCGGAGAACCGTCACCGGATATTGGATGCGGCCAGCCGGCTGTTTCGCGAGAAGGGGTTCGACGCGGTCAGCGTGGCGGAAGTGATGAAGGCCGCCGGGCTCACCCATGGCGGCTTCTATGGCCATTTCAGTTCGAAGGACGACCTGATCGCGCAGACCCTTGCCCACGTCCTCGCCGCGGACTCAGGCGGAGGGGGCGATCTTCGCGCTTATGTAGGTTCCTATCTTTCGCCCCGGCATCGCGACAACTGCGCCGGCGGTTGCCCGACGGCGGGCCTTGCCGCAGCCATCCGCCATCAGACCCCGGCTGCACGCTCGGCCATGACGGAAGGCCTACGATCGCAGATCGACCGTATCGGCAAGGCGCTCCCGGAGTTGGATCCGGCAGACAGACGCCGCGCAGCGATCGGAAGCTGGGCAGCGATGGTGGGGGCAGTAATCCTCGCCCGGGCGATCGACGATCCCGCGCTCTCGGATGAAGTGCTTGAGCAGACGCGTGCCTGGGTCGATGCCGGGATCAGCCAAGTGTCTGCCAGCTAGGTGGTCTGCGGCAGGAGTGCTCTTGTCGAGAGCAATGCGGCTATCGGCGTTGGTTGGGTGGCTATCTTGCAGAATATCGCACCGCAGCGTGCAATCAGCGGGATTCGCGGACCAAGAGGGTTTCGAACTTCCCTGTTGAGGCAACCATCCTGTCGCCCAATTTCCGCTAAACTGGCGAATGAAGCCGTTCAACGGCAGAACATCGAATGACCGCTCCTGGCGCAACTACGCCCTCAAGCGCGGTCGCCGGTGATGTCCGCTGTAAGGCGGTGGCACAACTAACTTTAACGGCCGACATTGCTGAAGGGTTTCGGGTGCCGTCAGGCGTACGAAAGTCTCTGATGCAGGAACCCGCGGGCCGCAGGCGATTGCCTATGGGGATTTGTGCCTCGGG
>NZ_JAMYVA010000065.1:0-22547 GCF_040323505.1 Mesorhizobium sp. M0040
ATGACGATGATCGCCTACGCCTTCCTGCAATCTCGCCGCCTCAAACAAGCGGGAGGGGGAAAAAAGAATCCTCGGCCCGCCGCCCCAACCGAGCCTACCCGCCGTCAGGCAAGCCATCCTCACCGCGCTCGCGCAGCCGCCCCCAATCCGTTGTCCCCACTGCCGCAGAACCCTCTCCGCTAAAAATCTGCCAAAGTAGTGCTAGCACTACTTTGCCGCCACTGCTCTATGCGATCGCAAAGGGACCCCACATGGACGTCAAAGAAAATCGCCTCGGATTCCCGATCCGGCGTAAAGCTCGGGTGGTCATTCTCGTCAGATTGCCAGGTACCCAAATACTCACCATCCCGAGTGAAGACAGTACCATCATCGAGCAAGTTAATCTTCCATCGAAGCATTGAAGGACGTATCCCTTTTGCATGCAGCGAGTATCGATATCCGGCACCCATATTAGGGACAGCCAACCGTTAGCTTCCAGCAAATTCCGGTTTTACGCCGCTTCTCGGTCGTTCGAGTTGTTTGTTTGCCGGCCTGAAACCGTCGGAAATGGCGCATGATCCGAACCGCGAAGCGGGTCTTCTTTGGCTATTCTTTAAAGCGCGTATACTGAAACTGTACGCCGATCTGGGAGGATCCAGCTAAGCGTGGCCGAGAGACGAAGCAAGGGCAAGGCGGAGCATGCAAATATCACTGGTGGACGCGAAATCGACCGCGCGCCGTCTCTCGGCGCTCATCGAGGGGCAGGATCGTATTTCGATCGCGGTCGCTTGGGGCGGCATCATGCCGCTTGCCGAGACGCTCCCCGCGAACAGAAACAAATATGAATCCGTCCTTCTAGGCGTTGACTTCTCCGCGACCGATCCCGATCTCATCGACTGTTTCGTCGACATTCCGAACGCCTTCGTTGCGAAGAACCGCCCGGGCTGCTTCCACCCCAAGATCTTCTACTTTCAGTCCGGCACCAAGGCTGAGACGATCGTCGGCAGTGCCAATTTCACGAAGGGTGGCCTCGGCCCGAACCTGGAGGCAAGTGTCTACGTCAAAGGGGCGGCTAACGATCCCTTCTTCGAGCAAGTCCGGCAGCAGCTCGATCTCTACAAGCCGCTGCGCCTCCCAATCACTCAGCCATTGGCCGACAGTTATCGCCGCCAATCTAAGGCTGCCGACAGCACCCCGAGGCCCAAAAATCCGGTGCTGCCGGGCGAAGGCAAGGACTGGAAAGGCGTCAATTCACCGCTCGGCATCATGCCATGGACGGAGTTTGCCAAACTCGCCCGGCAGGACCTGCATCACGACTTCACAAAGCGTATGAAGCTGGTACGCGCGTTCCAGCAAATCTTCTCCAAGACGCGCTCATTCGCCAACCTGTCAGCGGCCGAAGCGAATGGCGTCGCGGGCGTCCTCGGTCGTGTAGAAGCTGAGGGTGCGGGCCTCGACGGTCTGGATTGGGGCTGGTTCGGGTCGATGGGAGGTGCAGGCACGTTTGCCGAGCTGATCGGCTTGGAAGACCAGGCGCTGGCTGCAGCGCTCGACGCAATCCCGAAGCGTGGGGACCTCACCAAGGCACAGTTCGACTACTACGTTGCGGCATTCACGACGCCTTCGCGGGATCCTCGCGAACCGCGCGTCTTGCTCCGGCAACCCGGCTCCTCGCGATGAAACGCCCCGACATCTTCGTCTGCATGAACGGTGGCAACACGGCAGGCCTCGCCGCTGCACTTGCGTTCGCGCCCACCACGATCAAGCTCGAAAACTACCGGGACCGGGTGATCGAGCCGAGCCAGCAGTCGCCCTGGTACAACGCCCCGCGCCCGACAGGACGGGAGATGGAGCTGTGGGACGCGCGCGTCGCTATGCTCGATGCTATTTACTACCGACCCAAGCCCACGTGAGGCGTCTCACCCGCAAGGCCGAGCCGCGCCCTCTTTGAACGAGCAATTCTTATGGTTGAAAACGAAACATATCCCTGGTCCGGTGTCTTCGGCGAGCTCAACTCGGACGACCAGCTCTCGGTGGCTCGGCTCGTGGACGAGGGCGGCGCCATCGAAGGCAACATGGAGGAAATTATCCCGCGGCTGAAACGGACGCGGAAGATCGCGCTACTTCGCGTCAAGGCAACCGATCGCATCGTTGGCGTTGCAGCGCTGAAGGCCTCCAACCAAAAGTATCGGGAGGATAAGTTCGCCGCTGCTGGCGTTCCGATCGCCGGCTACGAGACTGCACCGGAGCTGGGTTATGTCGTAGTCGCCGAAGACATGAAGGGCAGACGGCTCTCGGGCGGCCTTGTCGACGCGATCGCCAAGGAGATCCGTGAGCCTGCCTTCGCCACGACCGACAGCAACACCATAGGGAACAACCTTCAGAGGTCAGGGTTCACCAGGGTGGGGCAGGAATGGCAGGGCCAAAAGGGCGCATTGTCGCTCTGGACAATCACTCCCCGCTGAGCCGGGAACGTTGCTCCCCTAGCGCTGCGTTCCACAAGTCTGTCCTTCGTTAAACTGGCGACGAGGATGTCGGCTTCCCCAGGTGGTATACGGCCCCAGCTTCTCATGCCTATATTGTTTCTTCTTGGCAGCTTTGGCCAAAGGAGAACGACGATGGGTATTCGATCTGACCGTCCGATATGAGCTTTGGCGACCCCGAAAGCGGATAGGCACCTTCCGCCCCCCTAGCGGGCCGTGATTTCCCAAGGACGGCTAATCTCGGTGAATGCGAAATTGCTCACCCAACTATGAAATCCCATTAGTCAGAGAGTCAGACACTGACACGCGAAACGATAGTAGGCGATACAGAGGGGCGGAGGTATGCGCCGCCGCCCCCATGATAGGCCGCATTGCGAGTTCATAAGCCGCCAGCACGATATCCGCTTCGGACTGCAACAGCTCGTTGACATGAACGAGCATGACAATGCGATCTTCCAGCCTTTGGCTGCGCGCGCGCTCTGGCGCTGACTCGCTGTGCTTGAGGCTGCGGAGATAGCCGCCTCCGAAGCTTGGATAGATGATGAGCGAATAGCGCGCCATCAATTCGATAGCGTTACCACAAGTATCAATGCAATCCTATTATGCAGCGGGTGATCGAGCCGCAGTTCAACGGCGGCGCAGCGAAGCTGCTCGGCAAGCAGCAGGATTTTGTCCAAAATAACTCCCATGTCGACTTCTATGATTGAAGCCATTTGTCATAAATGGACCTGGATCTGGTCGGTATGCTACTGGCTTGAAGAGATTGAACAATTGCTTTGAACTTCGCCCTGCACCGGGGGTGAGAAGAAATGCGTCCAGCTAGAACTGTGTGAGACGAAACAAGTTCGAACATTACTTGTATCTCCCGCGGCGAAAATCCTTTGATCATCTGCATATAATAAATGTCTGCGGCATTGGCCGTGCCATAGGGGTTGCCGACTGAACAAGTTAGGACTGTTTCAACAAACTCTCGTCTCACCGTCTCTGGTATTTGGTGTCCTTCGGACAGATTGGCGACGCGTTCGGCAAAAGGACCTTCATTGTAGAAATTGTTTATGCCCTGATGAATGGTCATTAGGTTTTTGCAGGCAGCAGAAATAAGCGCGTGGCGCTCTGTTTCGGAAAGAAGGCCGATAATTTTAAGATTTTCAAAAAATGCCTGCGAAGCCTTGAAGCGCTCTTGTTCGCCTTTCGCCTGATATTTGTGATGCTGATTTATGAGCAATGAAATAGAGCTCGGCGAAAATGAAGGAGAGAAATGATTGCAGACGCTAATGGCTGTAACCCTTGAATGCTCTTCTTTTGAAGGGTCACAGTATATGCCATGGAGCATACCGAATATAGCATCGCGCTGAGCATTGAAGGTCTGCGTAATACGATGGCACCATATTTGCATCTGTTCTGGCGAAAAACCGCTGGCATTTAGCGCGGTCATGAATTCCTTGATATCCACACCCGCCATGTTTTGCTCATCGCTGAGCGCGTGGCGGCTGCATCGGTTAAGGAAACTAATGAACTCATATTCATCGATATTGCCGATTACGGGGTGGGCTGCGGAAAAGTTATTTCTGATGTCGCGACACTGGTCGAGCATGAAGTAGCCCGTCTCGGATATCAGATTCAATTTCAGGCAAAGAGTCAGCAGCTCTGCGTCCTGCATGTCGAGCAGCTTCTTCTCATCGAAGTCCTTATCTATAATTTGCGGAATGATATGGATGCCGAAGCGACGGACTTTATCGCGCAATTCAACGACAGCTGCGTTCCAAGCATAGTTTATCGCAGAGTCGAAGAGACCGGTAGCGACTGCCACGCACATGCGCATGACGCCCTCTGTCCGCAGGTGCGGTGGGATATTGCTCAGCAATTGGGGAAGATTTTGCCACGCGTTTTGAATCTGGCTATCCGAAGCCAGCACCGAACGATCTATGCCTAAGGCCGAAGTGAGAGCGGCCAGCATAGGCGCAGAAAAAGTTGCGACTGAAGGAAGCTGTACGGGACTTAACGCAAGCTGGTTTGCCATTTAATTTTCTCTCCAATGACTTACGCAAAGTCCGTGACATTCCCTTAACACCCCACGCAGAGGGTCGACAGACTCGAATTGGAGTATTGCCTGAACTAGCGCTGGCGAATCGCCGCAGCGAAGGTTTGTTTAAGCGCAATGTACAGACGCGCCGTTCTCCACCTGCTGGTGATGGCGGCTGCAAACGGCCAACTGGGGACTCTGCTGTCGCGAGCAGACGGTCCCCACTTGGACCCAAGAATTGCAGGTTGAATGACCGGGAAGGTGCGACCGCCGCCTGACGCTCGAGGGCGACCGAACGGCGGCTATCGTGTGACGATTACCCGGAAGCTGACATTCTGCAATCATGACCCACAAGGCTACCTGTCTGAAAAGCGCCTTTGGCGCATCGGCCCGATTGTGATCGTGCAACCGCTCATCGAGAGAGGTCACTCCGTTCACTACCCAAAGCTGTGCTTCTTCGTCCGTATGCGGAACTGATTGGAGGGTATCTCGCTGGCCACAAACTGCGCGGCATCCGTCCGCAGCTGTGATAGGTTCGGGTATGGGCATGCAATGACCGAAGTACGCAAGCTCGCGGCAATCCTGGTGGCGGACATCGTCGGCTTCAGCCGTCTGACGGCGAGTGACGAGGATCGTACGCTCGCTCGCATCCGCACGCTGCGAAGCGACCTCGTCGATCCGACCATTGCAGTTCATCGGGGTCGGGTCGTGAAGAGCACCGGCGATGGCGTGCTGTGCGAGTTTCGGAGCGGCGTTGACGCGGTCCGCTGCGCTATGGAGCTGCAGGTAGGGATGCTCGAGCGCAATTCCGGATTGCCGGCAGAGCGTCGAATTGAACTGCGCATCGGTATTCATATCGGCGATGTTGTCGAGGAAGCGGATGGCGACTTGATGGGCGATGGCGTCAATATCGCTGCTCGTCTGGAGGGCATAGCGAAGCCAGGAACCATCTGCCTGTCTGAAGATGCCTACCGTCAGGTGCGGAGCCGGCACGACCTCGCGATTTGTGATCTCGGCGAGAGAGTCCTTAAGAACATTGCTGAGCCGATGCGTGTTTATGCGCTGGAGGTCGGTACGCCTGCGCGTCGCGAGCCACCTGTCTTAACCGGAGCCACACCGGCCTCGCTCGCGCTTCTCGACAAGCCGTCCATCGCCGTGCTGCCCTTCATCAACATGAGCGGCGACGCCGAACAGGAGTTCTTTACCGACGGGCTGACAGAGGACATCATCACCGATCTCTCCAACGTACCGGGCTTCTTCGTAATCGCCCGCAACTCCACCTTCGCCTACAAGGGCAAGCCTAGTGATGTCCGTCAGATCGCTCGCGATCTAGGGGTCAAGTACATACTTGAGGGCAGCGCACGGCGATCCGACAAGCGTTTGCGTGTTAACGTGCAGCTAATCAATGGGTCGGAAGGCGGCAATCACATCTGGGCTGAACGGTTCGACCGCGAAATCGCCGACATCTTCGACGTTCAGGACGAGGTCACGCGACGCGTTGTTGAAGCGATTTCTGGCAAGCTCAGTGAAAGGAACATTGTTGCCCGTTCCCGACCGTCAAATCTCGAAGCCTATGATCTTTGTGTTAGGTCGCGAGGCAAATGGAACATTTCGAGATCAGACAACAGTGAGGCGTGTGCTGATTTGGAACGTGCCGTTCAGATCGATCCAAACTACTGCGAAGCGCACAGCAATCTTGCCATCTCACTGCTATTTGGCTGGATTATTTGGGGCGAACCACCGATACCCGCCCGCGCAAAGGCTCTGATGCACGCACAACGGGCCGTGGAAATCGATCCTGGCGATTCCCACGCTCGCAGGATTCTGGGCTGCGTTCAGCTTAATGAGCGCAATTGGGATGAAGCAAAATTCCAATTCGATGCTGCCGTTCGGCTAAATCCCAACAATGCAGATGCGGTTGCATGGATGGGGGAGCTTCAAATCTACTTAGGCAAGCCGGAAGCGGCGCTGACCGCTTGTGCAGAGGCGCTGCGTTTAAATCCTCGTCCACCCGGTTGGTATTTCTGGATCATGGGAATGGCGCAAATTTCCGCCGGTCACTACGAAGAAGCTGTTTCGTCCTTGAGCCGGGAAGAAACCTACGGGACGGGTTCGAGGGAGCATCTGATTGCCGCACTTGCCCTTGCCGGCCGCGTTTCTGAGGCACAGAAGGAAGCCCGCCTATTTCTTGCCGGCAACCCAAATTGGAGGTCCGCTGATTGGGCGGCGAACTCACCCTTTAAGAGCATGAGCACTGCGCAGCCGTTTGTTGATGGCTGGCGTCTGGCGGGCCTGCCGGACTAGGCGTATTTCGGCGGTGGTGAAATACCCGCACGCCACGGAGCGAGGCCTGCGAAAGCGCACTATCGCCCGGTCCATCTCTGATTTGCCACCCCGGTTCCGGCCCAAACGCTACGTCTGAGTAGTGGTTCGGCGATGATGCTCTTGGCGCAATCATGAGGTTGCGAGCTTGCTCCAGCGCAGACGTGTAGCTCTAAGCATCTAAGGACACGCCGCGGCGCGGCGGCAGTTCGATCTTCTCGAGCGCTGATGCCATCAGCGCCAAGCCGATATGCCTGTACACACCCGAGGAACTGCTGTTGGTGTGGCCTTGGATAGCGTCTGCCACGCTGTCAGAAATGCCAACCCTTGACGCTTCGGTCTTGAACCAGTGCCTCAGCGCGTGATTGGGCGCTTTGCGTGGATCGGAAAACCCGTTCGCTCGAATCCATGTGGCCAGCCGGTTGGCAACGCCCTTCGAGGCGTGCTTTCGCTTTGGATCGCCTGACGAGCGGCCATAGAAGAGCGGACCCTGTCCCTTCTCTGCCACGAATTCCAGGAATCCAGCTGTAAGGAGTGCCGGGTGGATCGGCACCGTCCTTTCGCTTTCGGCATTCTTGAGGCTGCCGGCATCGCTTGCGGGCATGATCTTGACGACCTGGTATCCGTTTTCCTCAAACACATGACTGCCGTGGAGCTGCGCGACCTCCCCAATTCGAGAGCCCGTCGCGGCGGCCAGCCAGGGGAGCCACTTCTTCCAAGGGTCACAAGCATTGCTGGCCAGGTCCAGCAGACGAGCCACCTCTTCGCCGCTGTAGCCCAGCATCTTTTTGCCCGCCTTCATCTTGCGCGTGAGCTTGACTCGCTCGCAGGGATCGGCCGCCGCCAGCTTGTTCGCCACCGCAAACCTGAACAGCGCACGGGCGCAGCCGAGATAGCCTCGCGAGATGGTTGCCGCCGCCTTGTCGGCTTTGACGAGCTTGTCTTTCCAGCCGACGATATCTTCGGCGGCGATGCAATTAATGTCGTCCGCCTTGTCGCCGACGAATGACTTCAGGTGGCGCATGATGCCGCGCCAGCTGGACAGTGTGCTGGCACTCGGATCGGTTTCCGCCTCCCAACGCTCGAAGACTTCGTCGAGCGAGATCGGCTTGGCGGTTGGTACCGGCGGCAGGGAACGGCCCAAGCTAAGCGCCTCAGGATTTTCCACCTGCCGAAAATTGGCTGCACGAAGATCGCCCAGCGAAGGATCAGGCTGCCCCTCGGCGATTGCCCGAAGCGCGTCGAGTTCGTCCTCAAGCATCAATCGGCCAAGAGCGATCGCATCCGAACGGCTGATTCCGGCAATGCGGTTCTCTGCGATCGCGACGAATTCACCAAGGTTCCCGGTCGCCCGCATGCTCTGCAAAGTCTCGATCCGCATCTGGAGACGAAAGCGGTTGATGAAGGCGATGACTTTTTCGAGATCGCCTTCGGCGACGAGGTGGTCGAAGTAGGTGTAAGCGTCCTCTTCGTCGTGCCCAAAGTCGGCCGGCACCGGCAGAGGTCCGAACTCGCCATGCCAGAACCGGGCGGGAGCTTCGGTCGCCTGGCTGAAGAGCGCCGCACGGCGGGAGAACTCACGATCGCTCGCCGCGATGGCGTGCTCGCGGGCAATGTCGAAGAAGCGAGCACGGATCGTTCGGGAGTCTGGTGGCGCAGCAGCGCCAAGATCGTCGCCGGCGATTTGTTCAGCGCGAATCTCGTCAAACCGGCTCTCCAGTTCGACGCTCTTGCGAGCGAGACGTGATTTCGCTGTTTTCAAATCTTTTGTGCGCAAGGACCGGACCACGATTTTACGCCCGTATATAGGAGCAATGTCCGTGGGAACCCAAATCCGGCAGTAAAAAGTGCCGCTTCGCGCCATCAACCGTTCGGGCAGTTTCGCCATTCTGTTCGAGCCCCGACTATAACAGTCACTGTTACAACTGGGCCGAACTGGAAAAGCAAAATCAGGACCTGAATGAAATCAGGTACTTACAAGATGATGGTGCCCAGAAGAGGACTCGAACCTCCACTCCTTGCGGAACACGGACCTGAACCGTGCGCGTCTACCAATTCCGCCATCTGGGCTGGTGCGCGCTCATTAAGCGGGCGAGGGATGAGTGTCAACGCGCTTTTTTGAAAGCCGCGTTCCTTCTCCGGCTCAATGCTCCAGCACTTCCTTCGACGCCACCGTGGAATCGGCGTTGAGCGTGTAGATGATCGGCACGCCGGTGCCGAGCTCGAGCTTGACGATCTCCTCGCCCGATTTGCCGTCCAGCGCCATGATCAGCGCGCGCAGCGAATTGCCGTGCGCCGCCACCAGCACCGTGCCGCCGCGCAGCACATGCGGTTGCAGATCGTGCAGGTAATAGGGCCAGACGCGCGCGCCGGTGTCCTTCAGGCTTTCACCGCCGGGCGGCGGCACGTCATAGGAGCGGCGCCAGACATGCACCTGCTCCTCGCCCCATTTCTTGCGCGCATCATCCTTGTTGAGGCCGGAGAGATCGCCATAGTCGCGCTCGTTCAGCGCCTGGTCGCGAATGGTCTCGAGATCGCTCTGGCCAACGGCGTCGAGAATATGCTGGCAGGTCTTCTGCGCCCGGATCAGCGACGACGTGAAGGCGATGTCGAATTTCATGCCGCGCGCCCTGAGCTTGGCGCCGGCCGCCTTGGCCTCGGCATGACCCAGTTCGGTCAGGTCGACGTCGCGCCAGCCGGTAAATAGGTTCTTCAGGTTCCATTCGCTCTGGCCGTGGCGCACGAGCACGAGAGTTCTCGACATATTTGCTCCTTCAAATCTTGTGGATCAGCCAAATCTTGTGGATCAGCCAAATCTGTGGATCAGCTTGTCAGGCCGAGCACGTCCCGCATCGAATAGAGGCCCGGCTTGCGGCCGCGCGCCCACAGGGCTGCCTTGACCGCGCCGCGGGCAAAGATCGCCCGGTCCTCGGCATGATGGGCAAGCGTGATGCGCTCGCCGGTACCGGCCAGCACCACACTGTGGTCGCCGACCACCGAGCCGCCACGCAAGCTGGCGAAACCGATCGAGCCTGCCTTGCGCACGCCGGTATGGCCGTCGCGCACGCGAACATCGTTGCCGGCAAGTGCTACGCCGCGCCCGGCAGCGGCGGCCTCGCCGAGCAGCAGCGCCGTGCCCGACGGCGCATCGACCTTGTGCCGGTGGTGCATTTCCAGGATCTCGATGTCGAAATCGTCGGCATCGAGCGCGCGCGCCGCCTGCTCAACCAGCACCGCCAGCAGATTGACGCCGAGGCTCATATTGCCTGACTTGACCACCGTCGCGTGCCGCGCCGCTGCCGCGATCCTGGCATTGTCTTCAGCCGAGCAGCCGGTGGTGCCGATGATATGGGCGATGCGCGCCTGCGCCGCGTAGCCGGCGAATTCGACGGTCGCCGCCGGCGTGGTGAAATCGAGCACGCCGTCGGCCTTGGCGAAGGCCGGCAGCGGATCGTCGCCGATCGCCACCTCGAGCCTGCCGACGCCGGCCAGCTCGCCGGCATCCTTGCCGATATGGGGCGAACCGGCCCGCTCGATGGCGCCGGCGACGCGGGCGCCCGGAATCGTGTGGATGGCGCGGATCAGCGCCTGGCCCATGCGGCCGGCCGCGCCCACCACCACCAGGCCCATTTCACTAACGGTCGGCGTGTCGCTCATGAATGTCTCCCGGCCGCCTTTTTCGCGCGGACATTTTGCGCCGCAGTCTGGATTGGCTTGCCGTCGTCGACAAGCCCCAGCCCTTTCCTGCCTTGCACCCGATGGAACCGCGCATAGACGCTGTGCGGGTCGGCCATCAGCGAGGCATGCGTGCCCTGTTCGACCAGCCGGCCCTGCTCCAGCACGATGATATGGTCGGCATTGACCACCGTCGACAGCCGGTGCGCGATGACAATGGTAGTGCGCCCTTCCATGACATGGGTCAGCGCTTCCTGGACGCGGGCCTCGGCCTCGTTGTCGAGCGCCGAGGTGGCTTCATCGAGCAGCAGGATCGGCGCCTGCCGAACGATAGCGCGGGCAATCGATACGCGTTGGCGCTGGCCACCCGACAGCGTCACGCCGTTCTCGCCGACGGGCGTGTCGTAGCCTTGCGGCTGCTGGCGAATGAAATCGTGTGCCGCGGCCTGTTGGGCGGCGCGTTCAATCTCTGCGTCGGTGGCGCTCAGCCTGCCGTACCGGATGTTGTCGCGGATGGTGCCTTCGAACAGATAGGGCTGCTGCGAGACATAGGCGATCGAGCCGCGCAGCGAATGCTTGGTGACCTTTGAAATGTCCTGGCCGTCGATTTCGATGCTGCCCGACTCGACATCGTGGAAGCGCTGCAGCAGCGCAACCAGCGTCGTCTTGCCGGCGCCCGAGGCTCCGACGATGGCGGTCACCTTGCCGGCGGCGGCGACAAAGCTCAGATCCTGCAGGACCGGCGCCCCTTCGACATAGCGGAAGGACACGTTGTTGAAGCGCACTTCGCCAGAGGTGAATTTCGCCTCGGCGGCTCCTGGCACGTCACCCTGCTGCGGCTCGAGGTCGAGAAGCTCGTAGATCATGCGCGCATTGACCAGCGACTTTTCCATACCGACCTGCATGCGCGCCAGCCGCCTGGCCGGATCATAGGCAAGCAGCAGGGCGGTGAGGAAGGCAACGACGGCGCCCGGCGGCTGGCCGCCGACGGTCGCCCGGTAGCCGGAATAGGCGATGACGCCGGCGACGGCGAAGCCGGCCAGCATGTCGGAGATCGGCGTCAGCCGTTCCGAGACGCGGGCGATCTTGTTTGCCCGCTGCTCGGCGAAGGCGACGAGGCCGCCGATGCGGCGCGACAGCTCGTCTTCCAAGGTGAAGGCCTTGACGATAGCGATGCCTTGCGTCGCTTCCTGCATGGCGCCGATCAGCCGCGAGTTGATCTGCACCGATTCACGCGTGATGCGACGCACCCGACGCATCAGATAGGTCACACTGTAGATCAAGGGCGGCCCGATCAGCAGCGACATCGCCGAGAGCACCGGGTCCTGCCAGATCATGACGCCGACCAGCGCGACAAGCGACACGGCATCGCGCGCCAGCGATGTCAGCGTCATCGACAGGAGATCGCGGATGCCGTTGACGTTCTCGTTGATCTGCGCGGCGAGCCGGCCCGAGCGGGTGTCGTTGAAGAAGCCGACGCCGAGCTTCATTAGATGGTCGAAGATGCGGCGCTGGTAGCGCGCCACCAGATTGTTGCCGATCTTGGCCAGCGTCACTGCCTGGCCGTAGCTGGCCAGCCCGCGCAGCATGAAGGCTGCCAGGATCGACACGCTGATCAGCGCGATAAGATCGCCGCGCTGCTTATAGAAGATCTGGTCGACGACATCCTTCATGATCCAGGCGGTGAAGGCGGTCGTCGCCGCGATCGTCACCAGGCACAGCACGGCAAGAACATAATACCAGCGATAATCGCGGCTGTTTTCGGCGATGATGCGGCGGATCACCGCCACGATCTCGCTGGGACGGACTTTCCCTTTGGTTGGTGCTGGAAGTGTCAAGTTGGAGCGCTTTGTGGTTTCGGTTCGGCCGGGCTGCAATTCGGCAACCTCTTAACGCCCCGATGGCGGCTTGCCTATGGCCGGGGACGGCGAAACTTCGTCGCGGCGCAGCTTGTGTCCTAGACCCGCCAGCGCCGCCCCGCCGTCTGCACGCCGAACAGCGACGGATTTCTGGCATAGGCGGCCAGCCCTAAAAGCGCCGCCAGCGGATGGGTGATGACATAGACCGGCATGCTGCGCATCAGGGCGCTGTGCGGCGCCTTGTCCTCGAAGGCGGCGCGGAAATTGCCGGTGCGTAGTGCCGGCAGGATTTTTTGCGCGATGCCGCCGGTGAGAAACACGCCGCCGCGGCTCATGAACACTAGAGCGAGATCGCCGGCGGTACGCCCCAGGCAAGTGACGAAGATCGACAGCGCCTCTTCGGCCACCGGATCGTTCTTTGCCAGCGCCGCGGCGGTGACCTCGGCAGGCGTTGTAAAGGGCGACGGCTTGCCGTCCGCCTTGGCCACCGCCCGGTAGGCATTGACCAGGCCGCGCCCGGACAGGATCTGTTCGCCGGAGATGCGGCCCTCGAGCTTCTCGATATGCGGAAACACCTGGAAATCGCGCGGCGAGCGCGGCCCGATATCCATATGGCCGCCCTCGCCGGGTACCGGTATCCAGTGATGCAGCGCATAAACCAGCCCGGCGACACCGAGCCCGGTTCCCGGGCCGAGTACCACCCGCCCGGAATTCGGTTCCGGCTCGTCGCCGCCGATCTTTTCCATATGCTCTTCGCCGAGCGCGACGACAGCCAGCGCCTGCGCCTCGAAGTCGTTGAGCACCACGACGTCGCTGAGACCGAGACTGGCGAACATCTGTCTCGGCTTGACGATCCATGGGCAATTGGTAAGCGGGATCTCGTCGCTTTCGACAGGACCGGCTACCGCCAGCACAGCTGAATTCGGCCGGACCGACGAGCGGTCGAGCACGGCCGACTGGATCGCCTCGTCTATCGTATTGAAGTTGACGGTCTGGACGATCGTCGGCTCGCCGGCCTCGGAATTTGCGTCGAGCACAATCGAGAAGCGCGCATTGGTGCCGCCTATGTCGCCGATCAGGATCGGAAATCGCAACAGAGTGTCGTCGTCGCTTACGCCTGGCATGCTCTCGTCCGTTCCCGACGCGTATCGCCGTTCTCTCGTTGACTAGCGCATGACCGCAAAAAGGGAAATCGGTTTTCGAAGTGGAGATGCACGGATGCAGACAGCAAACACGCTGCCCGCATCAGTGCCCCGGTCGTGGCCGCGGCAGCGGAATGCCGATCTCGGGGGTCGCCACAAAGGCGTTCGCCGAGGCCGGAAGCGCTGCCGCGCCGGCTGCGACCGTCGGCGGCGGCGAAGACTCTGCCGCGAGAGCGGGTTCTGCTGCGATCGGTACGCCGTCACCATAGTAGGTGACTGCTTCGGCCGAGGGCGGAGCCGGCGCGTCGAGCACGAACTGGCATTGTCTGGGCAGGTTCGCCATCGTCATCACGTCGCGTGCCTTCGGCTTGTCCGGGTTCTTGTTGGGGCGCCACGGCCCCTCGGTGAACCACCAGGCCAGCGCCTGGTCGCAGCCATCGCCCGGCGCCGTCGCTTCCTGCGCCTTGCAGTCGGGTGATCCAGCCTGGCAGCCGATGCGAATGTGGAAGTGGTAGTCGTGGCCCCAGAACGGCCTGACCTTGCGCAACCAGCCGCGGTCGCCTTTGACCGTGTCGCAGAGCTTCTTCTTGATCCCTGGATTGACCAGGATGCGCTCGACTTCGGGATAGCTCGCGGCACGCTTCAACAGCCGCGTGTGCATCGGCGTCCACAGGCCGTCCTTCACCAGATGGGTTTTTTCATCGACCATCAAGGTAGCGCTGATGTTTTCGCGCTCTTCGGCCGAGAGCTTCCGGTCGGGCATCGGCGTCAGCCAGATGTCGGCGTCGAGGCCGATCTGGTGCGAGGCATGGCCGGTCAGCATCGGCCCGCCGCGCGGCTGCGAAATGTCGCCGATCAACAGGCCCGGCCAGCCGTCGGCAGCGGCGTCGCGCGACAGTTTCTCGATCAGCGCGATCATTGCCGGATGGCCCCAGCGGCGATTGCGCGACGGTCGCATCACCTCCCAGTGCCGGCCGTCCATGGGCAGGGCGACGCCGCCGGAAAAACAGCCTTTGGAGTAGAAGCCGATCGATTGCGCTGCTGCGACCGCCGGCAGCCTTTTGGCGCCAAACAGGTCTTTTGCCCGTTCCTCGGCGCCCGCCGTCTGCGTTGCCGGCGCTGTCAAGCTGGCGACGGCCAGTGCTGCCGAAAGCAGCAGTGTTTTGCCGGGCAAGGCTCGCTTTAACGTCTTCCCCAAGCTGGACCCCTCCGCGATTTGAACCGCATCATACCACGCCCCGCGCAACGTATCGATCATGACCGTTTCATCGGGCTGCGCGCCTCGCCGTCGCGCCAGTCGCCGCTCGCCCACATGGCGTCGAGCGCCGAACGGTAGTCGGGGAAGCGAAACCCAAAGCCGGCCGCCTTGATCGCCGCGTTGGCGACACGCTTGTTCTCGCCGTAGAAGGACCGCGCCATGGGCGAAAGTTGGGCGGTCTCGAACGGAATTTCGGGCGGCGGCTCAATGCCCATCAATCGGGCGGCATAGGCGACGACGTCCTGCGGCGGCGCCGGCAGGTCGTCGGTGACGTTGAAGATGCCGCCGCGATTGCCTTCGGCCAGATGCCAGAGCGCGCCGGCAATGTCGTCGCAATGGATGCGGTTGAACACCTGGCCCGGCTTGACCAGCCGGCGGGCGGTGCCGTTTTCCAGATTGACCAAGGCGTTGCGGCCTGGCCCATAAATGCCGGAAAGCCGCAGGATCGCCACCGGCCGGCCGGTGTCGTGGCCCAGTTTCAGCCAGTCCTGCTCGGCGGCAACCCTCATCGCTGATCGCTTCGATACTGGCCGGCATTCGGCGGCCTCATCCACCCAATTTCCGCCATGATCGCCATAGACGCCGACGGTCGAGAGATAGGCGATCCATTCGAGCTCCGGCATGTTGGCCGTGACCACCTCGCGAGCCGCACCCAGCACCGGGTCGCCGGCCTCGTCCGGCGCGACCGAGACGACGAGATGGGTTGTCTTCCCAAGCGCATCGCCGATTTCGGAGGTCAGCGTGCCATCGAAACGCAGCGGCACGATACCGGCTTGCCGCAGCGCCGCGAATTTTTCCAGCGACCGTGTTGTACCGAAGATCGCTGTGTCGGCATCCTTGTTGGCGCGGGCAAAGGCCTTGCCCGAATAACCGGCGCCGAAGATGAAAATCTGCTGTTTGGTCACGTATGTGCCTCGATCGGCTTTGGCAGGGCCAGAAGCCATTCGCCTCTCACCGCCTCGTCATCTTCTGCTTGCAAAGCGGCTGCGGCACGTTCGGCAAACTCCCGACCCGGCACCAGCCGCGACAGCGCCCATACCGCAGCTCCGCGAACCAGGGGCGAGGCGTCGTCGAGCAGCGCGCGAACGGCGCCGGCCAGCGACAAGTCCTGGGAATTGCCGGCCGCTATCAGCACGTTGCGGATAAAACGGGCGCGGCCGATGCGCTTGATCGGCGAGCCCGAAAAAAGCACGCGGAAGGCAGCGTCGTCGAGGCGCAGCAGCTCGGCGATCGGCGGTTCGCGCAAGTCCGCGCGGGCGGCAAGCTTTGCCTCCGAAGCGGCTTGGGCGAACTTGTTCCACGGGCACGCGGCCAGGCAGTCGTCGCAGCCATAGATACGATTGCCGATCCTTTCCCGGAACTCATGCGGGATCGGTCCTTTGTTCTCGATGGTGAGGTATGAAATGCAGCGCCGCGCATCGAGCCGGTAAGGCGCCGGAAAGGCGTCCGTCGGGCAAACGTCGAGACAGGCGCGGCAGGAGCCGCAATGGTCGTCCTCAGGCGCGTCCGGCACCAGTTCGGCCGTCGTGAAGATGGTGCCGAGGAACAGCCAGGAGCCATGCGTTCGGCTGACCAGGTTGGTGTGCTTGCCTTGCCAGCCGAGGCCGGCCGCCTCGGCCAGCGGCTTTTCCATCACCGGCGCGGTGTCGACAAACACTTTCACGTCCCCGCCGGCGCGCGCCACGATCTTGCCGGCGATCTCCTTCAGCCGGCCTTTCATCACGTCATGATAGTCGCGGTTCTGCGCATAGGCCGAGATCGCGCCGCGGTCGCGCTTTGCCAGGATGTCGCGTGGGTCGTGGTCGGGGCCGTAATTCATCGCCAGCACGATGATCGAGCGGACCTCTGGCCAAAGCGTCGTCGGTTTGCCTCGCCGCTCGAGCGTTTCGGCAATCCAGCCCATCGAGCCGTGAAAGCCGTCGGCAACGAATTCGGCCAGCCGTTCCGGCGCCTGCGGAATCGCATCGGGCGTGGTGACGGCAACGGCGTCGAAGCCGGCATTCCGCGCCTCGCGGTCGATCAGCGCGCGCAGCTTTGCCGTATCAGAAATCGAGGTCCGCATAATGTGACACCGGCGACAGGCCGCGCACCCGGTCGGACAGAAGCGGCCGGAACGAAGGCCGTGATTTCACCCTTGTATACCATTCGCGCGCGGCGCTGTGTTCGCGCCAGTCGATCTCGCCGAGATAGTCGAGCACCGACAGTGCTGCCGCCGCCGCGAGATCGGCATAGGTGACCTTGTTGCCGGCCAGCCAATGACGGGTGCCGGCCAGCCAGTTGGTGTATTTCATGTGCTGGCGGATATTGGCGCGGGCGGCGCGGATCGCCGCCGAATCGGGCGATCCGCCGCCTGCCGTTTCCGGCATGACCGGCTTCAGAACGCGTTCGCGCACCAGATGCCGGGTAACCTCGCTTTCCGCCTTGTTGAGGTACCAGTCGGTCAGCCGGCGGATTTCGGCGCGCTCCATCGGATCCTCGGCGAACAGCCGCTTGTCGCGCTTGAGTACGCCGCGCGTCTCGTCGAGATATTCGGCAATGACCACTGCGCCGACGATCGGCACGTCGCCTTCGGCGAGCAGGATCGGCAGCGTGCCGGCCGGGTTCAACGCCAGGAACTCCTTGCGCCGCGTCCACGGCTTCTCTTCGATCAGCGCCAGTTCCTCGCCATACTCGCCAAAGGCGAGGCGAACGAAGCGGCAGCTGGCGAACATCGGATGGTGGAAAAGCGTCAGCATGGTCCCGCGATAATAGAGCGCACTGGCAAATCGCCGGCTGCGCCGGTAAGTCTTGGCCGCCCGATTCAGCGGGCTGTCAGGGTGCTGCGACCTATAGGGGGAGTTCCGCGCCATGACAAGCAAGCCCTTTTCTCAAGCCCTCACTCCAACGCCGAGGTTGCCATGGAAAGCCAGACCGTCGTCGAAGCGCTGCTGCTCGGCCTGCTCGAGGGCCTGACCGAGTTTATTCCGGTGTCTTCGACCGGTCATATCCTGCTCGCCGGCCATTTCCTCGGTTTTCATTCGACCGGAAAGGCCTTCGAAATCCTGATCCAGCTCGGCGCCATATTGGCGATCCTCAGCGTCTATTTCCGCCGTCTCTGGAAGATGCTGCTCGAGCTGCCCTACGATCGGCTGACGCGGCATTTCGTCCTTGGCATTCTCATCGCATTCCTGCCGGCGGCCATTATCGGCGCACTGGCGCATGATTTCATCAAGACGGTGCTGTTCGAATCGCCGCGGCTGATCTGCATCATGCTGATCATCGGCGGTGTCATCCTGCTGCTGGTCGATCGCATGAAGCCGAAGCCGTATTACCACGATGTCGAGCGGTTTCCGACCAGACTTTATCTGCAGATCGGGCTGTTTCAGTGCTTGTCGCTAATCCCCGGCACGTCACGCTCGGGCTCGACCATCGTCGGCGCGCTGCTGCTCGGCGTCGACAAGCGGGCGGCGGCGGAATTCTCCTTCTTCCTTGCCATCCCGACGATGGTCGGCGCCTTCGCCTTCGACCTGTTCAAGAACCGCAATGTGCTAAGCAGCGCCGACTTGCCCATCATCGCCGTCGGCTTCGTTGCCGCCTTCGTCACCGCGCTAATCGTCGTGCGCTTCCTGCTCGACTACGTCTCGCGCCATGGCTACGCGCTGTTCGGCTGGTGGCGGCTGGTCGTCGGCATCGTCGGGCTGGCGGGGCTGGCAATCTGGGGGTGAGCCGGCGCGGATAGCGCAATCCCAGCCGGAACTCTATTCTTGCCCGAAGCCGAGCCATACGATCTTGTGGACGTATGGTTGGCAGGGGGAATGCATGAGCGAAGTTCTTGACGCCCTCGTTATTGGCGCCGGTCCGGCGGGACTCGGCGTCAGTTACTTCTTGAAACGGCAGGACCGCGACCACCGTGTGCTCGATCGAGGCCGGATCGGCGAGACGTGGCGAACGCAGCGGTGGAACTCGTTTCGACTGAATTCGCCGACCATTCGCTCCATCTTACCCGGTGATTCCTACGAGGGGCCCGAGCCGTGGGGTGCGATAAGCCACCACGAATTTGTCGCGTATCTCGAAGGCTATGCCGACCGGCACCGCCTGCCGGTAAGCACCCAAACTCCGGTGCAAGAGCTGACGAGAGACGACGGGATCTTTCGCATCACCACGACGGACGGGGCATTTCTGGCGCGCAACGTGGTGATCGCCACCGGCGACCAGAATCGGCAGGTCCGGCCAGCAGGGTCGGCGGATTTGCCAACCGCAATTGGCCAAGTCGATTCCTCGGCTTATCGCAACCCGGCCGAGTTCGAGAGTGGCGCGGTGCTGGTGGTCGGCAGCGGCCAGTCGGGCGGCCAGATCGCCGAGGATCTGGCGTTGGCAGGACGTGTGGTCTTTTTGGCGACCAGCCGCAACGGCCGTTGGGTGCGGCGCTACCGCGGGGGCAACATACTTAAATGGCTGACGCTGTCCGGTTTTCTCGACGTTCCGCGCAAGGAACTCGTCCTCCCCTCCGGCAAGCTGCAGGCCCGCGCGCTGGTCGGCGCGACCCATACGATCAGCCTGCAATCGCTGAGCGCGCAGGGCGTGGTGCTGCTCGGCCGCTTCAGGGGTGTGGAGAACGGCAACCTCGTCTTCGGCGACGAGCTCGACGACCATATGCGATTTGCCGACGAAGTCTCCGCGAATGCCAAGCGCCTGGTCGAGGGGTACATTGAGCGCGCCGGCCTCGATGCGCCACTGGCCGAGGATGATCCGGCCGAGACGGTTGACCCGCGCTTGCCCGATCCTCCGATCCGCTCCCTCGACTGGACGGCAAGCGGCATCAGATCAGTGATCTGGTGCACGGGCTTCACCGGCGATTTCTCATGGGTCCGGCTCCCCGGCGCGCTCGATGCAGCCGGCCAGCCCGTCCACGAGGACGGCGTCAGCGCTATTCCAGGTCTCTTTTTCGCCGGCCTCGATTTCGGATCGACGCGGAAGTCGGGCACCATACCGGCCATTCCAGAGGAGGCGGCCGCCGTCGTGGAGCGACTTGTCCAAGCGGGAGCCGACTTGCCACGGAACGGCGTCTAAACGAGCCGTCGAACGCGGGTTCTTGAACGTGCAAGAACATGACAGCTCTGGCGCGATCAAGACGACGCACGCTGCCTTTTGTCGAAGCGCACCGACAATTTTCCGTAGTCCATTGGTGCGACAGCCAGAAATCGCGGGCACCTTCGATACGGGGCTCCGATTCGCGGCCGACTGCATCCATTGCCTCCATCAGCGTGCGGCGGCCTTGACCTCGGCTGGTCGTCGTCGTGCTGACAGCACTGGCCATATGGGATGAGCCGGCGCAGTCGTTCGGAATGGTCGACCTGGAGACGCCAAAGGAGGTGCGTCAAGGCGCACGATCGGTCAGCGCGCTCGCGCCTTCCTCCGCGGCGCAATGTGCGCAGCAGTAGATGATGTCATCCTGTTCGACGCCATGTCCTATGATCCGGCATCCGCAATGCGGACACGTCGGAGCAAGTTTCTGGACCGCGCATTCGAAGCTGTCGAACGTGTAGGTCTCGTCGGCCATCGTCACGTTGAAAGCCTTGTCGTAGTCATTCCCGCATTGATCGCATCTGGCCATAGTTCTTTTCCTTCTTTCACTGGCTTCAAGCTCGACCAACCTGTCGCGCGGCGATAGGTTCCCGCCAGGATCAGGGGGTCGTCCTAAGCCGGAGACGAGAGCGAGCCTACGCGACGGCGCTGTTCGATCACGCGGATCACCTCGTCAATATCCCGCGGCTCGATGTCGAGTTCCTTCAGGCCAGGCGCGTCGATTGCTGCCACATTGTCCTGACGCATAAGATCGATCTGGTTGCGCGTTATGGGGGCAGCCGGGAGGAGTTCCGCGACGCCAGCCAAGGCGTTCCATACCGCAAACGGCACCGGCATCAGCTTGACGTGCGTATCGAGCTGTCGGGCGATCTCCCGAAGCAGTTCCTTATAGGTATAGATACGCGGGCCACCGAATTCGAATATGGATGAACCCTGGGTTCGCCCGTCGATCAGCCGGCTCACTGCTTCTGCGACGTCTGCCACATAGACCGGCTGAAGCCGTGTGCCACCATCGCCGAACAGCGGATAGACCGGCAGGAGGCGTATCATCCTCACAATGGTCGTGAGGAAAGCGTCGTCAGGTCCTGTCATGACGGCGGGACGCACAATGAAAGCGCCGGGAAATGCACTTTCCACGGCACCTTCTCCGCGCCCACGCGCCCTTATGTAATTCGAATCCGATTGAGGATCGGAGCCGATCCCTGAAATCTGGACGAACTGGTCGATCGCGCGGTCGCGCGACGCGGCAGCGAGATCGGCCGCGGCTTTCACATGCACGCGTTCAAAGGTCTGGACGCCGTGCTCGACGTAAAGACTGACAGCATTCACGACCGCCTGTGATCCGGTAATGGCCGACCCGATCGAGGACGCATCCAAAATATCCGCCTCGACTGCTTCGGGCATCCTTGTAATCGAGGAAAAGACCAGGGGCACGCGAGCCGGATGGCGAGATGCGGCGCGCACCGTGAAACCTCTTTCCAGGAGCCGCTTCACAATCCTGCGCCCGAGAAAACCAGTTCCGCCGAACACGGTGACGATCCGTTCCGGGTTGAGATCGTCGGGATCCATTTGCCTCGCCATCCCTTTGTCCTCGCATAGCTGCCACGAGGACTGCCCTGGCCGGCATTTGAACCAGCCCGTCGAACATCAGGACGATTGAGGAACAACGCAGGAACGCTTTTGTTCCAGTCAGCGCTGGGCGGATGCTTGACAGATCGGCAAACCATGATCTGAACCGCAGGCGCAGCAAAACGGCCCCACTTCGAGAATGGCCTAGTTTCGCCCGTAAAACACATTCTCGACATGCACCGGCCAGCGCCACGGCAGTACCGCCACCATGTCGAAGCGCACCGATAATTTTCCGTAGTCGGATTGGCGCGACAGCCAGAAATCGGCGGCGCCTTCGATGCGGCGCTCCGATTCACGGCCGACTGCTTCCATTGCCTCCATCAGCGTGCGGCGCGCCTTGACCTCGACGATCAGCACCAGATCGCCGCGCCGCGCGATCAGGTCTATTTCGCCGAACCTGGTGCGGTGGCGGCGGGCCAGAATCCGGTAGCCTTTCAGCATCAGCGCCGCCGCCGCCAGCCATTCGCCGTGATGGCCGCGCCGGTAGGCCTTTTGCCGGCTGGCGCTCGGCCGTTCAGCCATCGCCGTCTCCGCCGGCCCCGTCTCTTCCGGCATTCTTGAGGTCGAGCAGCCGACGATAGAGCGCCTGCTTCTGGTTACCCGTCATCTTGGCGGCTTCCGCCGCTGCCTTGGAGGCCGGCATTTCGGCGGCGAGCGAAAGCAGAAGCCGGTCGATGTCGGCCGGTTCATCAGCGACCGCATCGGCCGGACCGACGCAGATGACGATTTCGCCTTTCGGCGTGTCGGCTGCCGCGTAGTGGCTGGCAAGCGACTGCAAGGTGCCGGTCCGCATTTCCTCGAAGGTCTTGGTCAGCTCGCGGCCGATCGCCGCCTTGCGGGCACCGCCCAGCACCTCGACCATGGCACTGAGCGTCTCGGCCAGCCGGCGTGGCGATTCGAAGAAGATCAGCGTTGCCGGCACCGCCTTCAGCGCTTCCAGCCGCGTCAGCCGCTGCCCGGTCTTCACCGGCAGGAAGCCGGCAAACAGAAAGGCGTCCGAAGGCAGGCCGGATGCCGTCAAAGCGGCAAGTGGCGCCGACGGTCCGGGGATCGGCACGACACGAATGCCACGTTCCAGCGCCTCACCGACCAGCCGGTAGCCGGGGTCGGAGA
>NZ_JAMYVA010000066.1:0-22496 GCF_040323505.1 Mesorhizobium sp. M0040
AAGGCAGGAAATGGCAGTCGCTCCTTCGCTCAACTGCCTCTCCAAAGAATCCTTTCTCAGCCTAAACTCAACCCCAAAATCGCCATATGCGATTCCCCTGCCCCTCGAGGGGGGAGATCTGCAACTTCGCCGTCCGCGCTTACTTCCTCGCTGGTCAAAATCCTCGCGGCTTGGCACAGTCGGGCAAAGAGGAGCCTGTTGATGCCGAAGACCGCCAATGCGACGAAACCAAAACCCTGGGCCGAGATGGCGACGCATCTGGTCGATGTCGCTATGGGCCGCAAACCCGCCGATCTCGTCATCCGCAACGGGCGCTGGGTCAACGTCCATTCGGGCGAGATCATCGCCGGCACCGACATCGCCATTGCCGGCGGCCGCTTTGCCTATTGCGGGCCGAACGCCGGCCATGCCATCGGCCAGGGCACCAAGGTGGTCGATGCCGGCGGCCGCTATCTGGTGCCGGGGCTTTGCGACGCGCATATGCATGTCGAGAGCGGCATGGTGACGGTGACGGAATTCTGCCGCGCGGTGATCCCGCATGGCACAACTTCGATGTTCATCGATCCGCATGAGATCGCCAACGTGCTCGGCCTGCCGGGCGTGCGGCTGATGCATGACGAGGCCGTCGCCATGCCGGTCAACGTGCTCGTGCAGATGCCGTCCTGCGTGCCCTCCGCCCCGGGGCTCGAGCATGCCGGCGCCGAGCTGACCGTCGCCGACGTTGCCGTGGCGATGACCTGGGAGAACATCATCGGGCTCGGCGAGGTGATGAATTTTCCGGGCGTCGCCGCCAATGATCCGGTGATGTCGGGCGAGATCGCGGCGACGGTGAGGGCCGGCAAGACCGTCGGCGGGCATTATGCCTCGCGCGATCTCGGCCTGCCGTTTCACGGCTACGTTGCCGGCGGCCCGGAGGATGACCACGAAGGCACGCGCGCCGAGGACGCCATCGCCCGCGTCCGCCAGGGCATGAAGGCGATGCTGCGGCTGGGCTCGGCCTGGTATGACGTCGCCTCGCAGATCAAGGCGGTGACGGAGAGCGGGCTCGACCCGCGCAACTTCATCCTGTGCACCGACGACAGCCATTCCGGCACGCTGGTGCACGAAGGCCATATGGACCGGGTCGTCCGCCATGCCATCAGCCAGGGCTTGAAGCCGGTGACGGCGATCCAGATGGCGACGCTCAACACCGCCCAGCATTTCCGGCTGGAGCGCGAGATCGGCTCGATCGCGCCGGGACGCCTTGCCGATCTGCTGATCGTCTCCGACCTCGCCGAAATGACCATCGACGAGGTCTATGGCCGCGGCGTCAGGCTGGCCAAGGGCGGCAAGCTCGAAATTGACATTCCGGCCTACAATTATCCGCGGACGGCGAAGAACACCGTCAAGCTCGGCAGGAAGCTCAAGGCAGGCGATTTCGACATCGCGGCACCCATGGGCGCCAACGAGGTGCGGGTGCGCGTCATCGGCGTCATCGAAAACCAGGCGCCGACGCGGGCGCTGGAGGCCGATCTTGCCGTCGAGGACGGGCTGGTCGCCATGGATCGCCGCAACGATGTCTGCCAGATCGCGCTGGTCGAGCGCCACAAGGGCACCGGCGGCGTCACCAACGCCTTCGTCTCCGGCTTCGGCTATATCGGCGACTGCGCCATGGCCTCCAGCGTGGCCCACGATGCCCACCACATCATCGTCGTCGGCACCAACAAGCAGGATATGGCCCTGGCCGTGAACCGGCTGGGCGAGGTCGGCGGCGGCGTCGTGCTGTTCTCCAGGGGCAAGGAACTGGCGCTGGTCGAAATGCCGATCGCCGGGCTGATGTCGGACGAGCGGGCGGAAATCGTCGCCGCAAAGGCGGACCAACTCAGCGACGCCATGCGCCAGATGGGCTGCTCGCTCAACAACGCCTACATGCAGCACTCGCTGCTGGCGCTGGTCGTCATCCCCGAGCTCAGAATTTCCGACGTCGGCCTTATCGACGTGACGACGTTCCAGAAGGTTGATCTGTTCGTTTGAAGAATCACTGAACCCTGGAGGGACAGCGCCCTGGACAGCGCCCCCCTCCGTCCTGCCGGACATCTCCCCCTCAAGGGGGGAGATTGGCAGTTTCGTTGACAGCGCCTTGTTCGTCAAAGATGGAGATTGGCGAAAGCCGAAAGTGGCGGCCAATCTCCCCACTAGAGGGGGAGATGTCCGGCAGGACAGAGGGGGGCGCGAAGGATCGCTGCAGAGCGTTTTTGTTGACAGCTGCCAATCACCGGCGCGTTTGGCAGCAGAGGTCGGCTCACCCGCCGGTGGCGATGGTCAGCACTTTGAACGGCGTGGTGATGACGATTTCGGCGACCGAACCGACGGCCTTGCCGAGGCCCTGGCCGAGATTGTCGAGCTGGGCCGGCGCGGTCTCTTCGGAGGCGAGGCCCGCCGG
The DNA here is from genome assembly GCF_040323505.1 of Mesorhizobium sp. M0040. Classification (NCBI taxonomy): domain Bacteria; kingdom Pseudomonadati; phylum Pseudomonadota; class Alphaproteobacteria; order Hyphomicrobiales; family Phyllobacteriaceae; genus Mesorhizobium; species Mesorhizobium sp. M0040. The sequence goes on from NZ_JAMYVA010000066.1 coordinate 2,423, forward strand.
GGCGCGCAGGCGGTCGCCGAGCAGCTGCACCAGGAACGGGTTGTCGGCGAATTTGGCGTGGTTCAGCCGGTCGCCGCCCTTGGTCTTGGTCAGGTCGACCACCGAGACGCCATAGCTGGCGAGGTCGGCCGCGTCGCCATAATCGCCGACGCGCGGCTTGTCGCCAGAGATCAAGGTCGACAGCCTGAGCGCCCGGTCGTCGCCCGAAAGCAGCACGGCGAACGGCTTGTCGGGCTTGCCGTAGCGGATCATCTGCTTCTTGAACACGTCGACGTCGATGTCGGGTGAGGCCAGGATGACGTAGCCGAGCTTGCCGCCGAGATCGCGGTCGCCGGTGATGGCAAGCTGGCGCAACGCTTCCATGGTCACCCAGGTCCCCATCGAATGGGCAATGATGTCGATGCTCTTGGCGCGGCTCTTGGCGAGCATGCGCAGCGTCGCTTCGAGATCGTCGCGCGCCGCATTGGCGCTTTCCTTGTCGTAGATGTAGCCGGTCGTCTTGCCGCTCGACGCCCACGAAAACAGCACCGGCGTGCCCGGATATTTCGTGTCGTGCGCGATCTGCGTCAGCCGGTAGATGCCGTCGTCGAAGCCGTTGTTGAAGCCGTGCACGAAAACCAGCGCGCGGTCGCCGCGCATCGCGATATCGGCGCCGACCGCCTTGGCGAATTGCGGCGCGCCTTCGTAGAAGGTGACGCCGGTCGCCGTGAAATCCTTCGCCGGATTGCTGTTGGCCGAGCCCTTGACCCGCTCGATGGCGCCGAGCTGGTGGATCTTCGGCACCGTCACCTCGACGCTGGCAAAGCTGGTGGTCGGCGAACGGTCGCCGTCGAACACCTGCCGGGGCGCTTTCGTTGCCTTTTGCCGGGTTGTGGCGACGAAGATCTTGTGCGTCGCCGCAATGTCCGAAGCAGGCACCGTGATCGTCGTCTTGTTGAGCAGATCGTGCGTGTTCTGGCCGGCGCAGCTTGCCAGCGCGAGCGCGAACGCAACGACGAGAAAGATCTTCGAAGGCACGGTCACGCGGGCTCCCGCAAAGGCGACGTCGAGCCGGAGACGTCTTGGCCTATTCGATAGAGGCAGAGCCCGGCACGGTCCAGTTCAAACTGTTCCGATGGTGCGGCAATGGTCAACAATCACTGCCGCGCAATGCAGCTATTGTCCGACCGAGGCGATGCGGTCGGTCACCTCGCGGTCGCTGGCAAACCCGTCATCCTCGCGCAGCTTCTGGCCGATCAACTGCACCAATTCCGGATTGTCGGCGAATTTGGTGTGGTTGAAGCGGTCGGCTCCCTTGACGCTGGAGAGATCGACGACCGACACGCCATAGCTGGCGAGGTCGGCGGCGTCCTTGTAGTCGCCAACGCGCGGCCGCGCGCCGGCTATCAGGCCGGAGAGCCGCAGCGCCCGGTCGTCGTCGGAGAGCAGCAGGATGAACGGCTTGTCCGGCTTGCCGTAGCGGCGCATCTGGCTCTTGAACACGTCGACGTCGATGTCGGGCGAGGCCAGCACGACGTCGCCGAGCTTGCCGCCGAGATCGCGGTCGCCGGTGATGGCGAGCTGGCGCAGCGCCTCCATGGTGACCCAGGTTCCCAGCGAATGGGCAACGATGTCGATGCGCCGCGCGCCGGTCTGCGCCAGCATTCTCAGCGTCACTTCCAGCTGGTCGCGGGCAACGCTGGCGCTTTCCTTGTCGTAGACATAATCGGTGGTCTTGGCGCCCGACGCCCAGGAAAACAGCACCGGCGTGCCCGGATAGCCGGAATCATGGGTGATCTGGGTGACGCGGTAGACGGCGTCGTCGAAGCCGGTGTTGTAGCCGTGGACGAAGACCATGACACGGCCGCCGCGCGCCGCGATGTCGGCACTGAGCGCGCTGGAGAATTTCGGCTGGGTGTCGTATCCGACGACCTCGGAAGCCATGAAGTATTTGGCCGGATCGTCCGACTTGCCGCGCGAGCGCCGCTCGATCTGGCCTGTCTTGTGGATACCGGGGACGGTGACGTTGACGCGGGCATAGTTCAGCGTCGCCGAGCGCTCGCCGTCGAAGACCTTGTCGGGATCGTCGGAGCGCTTGCGCGTGGTTGCGATGAAGATCGAGTGATTGCCGGCGATTTCCGTCACCGGCACCGCCATCATGGCGCTGCCGAGCAGTTCCTCGGTTTGGCGCCCGCCGCAGCCGGCGAGCAGCGCGGCAATGAGAATGATGCAAATCGTCTTCAAGGGCACTTAAGCAATTCCACTCCGGCCTGACCAAAGGCCCATCCACCTCCGCCGCACCTCCCGGACAGGCCAAGTGCGGCGGAAGTAAGTCGCAGGCGCCGAAATGCGCTCAGCGCCTCGCGACTGCCATCGCACTGTTGCGCGAAAGCCAGAACGGCGGCAGGAACGCCGGAATGTTGGAAAACGGCAGCACTTCCGGCTTCAGCCTTATGCCGAGCACGTCGGTCATGAAGGCGCGGCGCGCCTCGATGCGGTGCCAGGCTTCGGGATAGCGCGCGGCGATCTCTTCGCGCAGCGCCTCGTCGGCCAGCGCGATGCCGTCCTCGATGTTTGTGGTGAAATAATCGGTGCCGGTCGCCGGGATGATGTCGACCTGCAAGGCCATGCCCGACTTCAATCTGATGTCGGAGCCGGAAAATACCGGCGAATGCATCCATTCGTCGATATGGATGAGATGGCCGGGGTTGAGCGCTACGCCGAAGAACCGATCGCCGATGCGGTCGTGCACCGCTTGCCACAACGCGCCGCCGGGAACGCCGATGCCGACCGTCTCGTACCAGTCGACGACGGCGCAGAAATAGGGCGCGACCAGCTTCTCGACATAGTCCTGGATGCCCCTCGGAAGCTCGGCCGCGTCCTCGACCAGAAAACCGGCGCGCGCATTGAGCGAGCCCTGGATGCCATAGGCCATGGTGATCGGGTCGCCGCGCTTGATGATGTCGAGGCGCGGGCTCGGCAGGCCATAGGCCGCACGCTTGCCGGTCGACAGCATCGGGTGACAGCATTGCGGCAGGCCGTTGATGCCCATCAGCCGCGCCGCCTGCAATTCGGTCATGCCGGGTTCGATGCCTTGCAGGACGTTGCGCAGGCCTTGCGAGGAATAGGTCGCGGCGAATTCGAACGCGGCCAGTTGGTCGGCCTCATTGATGGCGCGCAGGCCGTCGGCGGGGTTCATCAAAAGGTTCGCCGCGTCGACGACCGTGCCCCTATCGCCGGCAAGGGTACGCAGCGTGTCGGCGATGAAGGACGGCAGGTCGAGCGTCGTTTCGCCAAAACCCGCATCGCCGGGGCCGAACGGCTTCCAGCCGATGGCGCCGATGCGCTGGCCGGCTTTCAGGCCGCAATCGACGAGGATGTCGGAAAGCGCCTGCGAGCGGTCGCGCGGCTGCGCCGGCAGCGAAAACGTCTGGTAGAGCACGCGCTCGTACGGCCCATCGCAGATCTCGGCATAGCCCCAGCCCTCATTGCCGACCAGCAGTTTCGGCGGCTTGCCGGGAACGATGACCAGCAGCGTCTCCTCGAAGCGCGGATCGTAGCCGCAGAGGTAGGCGACATTGGCCGCATGTTCGCGGTCGCCATAGACGACGAAGGCATCGAACCCGCCAAGTGCGACCAGCGCCGCGATACGGGCCTCATAGGTGGCGCGGGGAACCAGCGGCATCACCGTCGGCTCGCCGAACTCCGGCAGCGACACGGTTTTCCGGGCAACCGATGCGACAGGCATGAGCAAACGCCCCCAAATGCTTACGTTGATTCCGGAAATGCCCCTTCGGGGCGGCCGGACAATGGCTTCACGAGGCCGGATATGCAATAGCGGGACCGAACTCGCGTAGCCTGTGGGGTACTCCTGCCATGACCAGTTTCTCCTCTCGCGTCGCTGCCGCCGCTGCGGCGATCCGCGAGATTTTTCCGGAGACGCCGCTGCAGGAAAACGACTATCTGTCGAAGAAGACCGGCGCGCGGGTGCTGCTGAAGCGCGAGGACCTGACGCCGGTGCGCTCCTACAAGATCCGCGGCGCCTTCAACTTCTTCCGCAAGACGCTCGCCGCCGGCAACGCTGCCGAGCTGTTCGTCTGCGCTTCGGCCGGCAATCACGCGCAGGGCTTTGCCTTCGTCTGCCGCCATTTCGGCAAGAAGGGCGTCGTCTTCATGCCGGTGACGACGCCGCAGCAGAAGATCGACAAGACGCGGCTGTTCGGCGGCGAATTCGTCGAGATCAGGCTGGTCGGCGATTTCTTCGACGACTGCTACCGCGCCGCACTCGAATACACCGAAACTGCCGGCGCACACATGGTGCCGCCGTTCGACCACAAGGACATCATCGAAGGGCAGGCGACCGTCGCCTATGAGATATCAGGCCAGATGCCCGGCGCGCGCATGCCCGACATTGTCATGCTGCCGGTCGGCGGCGGCGGCCTGGCCGCCGGCGTCACCCATTATTTCGCCGACCAGCACCGGGAAACGCGCTTCGTCTTTTGCGAGCCGGCCGGCGCCCCGAGTCTGAGCGAGAGCCTTGCCGCCGGAAAGCGGATCAAGCTCGCCAAGGTCGACAATTTCGTCGACGGCGCAGCAGTGGCCGAGATCGGCCGCGAGCCGCTGCGCCACCTCAGGGAGTTTGCCGCCGACACCGTGCGGCTGATCCCGGAAAACCGGCTCTGCGCGACCATGATCGAAATGCTCAATGTCGAAGGCGTCGTGCTCGAGCCGGCCGGCGCGCTGGCGATCGATGCGCTCAAGGATTTTTCCAGGAAGGAAATCAGGGGCAAGACCATCGTTGCCGTGGTGTCGGGCGGCAATTTCGATTTCGAGCGGCTGCCGGATGTGAAGGAACGGGCGCTGCGCTTCGAGGGCTTGAAGAAATACTTCATCATCCGCTTTCCGCAACGGCCCGGCGCGCTGCGCGATTTCCTCGAATTGCTGGGCCCCGACGACGACATCGCCCGCTTCGAATATCTGAAGAAATCGGCGCGCAATTTCGGTTCGGTGCTGATCGGTATCGAAACCAAGGACCGCCGCAATTTCGACCTGCTCAAGGCGAATTTCGACGCCGAGAGCGTCCATTACCAGGACATCACAGACAACGAGACGCTCGCCGGGTTCATCATATGAGCAGCAACGATCTTCCGAACGCTCCGGCGAACGTTTTTATCGCGCTGTTTTCCGGCATCAATGTCGGCGGCAACCGCATCGTCAAGATGGCGGAACTCAGGTCATTTTTCGAGCAGCTCGGCTTCTCCGATGTCGCCACCTATGTGCAGAGCGGCAACGCTGTGTTCCGGTCGCCAAACGGCGATGCAGCGCTGCTGACCAGGCGGCTCGAAGCGGAATTCGAGAAGAAATGGGGGTTCCATTCGCGCATCATGGTGCGCGACCTCGGCTGGCTCGAGCGACTGGCGGCGGACAACCCCTATCGGGAAATGGCGGGCGAGCCGACCAAGCTGCACGCCTATGCGCTGGAGCGCGCGCCGACCGCCGAAGAGGTCGCCCGGCTGACAGAGAAATGCACCGGTCCCGAACGCTTCGAGATCAAGGGCGACGTGCTTTATCTGCATGCGCCCGACGGGCTCGGCAAATCGCTGTTTGCCAACCTCATCCCGCGCGTGCTCAAGGTGCCGGGCACGGCGCGCAATTGGCGCACCGTGCTGATGCTGCTGGACATGGCCCAGGCCGGCGGTTGACAGGTCGTCTACGCGGCCGGAGCGCGTTTCCAGTCGAATGCCAGCTCTTCACGGAAGGCGAAGCGCTTGATGTGCTCGGCGACGACCGTTTCCAGGCGCTCGAGCGAGCCGGCTTCATCGGTCGTCACTGCAATGTGCAGCGCAGCCGGGTCGGCATCGAGAACCGTGCGGCCGAGCGTCAGATCGATGGTGCCGTGGTTCGGGTCGAATTCGACGGGAAACTTGTGCGCCCAATGTTTGCACAGCTGCTGCAGATAGCGGCTGGCATGTTCGGTGGCGACGTCGACATGGCTGGCCGGCATGAATGAATTCTCCTTGGGAATGCGGACGCGAAAACCGAACCAGGGCCCGCCTGCGTCCGTTCAAGATGGCGTGATCGGTTACCAGCTGCCGGTGTTCGGCATCGACGCCCACGGCTCGGCCTTCGGCTTGGCCGGACCTTTCTGCAACAGCTCGATCGAGATGCCGTCCGGCGATTTGACGAACGCCATGTTGCCGTCGCGCGGCGGCCGGTTGATGGTAACGCCATTGTCCATCAGCCGCTGACAGGTGGCGTAGATGTCGTCGACCTCATAGGCGAGATGGCCGAAATTGCGGCCGCCCTTGTAGTCTTCCGGATCCCAATTGTAGGTCAGCTCGACCAGCGGCGCCTTTTCGGAGATGCCGCTTTGCTCGTCTTCGGGGGCGGCGAGGAAGATCAGCGTGTAGCGGCCCTGCTCGTTTTCATGGCGGCGCACTTCCTTGAGGCCAAGCTTGTTGCAGTAGAAATCGAGCGAAGCATCGATGTCGGCGACGCGGACCATGGTGTGCAGATAGCGCATGATTTCCTCCTTATGTTGCGTTGCGGCGCAACATAGGGGCGGCCCGGCCAAAGGGCAATTGGCCACGTTTGCCGGCGCCGGCAAACGGCAAATCCGCTATTCCTGTACGGAACCGTGAAAAAAGGCACGTCAGGTCTTGCACACACCGGAAGCCGCGGTGTTAATCTGATACCAAGAATCAGTTGCGGTGTTTGTTGAAAAAAGGGGGCGTTCTTATGGGGGAAAAGGCCTCTTTCATGGGGCGGGACGGGGCCGGTAACGATGCGTTGAAGCGGGATGAGAGCGCCGATACGGCCGATCTCGTCGAAATCGCCGGCGCCATCAAATGGTTCGACGTGGCCAAGGGCTACGGTTTCATCCTTCCCGATGATGGTACTTCGGGCGACATCCTCCTCCATGTGACATGCCTTCGAAAGGACGGTTTTCAGACCGCCCTGGAAGGCGCCCGTGTCGTCTGCCTGGTCAAGCAGGGCGAGCGCGGGCTGCAGGCCTTCCGCGTGCTCTCGATGGATGTCACCACGGCGGTGCATCCGGCGGAGGTGCAGGAGCAGCGCACCCATGTCGCGGTGACGCCGGAAAGCGGCCTCGAACGGGCGCTGGTCAAATGGTTCAACCGCACCAAGGGGTTCGGCTTTCTGACCCGGGGCGAGGGCACCGAGGACATTTTCGTCCACATGGAGACGCTGCGCCGCTACGGCATCACCGAACTCCGGCCGGGCCAGGTGGTGCTGGTCCGCTTCGGGCGCGGCGACAAAGGCCTTATGGCTGCCGAAATTCACCCCGATATGGGTACCTTGCCGGTCTCGCATTAGTTCCGGCCGAGGATTTCATATGGCTCACAGCAACCGGCTGACGGCGGGCGCGCTCTGCGCCGGGATTTTCCTCATCGTCGCCGCAAGTGCGTTCTTCTATTTTCAGCAACCGAGTTCCGCCGACGGCAAGGCGATGATCCTTCCCGTCGACCCGGCGCCGCTGGTCGCGGTGACGAAGGCCGGCGAGCGTTCTTTTTCGGTCGAAATCGCCGACACGCCCGCCGAGCGCGAGGCCGGCCTGATGTTCCGCCGCCACATGGCCGACAATCACGGCATGCTGTTCGTGTTCGGCGCGCCGCAGGATGTGAGTTTCTGGATGAAGAACACGCCGATGCCGCTCGACCTGATCTTCGTCGGCCAGGACGGCCGGATCCGGGCGATCGAGCAAGGCGAGCCGCAGTCGGAGGCGATCATCTCGCCGGACGAGCCGGTGCGCTTCGTGCTCGAGCTCAAGGCAGGCACCGCCGCCAAAAAGGGCATTAAGGACGGCGACCTGCTGCGCCATCCGGCCATCGGCACGGCGCCGGGGCCGGCCATGCCGCCGCCCGACAAGGGCGATGCGCCGAGTGTCGATTCCGACTGAGCGGGCAGGATCTTCGGCCGATGCAGTTCTTCTCCCATGACGGTTTCGACCTTGCTTTCCTTGACCGCCAGCCGGCATCGGGGCAGGGCGATCCGGTGCTGATGATCCACGGCTTTGCCTCGAGCCATTACGTCAACTGGGTGTCGCCCGGCTGGTTCAAGACGCTGAACGATGCCGGCTACCGTGCCATCGCCTTTGACAATCGCGGGCATGGGTCGTCGTCGAAGAGCTATGACGAAGCCGACTACACGCCGGCAAAAATGGCGTCGGACGCGGCAGCGCTTTTGAACCATCTCGGCATCGAACGCGCTCATGTCATGGGTTATTCGATGGGCGCGCGCATATCGGCCTTCCTGGCGCTCTCCGACCCGGAGAAGGTGGCGACGCTGGTCTTCGGCGGTCTCGGCATCGGCATGGTCGACGGCGTCGGCGACTGGGATCCGATAGCCGACGCCCTTCTGGCCGACGATCCGGCAGGCACCAGCGATCCGCGCGGCCGCTCGTTCCGCGCCTTCGCCGATCAGACCCGCAGCGATCGCCGCGCGCTCGCCGCCTGCATCGCCACCTCGCGCGAATTGCTGAGCGAGGCCGACATTGCCCGCATTGCCCAGCCGACCTTGATTGCGGTGGGAACCAAGGACGACATCGGCGGCTCGCCGGATGACCTCGCCGCCCTGATGCCCAACGCCAGGGCTTTTCACATCGAAGGCCGCGACCATATGCTGGCGGTCGGCGACAAGACCTTCAAGCAGCGCGTGCTGGAGTTTTATGCCGAGCATCGGTTTTGATGGATGGCTCCCCAAAAGCGGCCATTGGGCCTGAAGCTGGGGTTCTTAGCGGTTTTGCAACGATACGGAAGTAACTAAGCGTGACGCGTGGATCGGTTCAAACCCGCCACGCGCTGAACGAGGGGCAGAGGGTACGATGGCACAATGGGGAAGAAGCGACGCCGCTTTGCTGGGCGTCATTGCGAAAAGCAGGTTCGGCGAATGGTCCGTTGTTCTAGCGCTGGCTGCATTGGTGGCAGGCGCGATGGCGATCACCGCGTTGATGGCAATGCCGAGCGACGCGTCCGTGCTTATCCAGCACAGTGTGACAGGCTTCTTCATGGCGGTATTTTTCCTGGTCGGGCCTTTGGCACATCTTACCGGCGTGGTCTTCGGGCTGATGGCGCTTGGGCGCCCAAACGACAATCGTCTGCTCGGCCTGGCTGGCATCGTAGTCAACGGCGCGTCGCTGGCGGCCGGGGTGTTCATGCTGTGGTCCATGGCATCGACCATCGGCGCGTTCACCTGATTTCGGGCAAATCTTCCGGACGCAAGTGGCCGACGCATCGGGCTACGATCGGCGCGGGCTGTGCCCCAGCGCCGTGAGCGAGCGCGCCATGTTATGCCGGGCCTGGGTTTCGAAGCGCCGGCGGAATTCCTCGCTGTGGAAGATATGCGGACGCGCGAGGAAGCCCTCTAGCACTGCGGCACGGCCGGCCCGCCACATCGGCTCATCGACCCACTTATATTCGCGGCGGACCGCCTGCTCGTAGGCGTCGAACACGTCGGGCGCAGCACCCAGGATCGCCAGGTCCATGTCGAGGAACAGCGCCGCGTCGCGAACCGAATGCTGGTCGCCAAGGGGCGGCAATTCGTGGCCGGCGGTGGCAGTGATCATCGCCGCGATGTGGCCGAGGCGTTGTGCATCGGCGCGACCGGCGAGCTTTTCCTCGGCAAGTGCGGCACTCCTCGCCTCATTGTCCTTGGCGCGGCTGTCGTAGATCGCGTCGTGAAACCAGATCGCTGCCTCGACTGCTTCAGGATCATGCAACAACGCCTTGTAATCATTGGCCAGCGCCAGCATCGCCTCGATGTGGCCAAGGTCGTGGTAGTGGCGATCTTCGGCCTCATAGAGCGCGCAAAGCTCGCGCTTCAGGGTCTCGTCCATCAAGGTTGCGTTTTCCATGGCTGCTTGAAATTCCGCCAACCAAATCCATTTCACGAAGCACTAAGGAAAATTGAGTTCACCCGTGCTATGATCTGGCTTATAGGTGCGGCCGGAGAATAGGCAAGCCGCCAACCGAGACATTGGATGGCCGAGACATTGGATGGCCGGAGACATCAGATGAACAGCGTTACGATTTCCCGTCCCACCAGGGTGCAGCCGGTAGATCCGATCTGGCGTTCGATCCGCGACGAAGCGATGGAAGCGGTCAACCGCGATCCGCTGCTGGCGGCGTTCCTCTATTCGACCATCCTCAATCAGGAAAACCTGGAAGAAGCGGTCATTCACCGGCTGGCCGAGCGCCTCGCCCACCAGGACATCGGCTCCGACCTCATCCGCCAGACGTTCAAGGCGATGGCGGCCGACGACAAGGACTGGTCGACGACGGTGCGCGTCGATATCCAGGCCTATTACGACCGTGATCCGGCATGCGACCGCTTCATCATGCCGGTGCTCTACTTCAAGGGTTTTCACGCAATCCAGACGCACCGGCTGGCGCATTGGCTGTGGAACCAGGGCCGCCAGGACTTCGCGCTGTATTTGCAGAGCCGGTCGTCCTCGGTGTTCCAGACCGACATCAATCCGGCTGCCCGCATCGGCAAGGGCATCTTCCTCGACCACGCCACCGGCCTCGTCGTCGGCCAGACGGCGGTGATCGAGGACGACGTGTCGATCCTGCACGGCGTGACGCTGGGCGGCACCGGCAAGGCCGGCGGCGACCGCCATCCCAAGATCCGCTACGGCGTGCTGATCGGCGCCGGCGCCAAGATCCTCGGCAACATCGAGATCGGCCATTGCTCGAAGATCGCGGCCGGCTCGGTGGTGCTGTCGCCGGTACCGCACAACAAGACGGTTGCCGGCGTGCCGGCCCGCGTCGTCGGCGAGACCGGCTGCGACCAGCCTTCGCGGCAGATGGACCAGCTGTTGCCATCGCAGACGATGGACCACGTCGTCAGCTTCGACATCTGAGTGCTCGGGCAGGGGCTGAATTCCTGCCCCCCATGCCGGCTTGCCTTTACATGGCCATTGTCGACGTGCCAGAAGCGCGCTCACCAATGCATGTCGCCCAAAGCATGCCCTCGGGCTTGACCCGAAGGTGCCCAGCGGTTTTTGGGATAGCGACATGCATGAAGCAAGATTTAAAGCGCGTCGCATCGTCTCTTCAGACGCGACGCACTTTAGCAAGCGACGATCGGAGAAGACTGTTGAAGCCGGACGAAATCAGAAAGCTGGACGCCTATTTCAAGCGCACCTTCCAGAACCCTAAACTCGAAGTGAAGGCGCGGCCGCGCAAGGAAGATTCGGCCGAGGTCTATGTCGGCGACGAGTTCCTCGGCATCGTCTTCAAGGACGAGGACGACGGCGATTATAATTTCTCGATGGCGATCCTCGACATCGATCTGGCCTGAGTTGGGAGTTTAGCTGGCCGCTACGCCTCAAGCGCTGCGGCGGTACGGAACCTTGCAGGACGCCGGCGGAACAGCGCCCTCCTCTGGCCTGCCGCCCATCTCCCCCACCTGGGGGGAGATTGGCAGCCTCGGCGCTGCACTCTTCCTGCAACATTGGAGATCGGCGAAAGCCAAGATGACGGCCGATCTCCCCCCTCGTGGGGGAGATGTCCGGTAGGACAGAGAGGGGCGCGAAGGATCGCTACGGAACGGCTCGTTTCGTTGCTTACCGCCCGGTCTTCAGCACACGCGCTGCTTCGCCAGAAATCGCCGCGTCGAGCCCCTGCCAATCGCCCAGGAATTCCCGGGGGAAGCGGTAGGTGAGGCTGAGATTGTCGCCGACCAGGATGTCGCGTTCGCAGGGCGCCAGCGATTCGTCCGAGCTCGGGCCGCTCAGGCAACGTGCGACGAACGGATCCTTTCCGGGGCGATCGGCGACCGCCAGCACTTCGTTGAGATAGCCTGATTTTTCGCTGAAGGCGTAAAGCGTGGTGCCGCCAGGGCCGGGCGTACCCGGCTTGGCGATCAGCGCGCTGTAGATCGGCGCGAAGCGGCCGCTCATGTCGCGCGACATCATCTGCGGCTCGAACGACAGGAAGACGATGTCCTTGCTGGGTCCGGTGTGGTTGAAGTCGTTGCGGGCAGCCTCGCTGTAGCCGTCCATCTCGGGATAGCGCAGATAGAGGTCGAGTCGCGAAGCGATGCCGTCGCGCCGGGCCTGGGCAAAGCGGATGACATTGGCCGGCACGGCGATGACGTTGTTGCCGATGACGACCCTGTGGACCGTGGTGTCGTCGGTGTACCCGGCCATGGCGATCGAGCGGCCGAACCATTTGCCGCCGAGGCTGATCGCCACCGAAAGCAGCGCCAGCGTCGCGAATGCATAAAACACCCGCCTCATCAGCGTCGAATCGACGACGCTGAGTTGCGGGCCCTCTGTGGCGGCTGCCTGCTTCATCGCGACCCTCATTTGCCGTCCCATCGGGTGTACCTGAACGGCACATCCCGGCGCGGCACGGCTCTTGCTTCGCAGCTTTGCGGGCGACTGTGCGATTTCATGGTAAACGGAGGGTAAAGATGGGCCCGGTCGAACAAATCATATTCAGTTTTATGGCTGGGCTGACGGCTTGCGGCCTGGCCGGATCGGCGATGGAGCTGATCGCCGGCCGTAGGCTCGCCTTCGTCCAGCCCTATGTATCGTCGAAGCACATGCTGCGCTCGCTCGCCGCGACGGCTTGCGCCGGGCCGCTGATGTTCGCCAACGAGGCGCTGGACGCCTGGCGCGAGCGTCGCATCTCGGTGCTGGGGCTGATCTCCTGCGGCTGTACGGCGACCATCTGGGCGCTGGCGCATTGCGTCCTGGGCGGCTTCGCTTCTAGGGTCTGGCAGCTTGTCGGTGTGAGACGATCTGGAGACAGCAATGCCGATCTACGCGATTGACGGAAAAGCGCCCGCCTTCGAGAACGCCGACAGCAACTGGATCGCGCCCGATGCCACGCTGATCGGCAATATCAGGATTGGCCGCAATGCCGGCTTCTGGTTCGGCGTCGTCGTCCGCGGCGACGACGAGCCGATCGTCGTCGGCGCCGACACAAATGTGCAGGAGCACACAATCATGCACACCGACGCCGGCTTTCCGCTGACCGTCGGCCAAGGCTGCACGATCGGCCATCGCGCCTTGCTGCATGGATGCACGATCGGCGACAACAGCCTGATCGGCATGGGCGCCATCGTGCTGAATGGTGCGAAGATCGGCAACAACTCGCTGGTCGGCGCCGGCGCGCTGGTCACCGAAGGCAAGCAATTTCCCGACAATTCGCTGATCGTCGGCTCGCCCGCGCGCGTCGTCAGGATGCTCGATGAGGACGCAGTCGCCAGGCTGCGCGCCTCGGCCGCGCATTATGTGGCAAACGGGAAGAGGTTCAGGGCGGGGCTGAGGAAAGTGTAGCGCCAGTCAGTGAAGGCCGCCTATCGCAAGCTCGGAAATGGTGGAGCCGGCCCGGGGACGGGGCCGGCTCCTTAAACCCGGTCGTTGGGGACGGGGAGGGTGGGGACTCGACCGGGTTTCTCCTAAAGCGCGAAGTCATGCGACGCACTTAACCTCTGTTTTATGCATGTCGTTATCCCAAAACCGCTACGCACTTTTGGGCGACATGCATTGGCGTCCTCAGCGGACGCTGGCGACCGCGTCGGAGCGGCCGTCGTTGATCGTCACCCACGCGCCGGAATTCCGCTCGGACTGGCGCTTCAGGTAGGTGTAGCCGGTATTGGTCCAGGACAGCACCTTGGGCTGGAGATTGTCGAGGATGAACTCGCCAAGGCTGGTGCGCACGGTCAGCACCGCATGGCCGTCGCCATTGCGCTGGCGCACCACCGTCATCAGCAGATCGCCGGCCGGCACGCCGATGCTCATCAGCTCGCGGCGCTTTTCCAGCGCATAGTCCTCGCAGTCGCCGAAGCCGCTATTGGGAAAGGACCAGACTTCCTCCTTGCCCCACATTTCCATGTCGGTGCGCGGCGCGACCCTGCTGTTGACCGAATTGTTGACCTTGACGATCGTTGCCCACAGCTTGCGGGTCAGCTCGACGGGTGCCCGGCCAGGCGTCCTCTGATTGCATTCCTGCGGAAGCTGCTGGCACAATTCGTAGTGTCCGACCGGCTGCGTGGTGCGGCCGCCGGTGTGCATGAAGGCCGGCTCCGCCGCGTTTACAGTCCCCCAACCGAAAAGCTGCATCGCTATTGCCGCCAGCAACAGCTTGCCCCTCATCCTGTTCATTATTCAGTCTCCCCGTTTGAGGAGACAATGACACGGCTGGATTTATTTGACGCAAAAGCGCGAAGTAGACATTAAGTAAAACGCCAATAGAATAAACATAAAATTTGACGCAATTGAATATAGAATTGTTTAAGGATTCCAGCCGGGCATGTTCCCATGCTTCGTCGCACCGTTCGAACAGCTAGGATGGCGGGACAGAGGGGGCGCGAAGGATCGCCAGCCTCTCTTGCCGATAGTGCTAACGCTTCCGCGTCAGCCGCGCGATGAGCTGAATTCGGTATCGAGCGTTTCCGGCCGCTGGATGACGGCGAACTCGATGGCGACGCCATCTTCGAAATGCCGCACTATCTGGCCGCGCATGGTGCCCAGCGTCACCTGGACGCCGATGGCCGGCTTGACGTCGATCTCGATCGCCGCGCCCGACAGCGACAGGTCGATGATGCGGCACTGGTACTGGCGTCCGTCAGCAAGCTGCAACACGCTCGTCGGGTTGCGCGGTGCGACGCGCTCATGGCGGCGGTCCTCCGGCAGGTCGAGCTCGTGCTTGTTGGCAAGCCAGGTCAGTTGCGCGGCGAGCTTGTCCCTCTTGCGCTCCGACGCGATGACGGTCATCGCAAAGCCATCCTGCAGCGTGCGGGTGATGACGCCTTCAATGCGGCCGATGTGATCGATATAGGCAATGACCTTTTCGCCAGCCAGACCGGCGCGCTCGGTGCGCAGCGCAACGTTGCCGGGCGACATGTCGACCACCTGGCAGGGATGTTCGGTGCGGTCTTCCAGCATGAAGCGTCCGTAAATTTTCACGCGGACGCGCTGAAAGTTACGCCTTTCAGCTTGGGACGGCGCATGGTCGACCGCCGCTGACCTCATCACTGCCATACCCCGTTCGGCATTCCGCGCATGGATGCGGGGAATTTCAGCGGAAAACTACAACAAAGCAGGTTAACAAAGGGGAAAGCCCGGCGCTGTTGCTTTAAGCTTTGGGCATCATTCCTCGCGTCCGCCGTCGAAGACGACCAGGTGACGGATGCGGCGAGCCTGGCCGAGCGCCGAAATCGTCTCGGGCGGGTCGAATTCCGATGGGGCGAGCGAGGGAACCTCGATCGCCGGCCGGTTCCCCGGGAACATCGGCTCCTTGTCGGGATCGACGACGCGGATCGAATCGATCAAGGCGTCGAGAACCGGGTCGGCGCCCAGCCAGAAGGGCTTTTCGACGGCGCTTATCACGCCGAGGCAGCGCGGGCTCTCGACACCGCCGTCGAGCGGCAGCGCGAGCAGCTCGAACCTGTTGGACCGGCCGTTGCGGCTGAAACCCTCATAGGTGATGAGCATCACCGATTTCAGGTCGAAGACGCCATCGGTCAGCTTCGAAATCAGTCGCTGGTCCTTCTCGCGCCACAGCGAAGGAAATGAAAACCCCTTGAGTTCGCGGCCATAGACCGCGCAGAGCCTGGTGCCGGCCAGCCGGAACACCGCTTCGCCGCGCGTGTCCTTTTCCAGGATGAACGTGTCGGCCAACAGCGACTTGATGTCGGCGGGTTCGACTTCCGAGCGCTTCGGGGCAGGGCGTCCGTCACGCAACCGGTTCCAATAATGGAACAGCGTGATCGATCCGGTCTGGTTCATGCTAATGCTGCTCCGCGCATTCTGTCTTCTGATGTCCCATCGGTGAACAGAAGGGCGCCCTCCGAAGACCTACATGCGTTGCGGAGCAGGATGCGTGCCAGCATCGTTAATACTTGTTCACGGGTCGGGGCGGTTAAGGTTAACAACTGGTTTACGTTGCGCGCCAGCCGGCCCTGTGGCACACCAAAACCACTCCAGAAGCGGTCGTTTTGCGACGATCGGCAGCACTTCAGTCAAGAGTTCAGGGGGAGCAAGGGGGCTCGACCAGCCGTTCAAGGGAAACCTTGGACGGCTTCTTTTTTGATTCGGGGCTGCTGATTCGCCGTTTGTGATTCGGTTGGCCGTGATCTACATGCTCGCGAAGTCCAATCCAGCGACTGAGTGCAAGCCATATGAGCGACCCAGAAAGCCCACCGGAGATCGAGCAGGGCCAGGGTGGGCCTGTCGCCCGCGAACCGGAGCGCCGCGAACCGGTGTTCAACCTGCCGCCCGTGGTGCTGGCGGTGATCGGCATCTGCGTCGCGGTCTTTCTGATGCAGCAGTATGTGCTTAGCCAAGACCAGCAGCTGACACTATTGTACGACGGGGCCTTCATTCCTGTTCTCTACACTGGCCAATACGGCTTCGACTGGTTCCTGTTTTCTCGGCCCTTTACATATGCCTTCCTGCATGGCGGCTTTGCCCATCTTGCCATCAACATGGTGTGGCTCGCGGCCTTCGGCTCACCGTTGGCCAACCGCTTCGGCGCGCTGCGCTTCAGCCTGTTCTTCGCCGCGACCGGACTGGCGGCGGTGGCGCTGTTCTGGGCCATGCACCCGCTTGGCGAGGCGCCGCTGGTCGGCGCCTCCGGCGCGATTTCCGGCATGATGGGCGCGGCGGCACGCTACGGCTTCCGCATCGACCGCTCGTCGGGCAAGGCCGCCTTCGCCGGCCAGCCTTTGCCGATGGCGGCGGTGCTGCGCTCGCGCGGCGTCGTCACCTTTCTCGCCATGTGGATGGTGATCAACCTCGCGACCGGCCTCTTCGGCCTGGCGCCTGGCATTGACGGCCAGATCGCCTGGGAAGCCCATATTGGCGGCTTTCTTGCCGGCTTCTTCGGCCTGCGGTTTTTTGATCGGCGAGAGCAGGTGCCCCGGCAGGCGGACGAGCCGGAGACCTGAGACCGCCGCACTTGAAATGCAACCGATCGCGGCGCACCATGTTCATCCCAGGGAAAGCCGGCCAGGGCAGGAGCCGGCAGGAAATGCAGAGGAGGACGCCATGACTGTTAAGGCAATTCTCGAGGCAAAAGGCCACGGCGTGGTGACGCTCGGGCCGAACGAAAAGCTCAGCGAAGCCATCCGCATGCTTTCCGAACACAGGATCGGCGCGCTGGTCATCACCAACGGCGATCACAAGATCGTCGGCATTCTTTCCGAGCGCGATGTGGTGCGGGTTCTCGCCAAGGAGGGGGCGGCGGCGCTCGACCTTGCCATCCGCTCGGCGATGACGCCCAAGGTGAAGATCTGCAATGAGAACCACACCGTCAACGAGGTCATGGAGATCATGACCAAGGGCCGCTTCCGCCATCTGCCGGTGGAAAAGAACGGGCTGCTCGACGGCATCGTGTCGATCGGCGACGTGGTCAAGCGCCGCATCGAGGATGTCGAGCGCGAGGCCGAGGAGATCAGGGCCTATATCGCCACGGCATGAGGCTAGGACGGCCGGGTTGCCGGCCATTGAACTTTTTTCAAGCCGCTATTGCAGTCCATCGCGGCAGGTGCGGGCCTGTGCCGCGTCGGCGCCTGCGGCTTTGCGCTTGTCTCTTTTGGCGGTTTGCACTAGCGAAGTTGCACATCAAAATATGCGTTCTCGCATATCCGCAATTTCAATATGCAGGCCCTTATGAGCATCATCGATACCCGCACGCCCGACGCCAAGCGCCTGGTTCCCGGCGCCACCGGCGACTGGGAGATCATCATCGGCCTCGAGGTCCACGCGCAGGTGACCTCGCAGGCAAAGCTGTTTTCCGGCGCCTCGACCATTTTCGGCGCCGCGCCCAACGCCAATGTCAGCCTGGTCGACGCGGCGATGCCCGGCATGCTGCCGGTCATCAACGAGGAATGCGTCAAGCAGGCGATCCGCACCGGGCTGGGCCTGAAGGCCGAGATCAACCACAAATCGGTCTTCGACAGGAAAAACTATTTCTATCCCGACCTGCCGCAGGGCTACCAGATCTCGCAGTTCAAGCAGCCGATCGTCGGCGAGGGCAAGGTGATCGTCTCGGTCGGCCCGGACCGGCAGGGCGAATTCGAGGACATCGAGGTCGGCATCGAGCGCCTGCACCTGGAGCAGGACGCCGGCAAGTCGATGCACGACCAGCATGCGACGATGTCCTATGTCGATCTCAACCGCTCCGGCGTGGCGCTGATGGAGATCGTCTCCAAGCCGGATATGCGCTCCGCCGATGAAGCCAAGGCTTATGTCACCAAGCTGCGCACGATCGTGCGCTATCTCGGCACGTGCGACGGCAATATGGACGAAGGCTCGCTGCGCGCCGACGTCAACGTCTCGGTGCGGCGGCCCGGCGGCGAATTCGGCACGCGCTGCGAGATCAAGAACGTCAACTCCATCCGTTTCATCGGCCAGGCCATCGACTATGAAGCGCGCCGCCAGATTGCCATCCTCGAGGACGGCGGCAGGATCGAGCAAGAAACGCGGCTGTTCGACCCCAACAAGGGTGAGACGCGCTCGATGCGCTCCAAGGAAGAAGCGCATGACTACCGCTATTTCCCCGATCCCGATCTTCTGCCGCTGGAATTCGACCAGGCCTATGTCGACGAACTGGCAAAGGACCTGCCGGAACTTCCCGATGCCAAGAAGGCGCGGCTGATCGCTTCGCTTGGCCTGTCGACCTACGATGCCTCGATCCTGGTATCGGAAAAGGCGATTGCCGATTATTTCGAGAAGGTGGCGGCCGGGCGCGACGGCAAGCTCGCCGCCAACTGGGTCATCAACGATTTGCTGGGTGCGTTGAACAGAGCCGGCAAGAGTATTGAAAATGCTCCGGTTTCACCCGATCAGCTCGGCGCGGTCATCGACCTGATCAAGGAAGGCACCATCTCCGGCAAGATCGCCAAGGATCTGTTCGAGATCGTCTGGAACGAGGGCGGCGATCCGCGTCAGCTGGTCGAAAGCCGCGGCATGAAGCAGGTCACCGATACCGGCGCCATCGAAAAGGCGGTCGACGAGGTGATCGCGGCCAACCCGGACAAGGTCGAACAGGCGCGCGCCAAGCCGACCATGGCCGGCTGGTTCGTCGGCCAGGTGATGAAGGCGACCGGCGGCAAGGCCAATCCGCAGGCGGTCAACGAGCTGGTCAAGGCCAGGCTCGGGATCGAGTAGGATGTTCGTCCGCACCGCCGGCGAGCGCGATCTGGCGGCGGTGCGCGCATTGCTGATCGAGACGTGGCATGCCACCTATGACGCCATCTACGGCGCGGCGCGGGTTACCGAAATCACCGATGAATGGCATTCGATCGCCGCGCTCAAGGCACGGCTGACGCGGCCCAACTCGGAGTTCCTGCTCGCCGACGACGGCAAAAGCATCGGCGGCATGGCTTTCGCGGCCGCCACCACGGATGCCAGGATCGTCATGCTGAACCAGCTTTACGTGCATCCGGCCTGGCAGAGGCAAGGCATCGGCCAGGCGCTGCTGGACGAGATCGAGGCAAGCTTTCCGGAGGTCCGGACGCTGCGCGTCGAGGTCGAGGAAGCAAATGCTCCGGCCATCGCCTTTTACCGCTCGCGAGGGTTCTTGCCCGCCGGCAACACGGCCGATTGCGGCGGCGCCTCGGGCTTGCCGGCGCTGGTTTTGGAGAAGCAACTCGGATAGCTCGTTCGCCTGACGCTCAGTTGCGTTTCTCAGGCAGGTTGGAGCAGCCGGCAGCGAGAAACTCGCACGGCAGGCTGCCGCCTCCACCCGACGTGTGCGGGGGCGTAGCGGCTTCGATTTTTTCCACCTCGTAATATTTCGAGGTGACACCCCATTTTTTGACGCCCTGGCACGTCGAGCGCACGCCAACCTCCGTCGCCTTTGCCGCAGTCTTGTAATAGGTGGTGATCCTGCAGGATTGGCTGACCGGCAGCGCGTTCGCCGGGCTCTTGACCGGCGGCAGGAAGTTCGGGAAGGCAAGCAGCGAGAGATAGTGTGCTGAAGGTTCTGCAAAAAGTTTTGGAGAGAGAACGGCGCCTGCTCTGAGGGGCGAGCGGCCATGGCACGGTGGTGACGTTGCGATCACCGATTCCCGTGGAAGGGGAAGTGCCATGACCAATCGAGACGTTAGACTGAGCAGA
>NZ_JAMYVA010000067.1:0-22466 GCF_040323505.1 Mesorhizobium sp. M0040
TCGATGACCACCGCAAAGCCGCTCGCTCGCTACAGCGCTATCGAGGGCGCGCTCGCGAGCGGCTTCGCTACCGCCGAGCTACACCACCTGTAGGGACGCGACCCGCGCGAGCCTCATCAGGTAGATTGGGCCAGGTATCGGTCAGCGCCTAAAGCACTTTTTCAAATCGCTTGCCGGATCGCTCCGGGCGCCGGCTGAAGCCGATCCCATGCGCCAAAACCCGTATCTCAACCAAGCGACAAGCGAGGTACGCGTCACCTATGGACTAACACGAAAGTCCGATGCTCTAGCTGTTTTGGAAACGCCGTGACAGCATCAGCTACTGTCCGACGCATTTCAGCCCTATCGACTGAGATTCGCGCGTTGCAAGACGCTCAGTTTCGGCCTGTTGCTTAAACCCGACTTCACCAGATTGGCCTGCAGAATAGAGAGCCGCGGCCCATCCAACCTGCCCTGTTCGGATTTCGGCACCGACTGATGTTCGAAAGGCTTAGTGGATGCTGCCGCTCGAGCAATATTGCGGGCGCCTTCCTCGCCAAAGCGTGCCTTGAGCGATTTCCTGAAGGTGGCGATCTCGCGACTGACCTGGTGATCGGCTGACACCACCTTGAATGCTTCGGCCCGCTCGCGATCATCCTTGGCCATTGCGATTTTCCGAGCGCAGCTTTCGCCCGATCCGAAACATCCCTTACCTTCGCCGCATCAGCCTTCATCTGCTTTTCAACCTCGGGACGACAGGATTGTTCCGGCCGGCTCTCGAACTCGGCAGTCCGCATAACATTTGGATCGATCGCCGCGGTTGCTTTATGAGCTGTTTCCCGCTCTTCACGAGCTTTAGCGCCAGCGAAGAACCCTTCCCTGCCCGCAGTTCGCCAAGCAGTCCTACATCCGCCGATACCGTTGTGCCGCGCTTGTCGGACGGTCTCGCGCGATGACCTGCTCATGTTCCTTGTAATACCGGCGCTGGCGCAACGGAAGTCATCGGACTGACTATCAGCTGGTTTTGACCTGCTCGCCGCGGGTGGACCTGCACGGCAACGGCGATAAGTGGCGGACCTGCCCACTGTGGTCCGAGACCGCCCGCCTGCTCGGCGAGATATTGAGAGACCGACGCCCGCCCGCCACGCCGGCAAGTCCGGTCTTCCTCAGCAATGTCGGCAAGCCGCTGCCGCGCTTCGGCCTGTACAAGCTCGTGCGACGTCATGGTTCGGACATTCGCATCGGCAACGGACAGAGGTCCATTTCTCTGCATGTTTGGAGACACACGACGACCGTGCATCTACTCGAACCGGTGTCGACGTCAACGTCATAAGAGGTTGGCACGTATAAGAGGTTGGCTTGGGCACGTCAGCCCTGATACGATCAGCCGATATGCCGAGATCAACATCAGGATAAAGCAGGAGGCGCTTGAGGCCTGTCAGGTGCCTTCAACTTCCTCGGTGGGACCTCCCCAAAGACCAATCTGGCAGAGCGAGCCCAAAACTGCTCGAATGGCTCCCCGGTCTCTGATCGTTATGTGCCCCGATGTCGTCGAAAACGCTGGATCAACAGCTGCGGGGCACATAACCGTCGGGGACACAAAACTGCGATTACGTGCCCAGCCACGTGCACGTAGTCGCAGATGCCCCGCCGCGGCAAGCCCCCAGGACCCGGAACGCATGGTTGTGGGCATGCCAACACCACTCATGCGTCTGCAGCAGATAGGCCCGCACGATGAGGCACGGCTGTAGCCGAGCTTGAAGTGCGCCATCGGAAGCTTTGTGCGGTCACCGCCGATGATCGCCCAGTCCCCGCTCCAATCGAATTGAAAGACCTCGCCGGGCTCAAAGGCCAGCGGCACGAATATGCCCCTGCCACTCGTCTGCTGCTGATGCTGGCGATCCCTTTTCCAGGCCGGCGCAAAGGCTGCCACCCGCCCACACGACCCGTCGTGGCCGAGGCTCCTCAGATCGGCATGCAGCTGCTTGACCATGCGCTTCTGCTTGCGCGGCTTGTTGGCTTCCGTGTTTGAGCTTTGCACGGGTATCCTCGAGCTCGCACATGACGTGCTATCAGGCGGTCACGGCTGCATTCGTTGTCGGATCTTCGACGATGTCGAACATGAGACACAGCGCTGGCAGGGTGATCCCATTGTTTAAAACGGTTTTCTCATTTGGCACGACACCTGCAACGCAGTCCGCAAAACGCGCTGCGGCACGGACAGAGGAGAAATCATTCCATGATCATGCGCGCCGAACATGCGGTCGCAGCCGCGAAAACCGAGCTTTGCCGGGCCGACGGAAGACTTTGCGCCTGTTTTTCCGGGCGACATCACTCTTCGGTTATCCGGACATGACCGCATTCGATGTCCCTCCAACGCTGAATGCTCCCGACGAGGATCCCTATCTTTGGCTCGAAGATGTAGAAGGCGAACGGGCACTTGACTGGGCCGCCAGCCAGTCGGCGAGGACCCTGGAGCACTTCGGTGGAACGCAAATCGAGCGGGACCATGACGCCCTGACAGCGAATTTCGATCGTCCTGACAAGATCCCCTTGAGCAGGCGCCGCGGCCAGTACCTCTACAATTTCTGGAAAGATGCCGAAAATCCGCGCGGACTGTGGCGCCGGACCACCCTTGGCGCCTACATGAAAGTGGATCCCCAGTGGGAGCTACTGCTCGATCTGGACGCCCTCGCCGCTAGCGACGGAGAGGACTGGATCTGGCGTGGCGCGTCCCTTGGGCCGGAGAGACGGGAAAGAGCCGTTCTGCGCCTGTCGCGCGGCGGCAGCGACGCGGTCGTGCGTCGCGAATTCGATCTGGGGTCTCTTAGCTTCGTCGCCGACGGTTCCAACCGCGCGGAGGCCAAGGGCGGGGTTAATTGCCTCGACCCTGACACGCTTCTGCTTTCCAGTGCGCTTGGTGATGGCATGGCCACCCGCTCCGGCTACGCGCGCACCGTGCGGCTGTGGAAGCGTGGCGCGGATCCGCTCACCGCGCCGGTAATCTTCGAGATCGGTTCCGAATCCCTCGGCGTGTCCGGCCGTCTGGACCGCACCGCCGAGAGCGAGCGCCTCTGGTTCATCGGGCAGTCGACCTTCTTTGAGAAGATCGGCCGAATTGGCGACAGGAGCGGACCGAAGATGCGGATCCACCTTCCTCGGGACGCCTCGTGGGGCGGCTTCGGCGACTGGCTGGCGGTAAAGCCGGGCAAGCCATGGACAGTGGAAGGGATGACCCATGCCGCGGACGCGCTGATCGGCATCTCGCTTTCCTCCTTCATCGCCGGCGAGCGCAGTTTTGCCATCCTCTTTGAACCAGGCGACAGGCGCTCCCTGCAGTCATTCTTCTGGAATAACGAGAAGCTCGTTATCTCCTACCTCGTCAACCTCGACCCGCGTTTCGAGATGTTCACCCCCGACCGCCAGGAATGGACGCGCCGAGCGCTGGATACCGTGCCCACCGAAGGGGCTGTTCACCTCGGGTCGCTCGATGCGGAACGTCACGAGACCGATGGAGAGGTCCTCATTTCGGCTCAGGACCCGATCACGCCGGGGAAGCTTCTCCTATTAGATCTCAATGCCGCGGCGCCTCTCGGCGCTCCAGTAATCCTGAAGCGCAACCCGGAGAATTTCGACGCACCCGGGCTGGTGGTCACGCGCCACGAGGCAGTCTCGACCGATGGTGAGATGATCCCCTATACGCAGATCGGCCCGGCGGACGGGAACGGGAATGCCCCGGTTCACCTCACCGCCTACGGCGGGTTCGGCCTATCGCGCCTGCCCCACTACAACTCCTCGCTCGGCAAGCTGTGGCTCGAACGCGGCGGCACGTGCGTGGTGGCCTACATCCGGGTTGGCGGAGAGTTCGGCACCCGTTGGCACGAGGCGGGGCGCAGGGAGGGCAAGCGTCTCGCCCATGACGATTTCGCCGCAGTTGCCGCCGTGCGAAGGGGCATTACGCTGCCGAGGCGAATTGCCGCCGAGGGCGGCTCAAATGGCGGCCTTCTGATCGCCAATATGCTTACCCGCTATCCAGAGCGTTGCGGCGCGCTGTTCTGCAAAATGCCGCTTGTCGACATGCGCCGCTACACCAAGCTTTTGGTGGGCGCGAGCTGGATTGATGGCGATCCCGACAAGCCGGAGGAATGGATTTTCCTAAAGGAAATCTCCGCCTATCGCGCCGCAACGCCGGGACAACCCTATCCGCCGATCCTGCTCGCCACCACGAAGCGGGACGACCGCATCCACCCGGGCCGTGCGCGTAAGATGGCCGCAAAGCTGCAGGCTCTTGGCTATCCCGCTTACTTCTATGAAGCCCGGCGCGGGCGGGCACGGCTACTGCAAGAACAATCGGGAGCGGGCCGCATTCATTGCCTTGGGCACCAATTTCCTTGGCAGTGCGATCGGCTGGCAAGCCGATGGCGTTCGATAGGTGGGCGGGACCCAGACAAAGAGCAACGTTTCAATCAGTGAGTACAGGTTGATGATTGCGAGCACGGCGCGAATAATGTGTGCGCGGTCCCACGCAAACTGCGCATGAGCGCTCCGCCAATTTCACGCAATTCGAGCAAGACTTTTCGTAGTTCAGTGCATCATTTCTAAAGAGCAAGGAGAGAATATCATGGCGAGAAAGCGAATTGGCGTGGCGCGGGGAGTAACAGCGGCCGTCATCCTCATGGTGGTCGGACAGCAGGCCATCGCGGCGGAGCCTGCGCAAGCCGCGAGCGTCCCGCAGGCAGGAGCCTCGGTCACGGAAGCGCCAAGCCCTTGGCAGATCCGCCTGCGTGCGTTGGGGGTCGTCACTGAGGATTCGGGCTACGTCAATGCAGTGCCCGGCTCCGATCTTTCGTATTCGAACACCGTGACGCCGGAACTCGATATCTCCTATTTCTTCACGGACAACATCGCCGCCGAGCTTATCCTCGGCACCACCTATGCCAACATCGAGGGCCAAGGAGCGATCGGCGCGCTCGGCAATATCGGCAAGGTTTGGCTGCTGCCGCCCACGCTCACATTGCAGTATCATTTTACCGATTTCGGCGCGTTCAAGCCCTATGTAGGCGCCGGCGTGAACTACACGATCGTCTATAACCAAGGTGCCGGCAGTGCCGATGCTCTCAAGGTTAAGAATACGTTCGGCACCGCGCTGCAGGTCGGATTCGACTACATGGTGGATCAGCACTGGGGCGTCAACTTCGACGTGAAGAAGCTTTTCCTCAAGCCAGACTTCGACGTCACGGTCGACGGCGCGAAGCTGACGGGAAAGGCGGAGCTCGATCCCTGGTTGATAGGCGCAGGTGTCACCTACCGCTTCTAACAACGAAAGGTGAAGGCGGCTGCTGATAGCCGATCGGAAATGAAGGGCACCTTCGTGCGCCCTTTTTTACGGCCGTCCCTGCACGGGCGACACTTGAAGAAGCCGTTGTCGACAGGCGGCCGCCCTCCTCCAGCGGACCAAGAAGGTACCCCTGGTCAATGCGGCCTCGACTAACGCCTGAAATGGACGTGCTTAGATGCGCTTCGGTGATCTCCTGATAAAGGCTGGCGCTGGGGCGCCCGCCCTTGCCTGCGCCAGCCTCTGTGCTGGCGGAACGCTTGCTGTTTGCATGCATCGTCTCATCCTCCGCTCGCCAATCGCCGCGCCTTTCCCCGGAAGATCCCATGGGTGGTGGAGGCAGCGCTCGATCCCGATCTCGCGTGCCTGCCCCGTGAGTGGGGTGGGCGGCAGAACGCGACTGGCTTGGCTCGCTGAACGAGGCAGGCTGCACCCGAAGGGCCGGAACGGAGTGGAGGATGTGAGCGGAGCGAACATTGCGGCCTGCCGCAGCGGGCCTAGAAAGGAGCGTCGCCCACCCCGCGAAACGGGGGCAGGCAACAATCAAACCGCATCGCGAAGCGATGACCGCAGCTGCGATCAACTCGCTTTGACCGGCACATTGCTCGTGAAGAACTTGAAGGAACCAGACACATGAAGACTGAAAACGCGACTGAGAATGAAACCGGTGCGGTCCATACGACGCTCGGTGCTATCTTCCTGTCCCTGGAACTCAGTCGCTCGACCTGGTTGGTGACAAGCTTGTTGCCGTGCAACGGAGAGAAGATGTCAAAGCGCGTCGTCAAAGCAGGCGATACGGCCGGCTTGTTGGACCTTGTCCGCCAGCTGAAGGCGACAGTTCGGCGCAGAACGGGCCGTGACGTGCCGGTGATCGCAGTCCAGGAGGCTGGCCTGGACGGCTTCTGGATACATCGGATCCTTGAGCGTGATGGCATCGAAAGCCATGTTGTTGATGCGGCATCCATCGCCACGTCACGCAGGAAACGCCGGGCGAAGACAGACAAGCTGGACGGCGAGATCCTCCTTCGCGCCCTGCTTGCCTACAAGCGCGGCGAGCCGCGGGTATGCGCCATGGTCGTTCCGCCATCGCCCGAGCAAGAGGACCGAAAGCGCAACAGCCGTGAGCGACGCGCTCTCATCGCGGAGCGGATCAAGATTGTGAACCGGATCAAGGGGCTCTTGTTCTCACAGGGCATCGTTGGATTTGAGCCGCTGAAGCGGAACCGGCGCACCCGACTGGAAGAACTCAGGACCGGAGACGGTCGTGAACTACCGTCGAATCTCAAAGCGGAGATTGTCCATGCACTGGACCGGATCGAGCTCGTGCTTCGGCAAATCAAGGACGTGGAGGCAGCGCGCGACGAAGCGGCTCGCAAAGAATGCGAGCCTTCAAAAGTCGCCAATGGAATGTCGATGCTCAAGCAACTGCGCGGCGTGGGAGCGGACTTTGCCGAGGTGCTTTGGTCCGAGGGTCTGTATCGCGAATTTGCGAATCGAAGGCAGCTTGCCTCCTATGCCGGTCTGACACCGACACCGTGGCAAAGCGGATCGATCAGCCGGGAACAGGGCGTATCGAAGGCGGGCAATCCGAGGCTGAGGACGGTGATGGTGCAATTGTCGTGGTTCTGGCTTTTGCATCAACCTCGATCCGCTTTGGCACAATGGTTCCAGGAGCGAGTCGCGATCGACGGCGGCAGGCGCCGCAAGCCGGCCATCATTGCGCTCGCGCGAAAACTTCTGATCGCGCTGTGGAAGTACGTTCATCATGGTGCTGTCATTGAGGGCGCTGTTATGAAGCCAGCATGATCAACGCACTCTTCTCCATCCGCCGGGATTGATCGCTCCCGGCTGATCCTGGGCGAACGAACCTTCCACCCCACTTGGCCTAAAATGCCGTCCGGAAGATTGGTCGCGTTCCCCTGAGCCTTACCGACGAAAGCGGGATGTTGGTGCAGCTGCCGCAGAGCAGCGACCGTATGTGAGTTTGGACCGGTGTTGTCACCGCCAAGATGACAGGCTCGGACCTTGGATCACAACGCATTGAGGTTGATATGCGAAGACAGCCTTGACGACAAAGTCCCCATGTGAGCGGGGTGGGCGGCGAGTCGCGACCGGAAAGGCCCGCCGTGGTAGGCGGACCGCATCCGAAGGACCGGAACGAAGAGGAGGACCCTGAGCGGCACGCGAAGGGTTGCGGGCTGCCGCGGCGGGCCTAGAAGGGAGTGCCGCCCACCCCGCGCCACCGGGAAAGGCCAACAGACAAACCGCGCCGCCCGCAAGGGCGGCGGCCGTCTCAGCCCGAAGGGCTGCCCGCGCCAAGGGGCGAAGCCGAATGGCCGAGAACCGCCTGAGCTTGCCGAAGAAAGCGGGCTCGGTTCACGAGCACCTGGTGCGCGTCATCAGGCGCGCGGGCGCTCCTGCCAGCATGAAATGCCTGGAAACCTTCTGGTCGAGTCTCATCAACCGCGGTTCGTCCCTGCTTCCGGATCTATTCAGAACAGCAGATTCATGGGGGCAATAGGCCTGCGGACGATGTGGGTAATCGGAAGGCTGACCGGATGGTTACGATTCTCAGCCAGCGTCTTGGCGACGAATTTGGCCCATTCCCTGCCTGGGCAGAGTCCCGCGTGGGTGCCGCAACGCATCAAGGTCGTAGATCACGCCAATGTCGGAGCGGTTGGAAATTCTTTCGAAGTGTATCTTCTCGATATTCGCAGAGGCATGGTGGACGGCTTGCGCATAATTTTTGCCGATGCCCGTGACGTGCAGCACTCGACCGCCAGCCGAAACGAGACGATTCTCGGCATCGCGACGGACATTGGCAAGGAACAGGCGGCAATTGCGGCGGTCCAGTGTTTGAAGTCCAGAATGGGGAAGCCGACCTGAAAATCTCCATATGGCCAGCCTGGGTAGCTGATCTCGCGGCCCTCTTTTTCCAATCGCACCGTCGCTCCTTGTACGGCCATTACATTGCAATAGGATTTATCGTCTGTCTCCACGGACATAGAGCCAAGGCTCCCCTGAGCACACCTTCACCTTGGGCAGGACGACCTCAGCCTCCGAGTCGCCAAAGCGGACATTGATCTCAAGGACCTTGATACCATCATGCATAGCATGGCGCCGACATAGATGAAGCCTGTATAGTCCAGGCCTTCTCCCAGAATTGCAGCTCGTAACGGCTGCAGGATCTCGGCGCGTATTCACGGTAGAGCGCCCTGGCCGCGAGAGCCCATACCATGGCTATTAATGCCTTTGTTGCCGTCATCGGAGCGCTTATAGTCGAGAGCGGCCGGAAAAAGCAGGAATTCCTTCCCGTCGAAGAGAGCGAAGATTGATATCTCTGGCCCGGACAGACGCTCCTCAACCATAACGCGGTCTCCGGCGTCCTTATGCGTCCGCTCGAGCATAAGATTGTCAACGGCTTGCAGCGCCGACGCCTGGTCATCGCAGACATAGACGCCGTTGTCCTCGTACAGTCCGTCGCCCTTTACCCCAACCTCATAGTCGAGCGTGTGAATATATTGCTTGGCAAGTTCGGGTTGGTCAAAGAGCCTCAAATCGAGCCATACTAACACCATACCTCTTCAGGAGCACCTTCGTGAACGCCTTGCTCACCTCAAGTCGAGTTGCACCACGATGGGCCGATTGTCGCGATCCCACTGGCCTTCAAAAAGTCTACATAGCCGGCGGAGAGCGCTTCGACGTGGGAGACAAAGACGAAGTCTATCGAACGGGTCTGGCAAAATCGCACCGCCGATGCAGGATCCACTAGCGAAATCTCTGACACAGTGCAGATACGCTCGTCCACAACAGACGAGTTTCCCGGCCCGTAGAAAACCTGCACGGTCGGGTCCGTTCGCTGGAAGAGATCGGCCAGAGCGTGCCCCCTCCCGGTCGAACGATGAGCAGTACATTGCGGCTGGGTTTCGTCATGACTCACTCCGCTGTTGTCCGACGATAAGGCTCTCTCACGTCGATGGTGACGCCTCACATTGACCTTCCGGGGAGGGCATCAATACTCCTGGGAAGGCATAATACTCATGCGCCATTCCATCGGCTCGTAATACTACCCAATTGTTGACTTTATGATTCGCCGATGCAGAGCCCGATGTAAGCTGGTCCCTAAATCTTCATCGCACGATTGTCTGCAGGTGCCCACGCCAATGCAGTCGTGCTGTCACTGGACGAGGTCTTCGAAGGTTCGAGCGTGGTATCGAGTTCGGCCCTCGGCGGGCATTTCAATTACCCAGAAATCCCTTTGCGAGCGCGCCTCGGCTTCGGCCTTCTTCATACCTTCTCGAGGACCCGTGCCAGGTTGTCGATGACGCTCATATGCGGGAAGAGATTGAAGGGTTGAAACACCATACCGATGTCCGCTGGATGCACGTCTCTGCCGTGACACTGTCCATTCGATGTGACTCTTGCTCCTTGACGCTGGACGTGGTGCTCGGCCCGCGCACGGACTGGCTACCGTCAAGGGCCTCGAAACGCTCCTTGAGCAGGAATGGCAGGTACTGCGGAATTGAGCCGGGTCGGAATGCGGCTTGCCGGGGCAGAGCCGCTGGAAAGACG
Source organism: Mesorhizobium sp. M0040 (assembly GCF_040323505.1). Taxonomy (NCBI): domain Bacteria; kingdom Pseudomonadati; phylum Pseudomonadota; class Alphaproteobacteria; order Hyphomicrobiales; family Phyllobacteriaceae; genus Mesorhizobium; species Mesorhizobium sp. M0040. The sequence goes on from NZ_JAMYVA010000067.1 coordinate 9,887, forward strand.
CAGTGCGGCTAAACCGCCTTCGGAAGGTACTGGGCTCCGCTTACTCCAGGTGCCGCATAGCGGCCAGCCGGTTCTGTTCCTCGCCGACCATCCGTTGACTAGGGCTATCCGGTGATCGGCGTCGTTGCACGTCACCATCTTGATCTCGCCGGCCTGATCCCGATCGGCGCAAACATCCGCTTCAACGCGGTGCTGGTGGAGCGAGACTTCACGGCGGAGGAAGACTTTCGCGTCTTCACCATGTTTTCCGGTCTTTCCGCCCGGTGGCCATTTGCCCGCGCACCCCCCGGCATGCCAGGAGCGGTGACGGTGCCGATACCCGACACGCTTCAGCAATGGATGGTCGAGCATGGGGCGGAGGTCGCCGAGGGTAAGGCCGCGGGGCTCATCGATGCCATGAAGATGGAAACCGGCATCCCTGCCGCCAAGCCTGGCCGAAATTGCGTAAGGTCGACGCTGGCAAGGCGGTCAGTCTCGGCGCGGAACTAGCAACGATCGACTGAAGCGGACGGCTGACGCCAAGCTGGCCACTCGACAGGACGCTGGTTGGAACGGCCAATCAATGGAAAGAAACCGTGCCGCCAGACGGCGAAAGGAAATGAGATTGGATATGATACCAAAGGTTGGTGACCCTGTAGGGGTTACCGTAGCGGTCGATCAATCAACTGGCTCTCGAACCGCGTCTTCGACGACTACCACACCATCATCGACACCGCCTCCGAGGCTTGGCAGAAGCTCATCGCCCCATGTCGTGACCAAGATCGCAGACCTGAAGGCAAAGTCCACCACGCTCCGGTCGCTCGACCCGTTCTTTCAAGACGCGCACCCTGTCAGGCAAGGTAAGCGCTCACTCGTATTTCTCTGGAGAAAAAATATACCGACGGTCGATCTCGCGAACTACTCGGAATTTACGGCTTACAAGTCCATAAAAGTTTCCGTTCGTTAGATTATTTGTGTGCGACGACTACAAGACGCGAGCTGGCAGGTATAAACGCTTCACCTTCCTGACCGTAAGCTTCAATAGTCTCGAACCCCGCTCCTCGCAACATGCGAAGATACTCGGAAACTCCGTACTGGCGGAAAGAAAGGTACGCTCGTCTAACGCATCCATCCCGGACGACAATCCTTTCGAGGTTCGAGCGATCGCTTAGCACATCGTTAGTGAATATATCGATTCTTACATCGTTGTTGCGCTGCGCAACGAGACAGACTGGCGACTTATGACCCAAGAAGTCGAGCCGATTGGGGTGATCAATTAGCAGACGTCCACCCTTTCGCAGTGAAGAAGCGGTTTCACAAAGAACTCTCTCATTGTCCGCATCATCGAAATAGCCAAATGTCGTGTACCACAGAAAAGCCGCGTCGAAACGATCTCTCCAGGGAATTGAGCGCATGTCGGCCTTAACATACTCAACATTTACTCCGCGTTTAATAGCGTCCTCTTCGGCTTTTTTTAGCAGGATGGGCGAGATATCAAGACCGGTTACCTGCGCCCCTTTTTCCGCCAACCGGTTCGCAATCCGCCCATAACCACATCCAAGCTCAAGAACTCGGTCGCCTTGTCTAAGAGAAAGAAAGTCCCAAATTGCTGCGGCTTGTCTGTCACTAATTTCCGGCGGATTAATAACATCTCCGAAGTGGATGTAATCGTCACCGAAGTATGAATCGATATTAGGATTAACTATCTCATCGCTATATTTTTTTTCATGCATGGCATTTTCCATATTTTTATTTTCCATATACTTCTTTTTAGAACGAGTTTTGCACACGATTTAGCATATTGAAAGAGAACTTTCTGAGAATTTGTTTCGTAAATGTTAAATATTTTTGTAACAATCATTGGACTTTAAGGGGGGCGCGTGACGGCAGCCCAGCTTGACGCCGGCCTCCAGCGGGCGGGCGCGCACAAGTTCTGGATCGAGCGCATCTGGTGCTGCATCGGCCCGGCAGCGAACGCCCCCAGTGGCCGCATTATGCCCGCATTGGCAGCGCCAGGAGGCTCGCGCTGGCGGGAAAGCCAAGGTGCTCTACGAGGATCTCTACTGCCGGCGCGGCACAGCCGAGAACCACATCAAGTCGTGGAAGACGCATCTCGCCGCCGACCGCACATCCTCACCAGAGCGACGGCCAACCAGTTCCGGTTGTTCCTGCATGCCGGTGCCTACTGGCTGATGTGGGGCCTGCGCGCCGCAATGCCGAAGCGTTCCAGCTTTGCCGTCGCCCAATTCGACACGCTGCGTCTGCGCCTCATCAAGATCGCCGCGCGGGTGGTCGACATGAAGACCCAGATCCGCTTGCATCTGCCGACATCCTGCCCGACCAGCGCATCCTGCGCATCGTGTTCGATCGCATCCCGCGGCTCGCGACATATAACGGGGCGTCGACGCCACGAAAAGCGAACCCGCCGACCGCAAGCCGCAAACCCCCGCCTTCCATCACGACGGCTCACCGCTGGAGCCCGATGAGGCTCAAAAAAGCATCGGAACAGTGACCAGATGGCCCTTCACGGGCCCAAAGCCGATCGCTGTGCATCAAACGGGTTAGCTGATAACAATCTGTTCATTCGATCTCGCTGCCAGATCGGGGTTATCTCAACATCGCATTTGACCGAGCAAACGACGCCTCCGTACATTCGGCGAGGGTGAGCAAGGTCATGGCCCGAAATGGCACTCGGAAAAAGATGGTCCACTATCGCTGTCAGCGTTTCTTTACGAGATAAAGCCCAGCCGCCACTGTGAATAATCCCTCTCCAATGGGAGCTATATCAGATGAATAAATATCCCCCAGAGAGTCTTGAGCATGACACTCGGCTGAAGGCAGTTAGAGAAGTTTGCCGTGACAGAAAAATTGACGTAGCTATATTTACCAGCCCAGAAAATATTTTTTATATCACAGGCCTTGATTATGAAGGGTACTTTGCTACGCATGCACTATTGGTGTCGATTCATGGCGGGATCATTCTATTGGCACGCCATATTGAAGCGGTTACGGTTTCTCGACAAACTAAGGGTGTTGAATTTTCTGGATACTCTGACACCGATGACGTTGCAGCACTGATAACGGCGAAGATAGTCTCATTAGCCGGGGAGCGCGCGCGCGTCGGGCTTCAGCGAAACAGTGCCGCCACGGTTAAGATCGATACCCCTCTGCAATCGTATCTGCCGAAAGCGAATATCGTTGATGTATCCGGTATAGTCGAGAGCCTGCGGGAAGTAAAATCGCACTTCGAAATAGAGCAGATAAAGCGCGCTGCGGCAATTTCGGATCTCATGATTTCTACTGGCCTGAGTGTAGCCGGCGAGGGGGTGGTCGAAAGCAACGTTGCTGCAAAGATTTACGGCGCGATGATCGCTGCGGGAGGACAATCTCCGGGCTTTCCACCATTCCTCAGATCCGGTGACAGGATATCAGAGCCACATACTTCCTGGACCGACCAGCCTCTCAAAAATGGTGCTCCGCTTCTTCTGGAAATGTCGGGCTGTGTAAACCGCTATCATGCACCGATGGCCAGGTATGGATATATCGGTTCCGCATCTGCGGCAGCCAAGCGATTAAGCGAAGTGAGTCACCAAGCGCATCTGGCCGCCTTGGCGGCTCTTAAGCCCGGATGTCTTGCTCGGGATGTCTATTCCGCTTGGAAGGCATGCCTTGACTCTGCAAAGGTCAGACCCAGAGCTGGTCACTGTGGATACATGGTCGGTATATCCTTCCCGCCCACCTGGACTGGGGGTCCAGGGGTACAAAGTCTACATGAGACGAGCTGTATGGAAATTCGCGAATCCATGGTATTCCACCTCTTGACATGGGTAACCGATGAGCGAAACGACCATTTTCTGTCCGACTGCGTTGTAGTCGAAAAGGCTGGTGCCATTTTTCTAACAAGATCTTCAAGGGACATTTTCGAGATCTGAACCAAAACTCGCGAACGCAGCCCAGGTTGGCGAAGGCGGGATGGCGGCCTGGCCCGTCACCGTAAGTCTTAGCCCGCTTGATGCACGGCGACCCGGTCGCCCTTGCGGTGCGTTCTATCAGCCGCTGGCGGTGATCCGTCGTGTTGGAAGACCAGGGTTTGCGGGTATCGGGACGTCTGCGCCCCATTGTTGATGTCGCGAGTTGCGGGATGTGGCCTGACAGTCCCGCCGCCAGATGGAGCCGCGTCGAGCGCATCATCGCGCGAGTCGATGTGCCCAAAGTCCCGATACCCGCTTCTTCGTCACCAACTTGTAAGTCCAAGGCGCTCTACGAGAATGTCTACTGCCGGCACTGGTGAGGAGAACCACATCAAGTCGTTGAAAATCGCATCGCCGACCGCACCTCCTGCACAATCGGCGCCTACTGGGCTTAGATTATGTAGGCCTGCGCGCCCGCGATGCCATAACGTTCGAGCTTTGCAGTCGGCAATTTTCGATGATCTCCTCGGGCTCAAAGCTGGCCGAAGACATCCGCTATGGTCTTGCCTATATGATCTTGCCTATTGCAGTATGCTTGACCAGAAGAAATGCTGTTTGCTGGCCATGAAGTTGAGTTGCGTGTTTCAGAAATTCGCGGACACCCATTCCGCTAATTCGCGGACAGCGATTTCAGTAATTACGGGACAGTGATTCCGCTAATTCCCGGACAGTCTTCGGGGCGGATAACGGTCGGTTCTCGGGAGCGTCGTTCTGGCATTTTGCCCTCTCATCATCGGGTTGAGAGGGGCCATGCCAAGACGGAAGCAAGCGAGACGAACGACAGTGAAAGACCTACGATCCATTCTGCGCCTGACGCATGAGCAGGGCCTCTCGGTGCGAGCGGTGTCGGAACGGCTGAAGAGGTTTCGACCTATCTGTCCCGGGCGCGTGAGGCTGGCATCTCGGACTGGCCGCTGCCGCCGGGCTATGACAATGACGTATTGCTTGAGCGGCTTCTGTTTCGCCGGGTTGGCCGTCCGCCGCAGGATCTGGACGAGCCCGATTGGGCGATGATCTCGCGCGAGCTGAAGCGCAAGGGCGTGACGCTGACGTTGTTGTGGCAGGAATACCGCGCGGCGCACCCCGATGGTTATGGCTACACCTGGTTTTGTGACCGGTTCGGCGCTTTCCAGCGCCGGTCGAGCGCAACGTTCCGCAACCGCCACGAGGCGGGCGCGGTGATGCAGACCGACTATGCGGGCCACACCGTGCCCGTTGTCGATCCCGATACTGGCGTCATCTGCCAGGCTCAGATCTTCGTTGCAGTGCTGGGCGCCTCGTCCTTCACCTTTGCCCATGCCAGCTTCAGCCAAAAACTGCCGGACTGGATCGAGGGCCAGTGCCGGGCACTCACCTTCTTCGGCGGGGTAACGAAGGCGATCGTCTGCGACAATCTGAAGGCCGGCGTCGCCAAGGCGCTGTGGTTCGAGCCGACGCTCAACCAGACCTTCGCCGCCATCGCCGAGCATTACGACACGACGATTCTGCCGACCCGCAGCCGCAAGCCGCGCGACAAGGGCAAGGTCGAGGGCGCGGTGCTGATCGTCGAGCGCTGGGTCCTGGCCCGGCTGCGCAACCGGCGCTTCTTCAGTCTCGGCGATCTCAACGCCGCCATCGCGATGTTGCTGGAGGATCTCAACACCGCCCCATGCGCCATGTCGGCAAAAGCCGCCGCGAACTGTTCGAGGAGATCGAGCGGTCGGCTCTGGCGCCGCTGCCGCCGGCGCCGTTCGAATATGCGGAGTGGAAATCGGCCAAGGTGCATCCCGACTACCATGTCGAGATCGACAGGACCTTCTACTCGGTGTCGCATGCGCTGATCGGGCGGCGCGTGGATGTGCGGCTCACCCACCGGGTGGTCGAGCTCTTCCATGATCACAAGCGCGTCGCCAGCCATGTCCGCCGCTCGCAGCGCTGCGGCCATGTCACCGTCAACGAGCACATGCCCAAGGCGCACCAGCGCTATGCCAACACGACGCCGGCGAACCTGATCCGGCAGGCAGCCGGGATCGGCGCCAACACCGCCATGCTGGTCGAGCGGATGATGCGCGACCGTCCCTATCCTGAGCAGGGATACCGCTCCGCGTTTGGCATCCTCTCGCTGGCCCGTCGCTACGAGCGGGATCGGCTCGAGGCGGCCTGCGCGCGGGCCCTGACCATCAATGCGATCACCTACTCCTCCGTCAACGCCATCCTCAAATCCGGCCTCGACCGCGTGCCGCCCGCGGCCGAGTCGGTCAAGCCCACGCCATCGCACACCAACATCCGCGGCGGCTCCTATTACCAATGAAGGAAAGGAAACCAACCATGCTGACACATCCAACCCTCGACCAGATGCAGGCTCTCGGCCTTGGCGGAATGGCCGCCGCCTACCGGGACCTGGCCGACCAGAGCAAAGGCGACGATCTCAGCCGCGACGAGTGGCTCGGCCTGATGCTCGATCGTGAAGCCGCCATGCGTGCCGACAAGCGTCTGACCAACCGTCTCGCCGTTGCCAGGCTGCGCTTTGTCGACGCCTGCATCGAGAACATCGACTTCGCCGCGCATCGCGGGCTCGACCGGCGCAATACGCTGTCGCTGGCCCAAGGCGCCTGGCTGAAGGCGCATGAAAACCTCATCATCACCGGGCAGACCGGCACCGGAAAGACTTGGCTGGCCTGCGCCTTCGGACGTCAGGCCGCCCGGCTCGATCATTCCGTGCTCTACCTGCGCATGCCGCGTCTGTTCGAAGATCTCGCCCTGGCGCGTCTCGACGGCCGCTTTCCCCGTCTCATCGACAAGCTGGCTCGGGTGCAACTGCTCATCCTTGACGACTGGGGCACCCACAGCCTGACCGACCAGCAGCGTCTCGATCTGCTGGAAATCTTCGAGGAACGCTATCGCCGGAAATCAACGCTGATCACCGCGCAACTGCCGATCGCCCAGTGGCATGCCATGATCGGCGAGCCGACAATCGCCGACGCCATTCTCGACCGGATCGTCCACAACGCCCATCGCGTCACCCTCGAAGGGCATGAGAAAGCAAAAAACACCGCCGCCCTTGACCGGCGCCGAAAACGGCGAAATCAATCGCAAATGACTTCAACCAGGCAACCGAGCGCCGACCCCATCCTGCTGTCCGCGACTTAGTGAAACTGCTGTCCGCGATTTAGCGGAACGACTGTCCCGTTTTTGCGAAATGCGCAGTTGAGGCCGAGAACTGGGCACTGCTCTCACTCGTCGTGGCCACCTGCAGGCTCAACGACGTCTCCCGTTGCTTACCTCGCCGAAACTCTCGACGCCGTCATCAACGCGCCGCAGAGCAGATCGAAGAACTCATGCCCTGGCGATTCCGGAAAACGTCAAGCCCAAATCCATAGGCGATCGGCGAGGCGCTTTCGAAGAAGCAGCCAATCATCCTCCCGAGGAAGCTCAGCGGTTCCGGTTGCCTCCTCCATCAAACACCCCGCCATCCTGACCAGTTGCCATGCCCCCGTATTGCCCGTCGCAGAAGCGGTTCGGCTGCGGGGGAAGGTCGGAAGGAACGCTACGCAATGCTGTCGCCAAGCTCTTGGAGATCGCGCATCCTGCGCATCGTCCTCAGTTGCATCCCGCAACTCGCGGTTAAACAATAGACGCAGATATCCCCGACACCCGCAAACCCTCGCCTTCCAACACGACGGATCACCGCCAGCGGCGATGAGGCTTGGGAAACGCACCGCAAGCCGGCCAGATCGCCGCTTCAGGCCGCCGAAAGATCGGCCAAAAGATCGGCTGAACTTTGCCGCGTGATGCGTGAGATCGCTGGGTCTCCGGCGACAAATTGCGGATCGTCAGATCTTCATCCGCAGGCAAGGCTAATCTGGATCATCTGGGTGCTCCTATAAAGGTTGGCTCAAGACCAATCTTCTCAGGCAAGCTCCTCAGGCCAAACCTGCGGTCCAACTACGGCGGCAGCAGTTTAGTTCCGGCAGCGGCGGCGCCTCGCGTCAGGATCATAATCATCCATCCCCGGACATGCTGTAGCTGTAGCGAGGCGATTTCCTACCCGCGCCCAGCATCCCATTCAGGCCTCAGTAAAGATAACACCAGCTCGTCGCGATGCTCGCCGCGGAAGAACGCGCTGCTGCGCGTCACGCCTTCGGCAACAAAGCCGATGGCCTCATAGCTGCGCCGCGCTCTGAGATTATCGGGGAAGCAGCAAATCCAGAGCCTGTGGACGTCGGTCTCGGTGAACGCCGCATCTACTACGGCGCGCATCATTGCCGTGCCAATTCCCCTGCCCGGCTCGCCAACAGCAACGCGCTCTACAAGCGTCGCGTGCTCAGGCGAAGCCCAGTCGCGCAGTATGGCAAAGCCGAGCGGCATTCCGTCAGCCACGGCGACAAAGTAGGCATAACGCGAATCCTCAAGAGCCGCTATATGCCGGGTTTCCTCCCAGCAGCCGACCAGCGCTTCGTATCCTTCCAGCCGCTCGGTGCGCATGATGAACAGGATGTCGGCGGCGGCGGCCCGTCTTAAGGTCACACTCATTGGAACTCCTGCTGATCGATGCTTGGCAACCACTGCGCATAAAACCAGTGTAGAGCTTGGGCCAAGTTCCTCTCATCGTCATGAGACGCTCTTATTCGTTTGTCGACCGGCCATACATTTGGATGTCGCTCAGTGCCGCTTGGTCAGTGTAGCTGAGTCAACGGTCTGCGAATTATCCTCTTTACGAATCCAGGCGATTGCCTGGCCGCTGCGGGAGAGCGGCACTACGGCACACGCCGTCCCCCACACACGACCCAAACAGCAACAGCCTAGTGGACTGGAGGATGCTGCGCCTTGTAGGGCCACGCTGCGGCGCATGAAGCAGTTAGGAAAGGATGTTGACGCCATAAGTGCCAGCGGAAGCCGATCAGTCGCCGCAAATCTCCAACTTCAGGTCCACCAGAGAACAAGATCCGGCCGGGCAAACCCGAAAAAACTGTTCAGCACTAGGCGGCGTTTTCCGTTGCCTGATTGACCGGTGACCCCGTGAATGAAACCACCATCAATTACGGCGATATCCCCCGCCTTGAGCCGGAACTCGCGATAAGGAACGGCGGCGAGATAGGCTGGTGAATAGGGATAGCCAGTAGTCTCCACACCCTGCGACTTTCGATCCGCGACTGTCGGCTTATGGCTCCAGAGCCGCAGATTGCCACCTTCCGCGGCCATGCTGGGATAAAAGTTGAGGGCCGCGACGGTGTTCTTCGCCACCGCAGAAAGCTCGTAATCGTTCCCAGCACATAAGACCTGAGCGACGTCGTCGTGGGGCTCCAAGGAATATGTGCCACTGCCGCACCAACTGAGACCGCGGCAAATATTAGCCTTACCGTGTTCCGAACGGGCCAGCCGCAAATCAATACCCTGGTCGTGAAGCTCGCGCTTCAACGCGTCGAATAACCCGCGGACCGGATCAACCAAATTGTGGAAAAGGGCGTCGACGAACGGGCTCGCATTTTCCGACTCTGCGAAATACGTGACTGCATCCTTCCTGTAGTGAGATGCGCCGACATATTGTCCGGGGACCCCATCTTTGCGCTCCTTAAGACCGGCATTTCCAACAAAATTCGCGGTGATCTCTTCGGCAACTTCGCTACTGAAACCTTGCTTGATATGCACACCAGTGATCTCACCTTTCAGGACCGAGATGATCTCAGCAGTGCTGATCGAGCCGGTTCGTTCTCTGATTGCAAGAGGGGAGATGGCTGGCGCTTGAGATACTTGGTTAGTCGTCATCGGCTTGCTCCTGTAGTGCGCTATCAAGGATGGCGATGCCATGATCGAGTTCGTCATTGGTGATAGTTATTGGCGGGAGGACTTTGATGACGTCGCGATTCGGCCCTGACGATTCGATCAGCAGGCCGTTTTCAAACGCGACATCGTGCACACGGCCGACACCAGCCTGTGAACGGCACTTGAGGCCGGCCATCAGGCCGCGACCACGCTTTTGTTCGATGAACTTGGGAAATTTCGCGACGAGGCGGTCGAGGTGTCTTTGCAGGTTGACAGTTGTCCGTTCGACGTCTGCAGTAAACTGCCTGTCGGACCACATTTTGCACATGGCCCTGGCTGTCACGAACGCGAGATTGTTACCTCTGAAGGTCCCGCTATGTTCCCCGGGTTTCCATATGTCTATTTCGGGGCGGATCAGAACAATGGAGAATGGACTACCTGAACCGCTTAAGGATTTTGAAAGGCAGACGATGTCGGGCTTGAGCTTCGCGAACTCGAACGAGAAGAAATCGCCCGTTCGACCCGCACCTGCCTGAATGTCGTCGACGATCAAAAGGACGCCGTGCGTACGGCAAATACGCTGAATTTCCGTAAGCCAAGCTGCAGATGCAGTGTTCAGGCCGCCTTCTGCCTGAATGGTTTCCAGAATGATTGCGGCTGGCTTTTCTATGCCGCTCCCCGGGTCGCCCAGCACGCAGTCGATGTAATTCGCCGAATCGAAAGTTTGGTTCGGATAGCTGTCGTAAGGGACACGGATCACATCGTGACGAGCAACACCGCCTAGCTCCCTGGTTGACTCCGCGCCCGACACCGCCAGAGAGCCCAGCGACATCCCATGAAAAGCATTTGTGAAGGCCATGACATTCGAGCGGCCGGTATATTTTCGAGCAAGCGCCATAGCCGCTTCATTAGCGCTTGTGCCGGTCGGCCCCGAAAACTGTATCTTGTAGGAAAAACCCCTCGGCTTCAGGATCGACTCCACAAAAGCTTCGATGAAGTCACGCTTTGCAGCAGTATACATGTCAAGAGATAGAAGAATGTTTTCTCCAACGAGATATTCTATTGCCGGCGCAATAATATCTGGGTTGTTATGTCCATAGTTGAGCGCGCCGGATCCCACAAGGAAATCGATATAAGGGTTGCCGGCCTCGTCCCAGATCGTCGCTCCACGGGCCTTCGTGAAGACTGCGGGAAACGATCGCCCATAGCGACGAACGTTAGACTCATGAGCCGTGAACGCGTCGGTATTCATTTATGGCTCCTCCGATGTTGGTTTCGTATGATATTGTTTCGTACTCGACGAGAGAGTGAGTAAAGTTCGTTTGTGTTTCTGGCAACTTTTCTTTAGCCTCGTTCCGAATATCGAATAAGTGACATAATTACTCGGGTCTGCGGCTTCCGGCAAACGTGTCTGTAGTTACCGGATGCTCCTAACTAATTCCGTCGAATAACAGAGACAGGACTTGCACCGCAGCGCATTTACTAAACAGACGCGCTTCGAACCTCCACTGTCGTCACGTTGCTCTGCATCAGATATCTCTCGGTCAATGCGTTGAAAACGAACTCAGTTCTAGAGCTTTCGGCCAGGCGTCGATACTACGGCATCTGGTAGTTGACATATGCACGCGGCTAACGAGACGGATTGGGGCGCAAGGGAATGGTCAAGCAGCACATGCTCGCCAGTCCCCCTCCTTTACGACTTCCGTCTCGTATGGATGGCGATGCATCACGCTCATTTCTTCTGGAGAGCCGAGCGCGTACCTAAAGCGCAAGCTCGGTTCGGAAAGAGGCGGAGGGAGCCGACCACTGAACGCAGTTTGTGGGTTCAGACTTCACCGTAAGCGCGTGATTCGAGCGAGTTCCTGCCCATTTTCCCGCGCCCCCTCGGACCGGCTCTCGTTAGAGGCCTTTATCAGGCTGTTGAAAAAGGCCTTCGCCACCGGACCGCAGCAATGATTCACTGGCTCCGAAGGGATTCGGAGGTGGCGAGTGCGCGGCGGCGACGATCGAACTGGCGAACTTTTCAGCTACGTGGACCTTGAGGTCCGGGTTCGGCGCAATCATCCATTGCGGGCGATCAGGACGATCGTGACTGAAGCGCTGTCGAGGCTGGAGCGTGAGTTCGCGGCGCTATATTCGCCGATCGGACGGCCATCTATCCCGCCGGAGAAGCTGCTGCGGGCGATGCTTTTGCAGGCGTTCTATTCGATCCGCTCGGAGCGGCGTTTGATGGAACGGTTGGAATACGACCTCCTGTTCCGCTGGTTCGTCGGCATCGGCGTCGACGACGCAGCCTGGGACCATTCGGTGTTCTCCAAAAACCGTGACCCGCTGCTGGAGGGCGATATCGCGGCGAAGTTCGTGGCGGCCGTGCTGGCGCAGCCCAAAGTCAAGAAGCTCCTGTCCACGGATCACTTCTCGGTCGACGGCACGCTGATCGAGGCCTGGGCTTCGATGAAGAGCGTCAAGCCAAAGGGCGGCCCAAGCGGCGGTCATGGCGAACCGCCGGCAGACGGCGGCGGACGCAATGCGGAAGCGGACTTCCACGGCGAGAGGCGATCGAACGAGACGCACACCTCGACTACCGACCCCGACGCCAGGCTCTACCGCAAAGGGCGGGGCAAGGAGGCCAGGTTGTGCTTCATGGGACATGGGTTGATGGCGAAACCGCCACGGCCTGCTGGTGGAAGCCTGTCTGACGCTGGCCGACGGACATGCCGAGCGGGTGGCGGCCCTGCACATGATCGAACCTCGTGCCGACCGGCCGCGGGCGATCACGCTCGGCGCCGACAAGGCCTATGACGCAGAGGACTTCGTCAACGAGTTGCGCTCGATGAAGGTGACACCCCACGTAGCGCAGAACACGAACGGCCGTCGTTCGGCGATCG
>NZ_JAMYVA010000068.1:0-22038 GCF_040323505.1 Mesorhizobium sp. M0040
TGCTTACAGGGCCAAGCGGGTCTTTTTCAATGCGCTCGATTTGTGGAGCGTTCGTCACGATGATACCTCGCGTGATTTGCAGATCGCCGATGCGAACCTTGGACAGAAAGCGCATTGCCGCTTCCCTGGCATCCTTCCTGGCGACACCGCACGCCCCGACAGGAGCGAGAAGGCATCAGGCGGCCTTGGAGGAGCGGCGAGCCTTTTTGCCGCGTTCCTTGATGACATCCAGGACGCGATCGATGTCGGATGCGGTGTTGAACATGCCAAGCGAGATGCGAACGCCATCGCGCTCGGGCGAGACGCGTACATCCTCGGAGGCGAAGTAGTCGATCCTCATCCGCTGGCAGCGCGGCAACGTAATGCGGTGCGCGGGGGCCCTTGATGTCGAGGGTATCCAGTCCTGCTATGAGCTGTCGCCCAAATCTAAGCAATGAGCCTCGATCTTCTCGATGCCGATTTCGTTGATCAGATCGAGAGCCGCGCCTAGTCCAGGATTGCCGGCGCGTCTTTGGCACTGGGAGAAACACGGTGGGCCAGCTAGTTGCCTTCATTTCCAATCATGGTCCCCGACTATTCGAACGACAGGCCAACGTCCGCCCGCTCAATATCCGAGCGCGAGTCCGTCCTTGCGCGCGTCGGAAGCGCCGGTCAGCGTTCCCTTGTCCCAGTCAATGAGCACCGCCTGCCCGCCGCCTAGTGGGTGCCGCGGCTCTACCACCTGATGGCCGCGCTGGCGCAACCCTTCGACCGCGCCGACGCCGACACCTCGCCCGGCCTCCACGACGCCAAAGTTGCAAAACACGCGCGCGGCGTCGATCGCTTGTTGCGGATCCATGTTGAAGTCGATCATGTTGGTCAGCAGATGGACATGGCCGAAGGGCTGGTAGCCACCGCCCATGACGCCGAAAGGCATCACCGCGCGGCCATTTTTCGTCATCATGCCCTGGCATGATCGTGTGCATCGGCCGCTTCCGGGGCGCAATGCAGTTCGGATGCTTCGGATCGAGCCGAAAGCTAGTGCCGCGGTTCTGCAGGACGATACCCGTCTTGGGACTCACGATACCGCTGCCGAAGGAATCATAGGTCGAGTTGATGAAGCTCACCGCGTTGCGGTCGCCGTCAACGACGGAGATATAGACTGTATCGCTGCCCGGCAGCTCGAGGCGCGGCAATTCGGTCATGGCGCGCTGCGGGTCGATGGCGGCGCGCAGCTGATCGGCATAAGCGCTGGAAAGCAGTGTCTTTACGGAAACGGTGACATGGTCCTGATCAGCAAGCAAGTTGTCGCGGTCGCGATAGGCAAGCCGACCAGCCTCGACCTCCAGATGCAGCCGCTCGGCGCCGCTGGGATCGACAGCCGCAAGGTCGAAGCCAGAGAGCACGTTCAGCATCAGCAGCGCTGTCAGACCCTGATTATTTGGCGGCATCTGGTGAATGTCGTATCCGCGATAGGAGGTACTAATCGCGGCCTTGTAGTCGCCTTTGGTGGCAGCGAAATCGTCCAGCGTGTGCAGGCCGCCGAGCTGACGTAGGCGGCCGACGATATCCTCGGCGACCTGGCCCTCGTAGAAGCCGGCGCGGCCATTTTCGGCGATGATGCGCAGTGTAGCCGCCAGCTCCGGCTGGCGGTGCACATCGCCGGCCGTGGGCGGCTTGCCGCCCGGCAGGAAGATGCGGGCCGCCGCTTTGTCGGCCGACAGATCGATTTTGGATTCCTCCCAGTCGCAGGCGACGCGGTCGTGCACGACATAGCCGTTTTCTGCATAGTGGATGGGGGGCGCCAGGGCGTCGGCGATGCCCTTGCGGCCGTGGTCCTCCAGCAAGCCACACCAGGCATCGACGGCGCCCGGAATGGTGACCGCATGCGGGCCCTGCTTGGGAAGTTCGCTGAAGCCGTTCTCCTGATACCAGTCCACCGTCGCGGCGGCAGGCGCGCGGCCGGAACCATTGAACGCCAGCACCTCGCCCTGCCCTTTCGGGCAATAAAGCACGAAGCAGTCGCCGCCGATGCCGGTCGACTGCGGCTCGACCACCGCCTGGACGGCGGCGGCGCAGACGGCGGCATCTATGGCATTGCCGCCGGAGCGCAGCATGTGGATGGCGGCAAGCGTCGAGAGCGGATGCGAGGTCGCAACCATGCCTTCGGTGGCGCGGACGGGCGAGCGCCCTGGAAGCTGAAAATCACGCATGCGGTTCTGGATTTCCCTGCAAAACGTCAGCGGCCAAGAAGCTAGGCGCGGACAACATCATTACCGATAGCCCTGTCAACCAAGTGAGGTGGCAGCGGTCGCCCGCGCCGACGTGGTCTGCAGTGCATTCAATATGCCCGGCGCCAGCGACGTGTTCCCGCCGCCTGACTTGAGAAGGAAAGTGCTTTGGCGAAATGTAGCGCGTCGACTGGGCCGGCTTGCGCAAATTATGCCCCATAAACGCAGAATATTGGCGCCTTCTCGCTTTTTGCGCGTATTTTCAAGGTTTGCTGGTCCGAAGCCGCGGCACTGCCATCGTCCTTTAGCTCATGACACATGGCCTCGGCTGCGACGCAGCGAGCATCTGTTCAAGATCCCGCAGCTGGCAAACCGGCCGCTCGCCGGGAATTCTTGGTGGGTCGCCATTGCCCATCAGGCAGCTGATGCCCGGCAGATGACTAAACTGGCTGCCGGGCCGGTCCGCCGTGGCAGGTGCAGAAGTGGCCAGAGCCGCGCATCAGTTCTACACACCAGTCTTGTGATCCGCAGGTATGAATGCGACTAAGCCCGCAACAGATATGCTGCAGTTCCGCGTCAGCCAGTCGGGTTACGTAACAAGGCGGCTACTGCCCCCGTCGATCGTGATCGTAGTTCCGTTCAGGTACCTTGCTCGATCGCCCACTATGAAAGCGACTAGTTCCGCAAGCTCAGTGGCCATGCCGATCCGCCCCAAGGGATTAGCGGTGGCAATGCGTTCAGTGGCGGACGGTCTATCAAGTCCCTCGTCAACCATCAGGTCCTCGATTCTCCTGCGTACCCTGCCAGTATCGAAATACCCTGGCGCTACAACATTTACACGAACTGCGCTTCCGGAAACGGAATCTGCAAGGTGCTTGGCGACTACTGCTATTCCGGCCCTCATGACGTTTGACACCACTCGGTGATCTGTTGCTTCATGAACGCCTGTAGTCGTCAAGTAGACGATATCCCCACCACGCTCTGAGGCTTTCATAACCTTGGCCGCAGCTCGCGACAGCCGTACGGCACTCATAAGCAACATCTCGTAGGACTGATCCCAATCCGCGTCACTTAACGTGTCAATAGTTCCGTGTGGCGCGTGACCCGAGTTCACGACAAGGCAATCAATACCTCCCAACAGCTCCAGCGTGCGATCGAACAAATTATCAACATCAGCGCGCTGCGAAAGATCGGCAGCTACGCCGTGAGCAACAGAGGATCCCGAACTGTCTCGTAGTTCAGCAACAGCCAACTCCAATATAGCCCGATCGCGCCCACAAATGACCACTTGCGCGCCACCTTCCGACAATCTTTTCGCAATCGCAAGACCTAAGCCTTTGCTGCCACCAGTAACGAGAACCTTTCGGTTGCTTCTTTCCATCGGACGGTCTCCCATTGGCTTCAATCGTAGCGTTCGAACTATTCTGTGCCACGAGCATACGGAATCTACCTTAACCCGCACAATGTCTGCGATTTCCTCATTCAGCAGAATGGACGCTTCCGATGAGAACGCTTCACGGTAGTCCCTGTCCCAGGCCTACAAACACAAATCCCGTCAGCAGATTACACGGACTGGACTCCGCGGGTGACGCACCTCAGACTTTGCTGCTGTTTGTCACCGCAACCTCTTCGCGCGGGGTGTCGGTTTAATAAATCGGCCTCGCCACAGTTTACATTCGTAGCCCTCGGCAAGCTGTGACGACCTTTGCGTGGCTTAGGATGGAGACTTGGGAGGCGGGCCCGATCGAACGAAATATTGGATTTCCTGAGACAAAGGTCGATGGCGAACTTGGAACCGCATATGCCTCCCGCGACACATTCAGTCTGACTCCTGCTCATTTTCCACCGTTGGTCTGCAGCCACACACTGAGGCCACTGAATGAGCCCGGCGCAACGCGCCGAGAGCGGCTAGTGTGCGCAGGCATTCAGCAGATGAATGCCCGGCAGGAGAACTTTCTCCTGCCGGGCCGGTACGCCTTGGGAGGTTGGCGTAGTGCGAATGCTCAGCGCATAAGGCTACCTGCGGTCGATCCCGATTGTCGCCGTCACGGACCGTTGCAAATTCCTCATCTTGAAGCCTGGCGATCGAATGGGCCGATCGGAGCATTTCGGAGACGAATCGGCATGCCCGCTACTGATCAAACGGACCATACCGTTGACCGCCATTGCATGCCGTTGCCCGTGCCTTTGGCCCAAAGTAGTAGCGCGTGTAACTAGCGGAACGCGCTTCCACTCTCAAAACCCTGCCGTTACGCTGCCCTGCACCGCGATGATGCTGTCGCGAATGATGGATAGGCCACGGCGCAGCTCATCCTCGGTAATGGTGAGAGCAGGCATAGACTTGAGTACCTCACCGTACGAGCCAGCGGTCTCCATCAGCAAACCGCGGCGGAGGGCCTCCTGCGCTATGAGAACCGGCAATGAACGATGCTTTGGCGATACAAGGCCATACATCAATCCGCGGCCTCGTACGTTAAAGCCAAGGGCAGGGAAATCGTCTACGATGGACTTCAGTTCCTCAGCCAAGATCGAAGACTTGCGAGCGATCTCATCCTCGAACTTGGAGTCAGACCAGTAGGCCTCAAGAGCCGCACGAGCAGTAACGAAAGCAAGGTTGTTGCCTCTGAACGTACCCGTGTGTGCGCCTGGCGCCCAAACATCAAGCTCAGGCTTGATGAGAACAAGGGCCATCGCCGTTCCGACCGCCGACAGCGACTTGGACAGGGTAACGATGTCTGGCACGATCTTGGCCGCTTCGAAACTGAAGAAGCTACCCGCGCGACCAACACCCGCCTGAATGTCATCAAGGATCATCAGGATGCCGTGTCGCGAGGTCAGGTCACGCAGCCGTTGCAGCCATTCAACGCTAGCAACATTGATGCCCCCTTCACCTTGAACCGCCTCCAGGATCACTGCGGCAGGTTTATCGAGGCCACTGTTTGGATCATCAAGCAGCTTCTCAAAATAATCGATCGTGTCAACTGAAGCGCCGAGATAACCCTCGTATGGCAATGAGGTTACGTTCGCGAGAGGGAAGCCCGCAGCGGTACGATGCTCCTTATTTGCGGTTACCGCTAATGACCCAGTGCTCTCCCCATGAAACGAGTTCGTGAAGGAGACAACATTCGACCTCTTTGTCACTTGGCGAGCCAGCTTTAGCGCGGCCTCGACTGCGTTGGTACCGGTAGGACCAGGGAACTGTAATTTGTACGTCAGGCCACGCGGCTTCAGAACATACCGCTCAAAAGCTTCGATGAATGCCTTCTTGGCGGTCGTAGCAAGGTCGAGCGAGAAAAGAATTCCATCACGCTCGATGTAGTCCAGCAACGCCCTCTTGAAGACTGGATTGTTGTGCCCGTAATTGAGCGCGCCTGCGCCCGCGAAGAAGTCAAGATATTCCCGACCATCCGCAGCGGTCATGGAGGTGCCAACCGCGCGATCGAACAGGACCGGATATACCCGGATGTAGCTGCGCACCTCGGATTCAAGGCGATCGAAGAGGGCGAAGGTTACATCCTTTGCAGGCGCGAGTTGCTTGTTCATAGCGGCGAAATCCTTCGAATTGGCCAGCCTGCAAAACCCATCAAGCCGGTCTTCATAAGTGTGGTTGGACGGCTCCAGCGCCGTTTTGTGAGTGTAGCGTGACACGTTGGCCGCGTTGCGCGAATGCAGCCCGCCTGGTGCAGGATATCTGCGTTACACCCCGCAGAAGCGCATAAACTCGGCATCTCGTTGACAAGGCTGGATTTCGTCTGCGGTGATCGATCGGCCTGCCGCGCCGTGTGAAACGTAAACAGGCGTGCTGTCTTTGCCTTTAACGGGTGAGATGCTGAGGTGTAGTTCACCCCCGACTTTACCAGATGGGGGAGCTATTGGGGCACGAGTCCGGCGCGGCTGCTTACGTGCAACTCCATATTACCAGTGAGAACGACGCCCCTATGCTGATGCATCTATAGGTGGTATGCGAGCTTTGGACGCTGAATACGTTCAGAAAATCCAGATCCGTCAGCGACCATACAAGCGGACCAATATCGCACCTGGCCGACCCTGTCGCTGACCTACAGCTTTCAGCCGCAATCCTACGATGGTGCGCGCTACGAACAAGGTGCCCATTGAATGGGGAGAGCTCACAGCTAGCGAACTCCAGCCGTTCTCGCGTGAGCGGTATGGGCGAGGCCGCTGAAGCGTGGAGGCTGAAACAGACATGCGCAACCTCGGCAAGCAAGCGCTTCGAGTCGACGGCACGAAAACGGCGACCATGATGCCTTTGGCCAAACGACCACACTGAAGCCTCCCCGGCACGAGAGCGGGGGAGGCAATCATGGAAGGCAATTCGGATATGGCTTTAACCCTTGCAGTATTCGGCTGTCTTTGTGCCGTCCGGCAGATTGATTTTGCTGTAGCCATATTTGCCTACGCTCTCCATCATCTCGTCGGAGCCGATATAATCCTTCAGCACGGCGTTGAAAGCGTCGACCGTAGCTTGCTCAGTGAGCGGGAAGGCGAGGCCAGAAGAAAGGATGCGCGATCCAGGGACGAGCGGACCCGCTACAAGCTCGACGCTGGGGTCCTTATCGACGAACTCCTTCATGGTGAAGTAATCACCCGAACCAGCGGCCGCGCGGCCGGCCTTCACAGCCTGCACGATCTCCACCGGTCCGGCGACCTGCATGACTTTGTCGTCAGCAATGCCGATTTTTTTGGCAGCCGGCACGGATTCGTAGCCCGCGCCGGTGACCATCGTCAGGCCTTTATCGCGCACATCGACGTAGGTGTGCAGATCGTCCGGATTGCCTTTCGGGACAATCAGAGCGTCCGGGAACTTGCCGATCGCTTCAGTGAAAAGCACGTTGCGACAGCGCTCGGGCAAGATGTACATGCCCCCGGTGATGATGTCGAAACGGCCGGCCTGCAAACCTGGGATGAGTGAACCCCATTCGGTGACGATCGGCTCGACTTTGGTCGTGCCCAGCTTCTTCAGAATGTCGAGCGTCATCGCATTGACAAAGCCGAGCGGCTCGTTGTTCGCACCGGGGTAGGCCCAGGGAACCTCGTTGGAGAAGCCGATCCGGATCGTCTCTCCGTTCTTGATCTTCTCCAGCAGCGACTGCGCATAGGCTGAACCGGCAAACGGGACCATCGACGTCGCCGCCATTCCGAGTGCGGCCAATCCTTTCAGGACTGCACGTCTGTAGAGGTCAGTCCTGTTCTTGATGCGTTGCCTCTTTTTCATTCTGTAGTTCCTCCCAACTTGTGTTCTTGTTTTGCCCCTCGAGCTATGTAACTGGCCAATCCCGGGAGCA
Source organism: Mesorhizobium sp. M0040 (assembly GCF_040323505.1). Taxonomy (NCBI): domain Bacteria; kingdom Pseudomonadati; phylum Pseudomonadota; class Alphaproteobacteria; order Hyphomicrobiales; family Phyllobacteriaceae; genus Mesorhizobium; species Mesorhizobium sp. M0040. The sequence continues at coordinate 7,514 of NZ_JAMYVA010000068.1, forward strand.
GACAGCTTCCCGCGTCGTAAAGTTACCAGCGCCAGATGGTCGGTTTCCGCGAATTTAAATGTTGAGGCGCAGGAAATCGGCGTTTTATCGCCGCCTGCGCCAATAGACCACCGACGAGGTGCTGGTGGTCCGTGCGTATTTCGCAAAGCGGGACAGTGGAGTGCACCCCTTGTGAGACAGAGAAATTGCGAGACAATTCCATGCTCATGAGTTCAAATGCGGCATTTTCCGATGGTGTCGATAAGGTCTTTTCGTATTCTTCCGGGGTGAGATAGTCGAGTGCTGAATGCAGCCGTTGCCGATTGTAGACATCTTCAATGAAGCTCGCGATACGTCGCCGCATCTGGTGCATCGCGATAGGCCAATCCTGCGACTTCTTCCTGCTTCAAGGTTTTCATGAAGCTTTCCGCGCGTGCGTTATCATAGGGATTCCCCACCCGGCTCATGCTCGGCTGGATCCCATGCCCATGGAGGATATCAGAATAGCTGGTGCAAGCGCATGAACGACAGCCAGTCCTGGATCTAGACTTCGTCTGATCGCCCGACAGACTACAGGAAGCTTGGGCGTTCGGATTGAGTCCACGGTCGATCGTAGAATTCCTTTATCCTCGTGCCTTCGGGGCTCTCCACGTCTAATAGAGACCATGCCGACGCTTCTCTCTGTTCGGAAGCGCTCCACCCAGCGCGTCACCACCTTAGCCACGACTCCGTATGTCCGCGCCGCATTGGCTTTCGAAAACGGCCTTCAACAATGTCGCCAACTCCTCTCGAGTCGATGGCGTCAGACGGGCAATCTTGTGGATGTTCATTCGGTCCTCTGGAATCACTGAAGCTTCGACAACCTCAGCTTTCTCGATCGGGGCCGGTTGGACAACCTCCTGAAGCACACAGCTAGCAGGCCAAGTCAAGCTGCCGCCGAGAATAGCGTTCGCGGAAAACGAAGGCGCAACGCGCGCGCCGCCTGGCGCGAGGAGCGCGCTGCTAATGGCGCGGGAGTGACAGCTCAGCTCAGAACCAGCGGCCGGTCTCGATGTAGACCTCGAAGGTCGCGCGGATGTGGTCGGCCGCCGCCTTGACTGGCGCGCTGGCGTCAGGCGTCACGAACATGGCAAGGCTGTAGGTCCCCATTTCCGGCAAGCCGTCCTTGGTGGTGAGCTCGACCATGTCGCAGCCGAGGAAGGATTTTGGCAGCGGCGCGACCGCGAGGTCCGCCATGATGGCCGAGCGCTGCCCGGTGGTATGCGCGCTCATATAGGCGACGCGGTAGTCGCGACCCTCGCGGCCGAGCGCCTCCAGCGCTCCGGCGCGCCAAACGCACCCTTCCTCCCAGATCGACACCGGCAGCGGCTCCTTCAGATGCGCGCAGCCGCCCTTGGCGCCCGCCCACACGATCAGCTCTGTGAGCAGCGTCTCCGCACCGGCCATCGGGTTGCTGGAGGATTTGGTGACCATCGTGATGTCGAGCTCGCGGTCGTCCATGCGCCGGCGCAGATTGGAGCTCTGGTCGATTATGACGTCGACCGCGATGGAGGGATGCGACTGGGCGAAACGCTTCAGCACATGCGGGAGCACGCGCTCACCGTAGTCGTCCGGCGAGCCGATGCGAACCACGCCGGATATTTCGGGGATTATGAACTTCGACACCGCCTCGCGGTTGATGGCCAGCATCCGCCTGGCATAGCCGAGCAGCATCTCGCCGTCAGTGGTGAGCGTCACCGAACGTGCGTCGCGCGAGAAGACGGAGCGGCCGAGAATGTCCTCCAGCTTCTTAATCTGCATGGAGACGGCCGAGGGCGTGCGAAAGACGACAGTCGACGCCGTGGTGAAGCTGCCGGTTTCGGCGATCGCAACGAAAGTGCGCAGGATGTCGAGTTCTAGCAACCGAACAGGGTGATTGAGCGGGGAGTTCATGCTCAAATTCCGTCAATTTCCCTGATCGAAGGCATCAGTTCATTCTGTTTGATTGAACACCAGGTTTGCCGCATGGTCAATCAAGAAGTCGGTGATCCCCCGTCGGCCTCTGGCCAATCGGTGTCCGGCCAGCCTGTTCGAGAGCATTCTTCCTAGCCAAACGCGCGCCAATTCGCAGCTAATGTCGGCCGAATCCACGAAACGCCGTCCCGGGTCTGCTTCGGGACATGTTCGCGCGTACTCGGGCTACGAGCGGGAATGGCATTCTCACGCGTAAGGCTGGACTAGAGGGACTTCGCCTCTGGCGATGGTGCAAATTACTGACAGGAGGATTACAAAGGCGCGGTTGCCACGAGCCGTCTCGCGGATGGGGCCTTGCACCGGCGAAGTCTGGGAATTCGGTCTCGTTAGGTGAGCAAAGGCTTACTTGGCAAGGTCCGTGCGCCGGAGGAAACCTCTAACCCAATGGCAGACCCCGAGGGAGGCCCAGCTCGAGCAGGGTGCCATGTGAACTCAGTTTCGCCGGCGACGTTTGCACCGTGCGTATTTCAGGCGATCGTGGGCACGGATTTCACCACATCGTGAGCAACCTTTTCGAAGGTGCTGGACGCTTCGGCCGACAACTCAGCCAGTCTACAGGATGCCTCGTTCAAAACGAGGAAGCCTGATGCCAACCCAGAGATTGTCGATGCGCCGGATCAGGGAAGTTTTAGGTCTAAGGCATGTCCAGGGCCTGACCGAGCGCGCCATCGCGCGCACGCTCGGGGTGAGCAATGGCGTCGTGCATGGTTACCTGCGGCGTGCCCGTCTTGCCGGGCTGAGCTGGCCTGCCCGAGGGGATGGATGACGAAGGCCTTGAGCTGCTGCTCTTCCCGGCGCCGAAGGCGGCCTCGCAAAGCCCTCGGCGGCCGGTGCCCGATTGGAGCTATGGAGAGAAGGAGTTGGTCGGCGCGGCGTGACGCGCGTGCTGCTGTGGAAGGAGTATCGTGCCGCCAATCCCGATGGGTTTGGCTATACGTGGTTTTGCATCACCTTCGAGGCCTGGAAAGGGCGCGCGCGCCCGACGATGCGCCAGACGCATCTGGGCGGCGAGAAGGTGTTCGTCGATTTCGCCGGCGACACCATCGACATCTTCGACCCCGTCACCGGCGAAGCGCACCCCATGAAGCTGTTCGTCGCGGCGATGGGCACCTCGAACTACACCTACGCCGAGCGTGCCCGAGCGCGAGCCTGTCCGACTGGATCGGCGTGCACACGAACCTTTCACTTTTCTGGGCGGCATGCCGAAGTTCGTGATCTGCGGCAATCTCAAGGCCGCCGTCACCAAGCCCGATCGCTACGACCCCGGCCTCAACCTATGCCGAGATGGCGAGCCATTACGGCACCGCAGTGAGTCGCGCAACACGCGCGCGGCTTGGTCGCTTTTCCTGGATGCCAGGCGAGCTTCCTGCAAGGCGGGAGCGATCTTCTTTTCCAGCCGCTCGTTGCGGGCAAGGCCAAAGACATAGTCGACGCCGTTGGCCTCGCACCAGGCCATCAGCTCTTCCCGGGCAAAGCCGGAATCGGCGCGCAGGACAATGCGCACTCTGCGCCACTTCCTGCGGATCTGCCGCACGATCCGCTCGACCTCCTCGACCGCTCCCTTGCTGGCGTCGATGTTGGAACACCTGAGCTTTGCCACCAGCAGGTGCCGGCCGCAAAAGATGTAGAGCGGCAGGTAGCAGTAGCAGTTGTAGTAGCCATGGAAGAACCGGCCTTCCTGGTGACCGTGCAGCGGGTCATCGGTGGCGTCGAGATCGAGCACGATCTCGCCCGGCGACGTGTCGTGGGCTTCCAGGAACAGGTCGACGAACAGAGCTTCGATCGCCTGCGTGTCGTGGCCGATCTGGTGGTAGCGCGTCGGCTCCCCGACCCGGCTGAGCTCCAGCCGGTTGAGCGTCGACTTGCCGGCAAGCACCGCGCAATCCTCCCGCTTCGGCGTCAGGCTTTCCGACACAAGGGCCAGCACGGGGTCGTGGCGCAGCGTGTCGTGGTCGTCGACGTCCTCATATCCCAGCGCGATCGCCGCGATGCGCTGTCCCACCAGCGTCTGTACGCTGTGCACCGTGCAGTCCGGATCGCGTCGGTCGATGAAGCAGGCAGCCACCCGGCCGAACAGGCCGACGGTTTTGTCAACGTGGCGCACAAGCAAGGCGCCGGCATCTGAGGTGATCGCTCCGCCGTCGAAACCGGCAACCACTTTGTGGCCGTCGAAGCCTTCAAATTCGAGCTGGTCGGAGATACAGTGTGTGTGCATCGGACCCCGTTCCTGAATCTGGTAAGTCTTTGTCACAAAAGCAGTTTCTCAGATTCTTGGGGCCGATGCACCCCTTACCTTGAGATATTCAGGCTAGTGATGCGTGATGAGAGTGCCCGTGTGGTCGTCAGCTGGCGGGGTCGCGCAGCCCAATAGGTGCGGTCGAGCCGGGCCATCGCCGTGAGTGGTCAGATTTGGTCCCGTCCTCGATCATCGCTTGCGCGCCCGTACCGACCTCTTCCGCAGGTTGGAAGGTCAAGACTGCCCTTGCCGGCTAAATTCCGGGTTTGGGCAAGGTAGCGTACCGCGCCCAATAGCATCGCCGTACGGCCGTCATGACCGCAGGCACGCATGAAGCCCTTGCTCTCCGCCGCATAGGGGCAGACCGGTCGCCTCCTGATCGGCAGCGCGTCATGTCAGCGCGCAATCTGATCATCTTGAAGTTGCCATTGCTCACGGGATGACGCCCACGAAGCCGGTCAATGCCGGTCACTACCTCGTCGCAACCAAATCGCGCAGGCGCTCAGCCAGGAAGCCCGAAGTGCGGTGTTCCTTGTAACCCAGTTCTGGATGTGCGTCGACGTCGCGGCGCCAGGCTGTGACAAATCATAAAGGTCGGTGACGCGCCTCGATTTCCGTGAGATCGGTTCTGTCCCAAGGGGGCTGATCGGGCACACAACACCTGCCGTTCCGCCCCTAGTTGTCTCGCAAACACCTCAAGCCGCAAGCGTGTTCTCCACAAGCTTCACCCAGAACGACGTACCGTACAGAACCGCCTGATCATTGAAGTCATATGCGGCGTGGTGCAAACCGGCGCTGTCGCCGTTGCCGCACCAGATGAAGGCACCCGGTCGGTCCTGCGCCAAGTCGGAGAAATCTTCCCCTCCCAGTATCGGCGGTGTCTCGACGACGTTGTGTTCGCCGGCCACGTCCTTGGCAACATTCATCGCGAGCTCGGTCGGCACGGGATGATTGAAAACAACGGCATTGCTGCCCTCGATTTTCAAATCGATTTTTGCGCCAGTAGTCTGGGCGATGCCGACAACCACTTCAGCGATCCGTTTCTTGACCAGCTGAAGAACCTCCGGGGTTAGAGCGCGCATGCTGCCTCGCAGCTCTGCTGTCTGCGGAATTACTCGCTGCGTGGTGCCGGAATGAAATTCGTGGAAAGAAATCGCCGCCGATTCCAACGGGTCGACGTTCTGCGCCACAATTTGCTGCAGGGCCGTTATAAGCTGCGCGCCGGCTAACATCGCATCGATGCATTTATGCGGTGTCCCGGGATGGCCGCCGCGGCCTTCGATTGTGATCTCGATACCATCCGTTGCAGCCATCACCGGGCCTTGCCGTATCCCAAATGCCCCGATCGGCAAGCCCGGAAGGTTGTGCATGCCATAGACCTGCTCCATATCAAAGCGGTTCATCAGGCCGTCCTTGATCATCGCTTGCGCGCCCGTACCGACCTCTTCCGCAGGTTGGAAGATCAAGACTGCCGTACCGGCGAAATTCCGGGTTTCGGCAAGGTAGCGTGCCGCGCCCAATAGCATCGCGGTATGGCCGTCATGACCGCAGGCATGCATGAAGCCCTTGTTCTTGGAGGCATAGGGCAGACTGGTTGCCTCCTCGATCGGCAGCGCGTCCATGTCAGCGCGCAATCCGATCATCTTGAGGTTGCCATTGCTCACGTTTTTCTCACCCTTGATGACCCCGACGACACCGGTGTTGCCAATGCCGGTCACTACCTCGTCGCAACCAAATTCGCGCAGGCGCTCAGCGACGAAGGCCGAAGTGCGGTGTTCATCGTAGCCCAGCTCTGGATGTGCGTGGATGTCGCGGCGCCAGGCTGTGATTTCATCGTAGAGCTCGGCGACGCGATTGAGGACTGGCATGTGAGTTCCCTTCTTACGATACGCTAGGTTGGATGTTGTCACGCCTTTCAATTTGGCGGTCCTACGAATGGAAACTAGAAGCGGTGACGTATGGGCTTCTCCGTGCGATAAACCCGTACTGGAATTCCGCAGGTCGATAAATCACAATTCACGGCACTTGCATCGAATACGGGCGTCGGCAGTTCAAAACGAGCAGAACGGGCATCTTGAACAGATATCGTTCACGTTTGCGCAAACAAGAAAGCCACTCCTCTAACTTTGAGATGGGAAGATTGACTTGGTCTCAAGAAACGCAGCCAGCCCTTCTGGCCCCAGTTCGCGGCCAAGACCGCTACCCTTGACACCACCGAACGGCGCGTCAATATGAAGCGTGTAACGGTTGATCCCGACGACGCCAGCCGCAATTCGGCGGGCAATCGCCATGCCCCGCTCAGGTTCGGACGTGAACACCGCCCCGCCAAGGCCGTACGTCGTGCCGTTGCAGATCGCGAGTGCCTCCTCCTCGTTGTCGTACGGGATCACTGACACCACCGGCCCGAAGATCTCCTCCTGTGCAATCCGCATCGTGCTGTCTACGTCGCGGAAGACTGTCGGCTGGATATAGTACCCGACGTCCAAGCTCTCCGGTCGGCAGCCACCGGTCACGACTTTCGCACCTTGCGCGCGTCCAGATGCGATGTATTCCTCGACGCGATCGCGCTGACGCCTCGACACCAGTGGCCCGACCTGCGTCGCGGGGTCGAGCGGATGTCCCACGAGAAGGCCGGCCATCTTGGCTGCGATCCCCTCGACCACTTCCATATAGCGTGCGCGCGGCGCAATCACCCGAGTCAGGGCGTGACAAATTTGACCGCTGAACGGTATGCAAGCGGGCGCCACCAGTGGGAAGAACGTGTCGAGATCGGCGTCGTCAAGTAGCAGCGCCCCCGATTTGCCTCCAAGCTCCAGCGTGACGCGCGCAAAACGATTCGCGCAGGCCAGCGCAACTTGACGCCCCGCGCCGGTCGACCCGGTAAAGGACACCTTGTCGACGCCCGGATGGGCTGCAAGCAACGCACCCGTCTCGCGCCCGCCAAAGACGATATTCACAACACCCGGAGGAATGCCCGCCTCGTCCAGGGCTTCGGCGAGCATGTACGAATCCAGTGATGCTTCCGGTGAAGGCTTTATGACCGTCGTACAACCGGCGGCCAGCGCCGGTCCCAGCTTCCACGCAATTGCTCCCTGAGGACCGTTCCACGGCACGATCAGTCCGGCCACACCTACTGGTTCTCTCCGAATGATGGTTCGCAACCCGTGTCCGACGCGCTCGGACTCGACTTCGAGCTGATCAGCGAGTTCAGCATAATAGTCGTAGTACTTGGATGTGCCGCTTCCATTAGACTGCACTGAGCTCGCCAGGGGCATGCCAATCTCTGCAGTGACAATCGCGCCGAGTTGCTCCGCGCGACTGTCGATTGCACGAGCGAGCCTGCGCAAATAGTTGGCTCGCTTCGACGGCGGCAACTGCGGCCAACCCGAATTCTCGAATGCTTCCCGCGCGGCGCCGACCGCAGCAGAAACATCCTCCTTGTCACCGTCGGGTATCGTTGCAAAGCCCTGCTCATCTGCCGGATTTACGACTAGAATCCGAGCCCGCGAGTGGGATGGTCGGAGCCTCCCGGCGACATAGATATCCGCATGCTCGCCATTCATCAGGTCGACCATTCCAGTTGCCGCTTTCACTGCTTTGGCTCTTGCCACGATGGCAATCCTTCTATGAGGCCGATCAGTTTTTGTCCGTTGGCAGATGTTGCTACGCCTCGACTTCGAGCTAGCCATTGCGGCTGGCTTTTCTGCATGCCGGCCAGCCAGTACGATCAAGATAACAGCGGCAAATGGGCGGTTTTCGCGAAACATCGTCGGGTAGCGCGACAAAATCATCGCTCTTCCCGCAAATACGCATAAAAGCTGCGAATTACCGAGGTAGGCCCGATTCTCTCGCTGATTAAGGTATCGGCTAGTAATCAGGGGATGGGGCGAAGCAAGAGTAAACGCGCCACTGCCTCGGCTCTGTGCCGTCTGCCGCTCCGCCAGTTGTCGTGAGCTTTGATATGGCGGTGCCGTGCGGGACGCGTTACGCGGCGGCAGCGTAGACAAATCTTCCCAGTGCTATTCTGTCTTTGCCCCTTCAAGTGCCACGCGAGACAGCTTCGTCGGCTCCCCAGAGACCGACGCGAACGGTGGCGGGATAACTATAGCTGCAGGAACTCGCGACACCGGGCGGTATAAGCGGCAGAGCACGCGCTGCGGTTCTGAGCGGACGGGTGATCACGCCGACCGCTTCTGCCCGCGTCACGACGGCGCCGATTTCCTGCGCGTGAAGAGGAATATTTCGCGCGAGCCGCATATTTGAAGCTGCTAGCCTTCATGATACAACCGAGTTGTCCATTGCCACGCTGCTCCTTCAGACGCGCGACCCGCGGCGCGTTTCCGCGCCCTCGCCTGACTAAAAGGTATCATATTGATGTTCGACTACGTTATTGTTGGCGGTGGCTCCTCCGGTTGCGTCTTGGCGGGTAGATTGTCTGCCGATGGAAGTCGCGTCCTACTTGTCGAGGCCGGTCCTGATACGCCCCCTAACGCCGTCTCTGACGACATTCTCGATGCCGATCCTACTCGCGCATATTTCAATCCCGATTATCAGTGGTCATCTCTCAAAGCGACCCTGGTACGAGATGGCCGGTTGGCAGTTCACTACGAGCAGGCCCGCGTAATGGGCGGCGGTTCCAGCATAAATGCCCAAGTGGCCAACCGCGGGGGTCCCGGAGACTACGATGAATGGGCCTCGAGCGGTGCTGCAGGCTGGAGTTGGGAAGAGGTACTGCCCTACTTTCGTCGCCTCGAAACGGATTTGGACTTCGAGGGCGAATTTCACGGCAAGGATGGTCCCTTGCCGATAAGACGAGTTCGACAATCGGAATGGTCAGGCTTCATCCGGGCTGTATCAAAGGCGTATGAGGCTTCGGGTATTCATTTCATGCCGGATTTTAACGGCGCGTTCGGCGACGGATATTCCGTTGTACCTTTGACCAACCACAACGGTCGGCGGGCTTCCACGGCGATGGCCTACTTAACCGACAGCGTGCGCGCGCGGCCCAATTTGAGCATCTTGCCGAAGACCTCGGTGGTACGTCTTATCTTTTCCGGACAGGCCGTCACGGGTGTCGAGACGGAAAACAGCTCTGGCCGGCACACCCATCGGGCTTCGACCGTGGTTCTCTGCGCTGGAGCTCTCCATTCGCCAGCCATCTTGATGCGCTCCGGAATCGGTTCGGCCGAACAACTCACAAAGCTTGACATTCCAGTGATTGCGGACGTCCCGGGCGTCGGCCAAGGGCTCCAGGAGCACCCGGGGATCGCGATCTCGGCATATTTGGAACCAAACAATCGCATGGCACCCAATGTGAGTGGTCACATTCAGATGCATGCACGTTACTCCTCAGGTTACGGCAATTGCCCTTCGACGGATATGGCAATCTCTGCGGTTGCGAAATCGGCCTGGCATCCGCTCGGGAAACGTCTTGGGTCACTTTTCCTGTGGGTCAATCGTAGCTATTCCACAGGAACGGTAACGCTGAAGGATCGCTCTCATGTCATAGAGCCGGAGGTGGATTTCAATTGGTTGAGCGACGAGCGGGATATCGAGCGACTGAAGGGGGGGTTTCGATTGCTTGCGCACTTGCTGCAGCAGAAATCGCTTTCGGCAGTAGCACTCGATCCGTTCCCTTCGGCTTGGAATTGGCGCGCCAAACAGGTCAGCAAGATCAATCGCATCAACTACGGGCTAACGTCGGCGCTGGCAATGCTTATGGACAGTTCTCCGCGCTTGCGCCGCAGCCTCGTGAAGCATGTCATCACGAACGGTCAAACCATTTCGAATCTGCTCGACAGCGAGCAGCGTCTGGATCTTTTTATCCGCCGAAACGTGGCGGCCAGTTGGCATCCGACATCGAGCTGCCGGATGGGGGCGATCTCGGATCCTTTTGCTGTTACCGATCCGTCAGGTCGCGTCCGCAGCGTTTCCGGCGTGAGAGTCGCTGACGCCTCGGTGATGCCATTCTGCCCCCGGGCGAATACAAACATTCCTACGATTATGGTAGCTGAAAAGATAGCTGACACGATTCTGAAAGAATGTCGCACAAGTGAAAAAAAGTGACAAAAAGCTTTATCGAAGGAAAGTAGTGGGATTCGTCTTCCGGTAGGCGGATTGAGCTCGATGATCCGTCAGATGCTAAAATCGTCGCGGTCGCGGAAGAGACAACTCCCGAATAGATCAAACGCGCCATCGCTGCTGCTCAGAGATAGACTTCCAAAAGGCTCATGAGGAGGAACATGGCCCTGCACCGTCCTTGATCCGCTTGATCCGCGACCTTAGATCCCCCGACCTGTTCGGCTCCGTCGATTGCATGCCGTCGGTTGGCACCCTGACGGCGTGAATCTCACCATTGGACGCGGCGAGATCTGGCGGTTTGTTGGAAAATCCGGGAGTGGGAAGACTAACGACTGGCAAGGCGTTGATGACCTCAACAAGCGAGCCGAGAAGCAACGTCTGCCGAAGGACTCAATGCACCTGATTGCTACTAAGCACGCTTTCCCCATGAACTCTCTGGCGGTCAGCGCCAGCACGTGGTGACCGCCGGTGCCCTCGCCGCAAAGCCGGACCTAATCGTTGCCAATGAGCCTATCTCAATGGTCGATGTATCCATTCGAGCTCAGATGCTGCAAGTGATCGCAGGACACGCCAGCAGCGAAACATGGCGCTCCTTTTCATTACCCACGACCTGCCAGTAACCGACCGGATTGGGGTCTTATGCCTCGGGCGTGTGCTTAAGATTGGCGGTGCCGATGAGATCACCTTCAACCCGAAACATGCGTACACCGTCGTTTTACGGGACGCGTCAACGCAGATTGATTCCAAAACGGAAATCGCGCTGCGCCTGTCGGCCTGGAAGGCGAGATGCCGAGCGCGGTGCTGATACCGAGCGGTTGCCGTTTCCATCCACCTTGCCCGCTCGCCGTCGACCGCTGTCGGCATGAAAAGCCACGGGCCATCGAAGTCGGTTCCAGGCATTTATCAGCGTGCTGGTTTGCGACTTGGCCTCAAGGCATGGGTCGCGGGGCGACGCAACAACATTCGGTGCAAGCCAACCGCAACAGTATATTCAAGCACTGCGTTGGGAGTTGCGATCGGTTGCGGAGCACGCACTATAGTTTGAAATCCTCCCTTGCGATCGGGCCGATAATCGGGCGCGATACAAATCGGGACGGGTGAAGCCGGACAAAGCCGCCTGTCTGGGCTAAAGGCACAAAACGCCCGTTTGGTAACTATAACTGCAGCATTTCGGCGCCTGTGCCCCGCGATCGGCGAGCGACAGTGTGCCTCCATCCGCTATGCTCACGAACCTGCGGCCTTAATGCTTGTCGTGATATGCGATCGCTAGAAGGGGAGTGCTCATATCGTCCTTCCGTCGCTCGCGTTGATTTTTTATTCCGCCCAGAAGGAGAGGTTCAATATGCCAGGCTTCGAGCCCGCATGTCGCAAATTTAGCTTTTACCTCCTGCCCGCGTTTTCACTCCAAGCTGTCTCGTCAGCGGTAGAGGTCCTGAGGCTGGCAAACGAGGTGATCGGGCGGGACGTCTATGCTTGGCAAGTCATAACGCATGACGGAAAACCTGTCGCTTCGAATAGCGGGCTGTTGATCAGCGTAGATACTTCGCTGGCGTTTCAGCGCGACAGAACTCAGCATTCAGGCCTTGCCTCTGTTGTCGTAGTCGCCGGCGGTGCTAATGCTCCTGCTCCAAATAGGCAACTCGATGCATGGCTGAGGGAATGCCGCAACCGCCGCGCTTGCCTCGTAGGGATCAGTAGCGGCACCATCGTTCTCGCCCGAGCCGGACTTGCAGAAGGCCGGCGTTGCGCAGTCCACTGGGAGCAATTCCCCCTGTTCGTCGAGCGCTTCCCCAATGTATTAGCTACTCAAACCAGCTTCGAACACGACGGGGACCTTCACACTTGCCCGGGAGGCGATGCTCCATTCGACATGTTTCTGGGCTTGGTAGGTCGCGATCACGGCTCGAATGTCGTCAATCGAATCTGTGAAAAAGCGGTTGCATGCAGAATGCGTTCAGCCGGTGATCGTCAGCGGTTACCTCTTCATTCTCGAGTTCAGCTGAATCATGCAGGGGTAATTAGCGTAATCGAAAAGATGGAGGCAAACATCAGCGATCCCCTCCACGTGGATGCGCTGGCCGCGTCAGCAGCCCTCTCGCGGCGTCAGATTGAGCGATTGTTTAAGCGGGAACTGCGATGTTCGCCGAGCCGCTACTATTTGGACCTTCGTCTCGAGCGGGCGCACTTACTTTTGATCAGTTCTCGTCTGCCGATTGTGGAAATTGCGATGGCCTGCGGGTTTGTTTCTGCATCGCACTTCTCCAAAGCTTATCGCCATGTGCACGGATGCGCTCCTCATCAATCGCGGTTGCGAGTTCAAGGGGAAGTAAGCAAGCCCGCAGAGAGGCCAGATCATCAAATGATTTCAATGAAATGTTCACCTATTGAATCCTTGGGACCTGCTTCAGGAGTTCCTAAAGTTGAAACCGGACGACAGGCCGAATCCCGCAGGGCATTCGCTCAATAGTGAGGCATTGGGTATTGTCCGTCCAACTCGTTATATGTGGACCCACCCCCTTTCCGTAAACGCCTAGTCTTACTGAGTCAGAAAGTCGCAGCTGTCGGGATTCGCGCCGGTCGCGGATTTGTTAGGGTTCGTGATCAGGGAAGCGCCCGCCATGCCCGACTGGACAGCCGAGAGTGAGTGAAGCCGCGTTCGACGCATATGTCGATGCTTTGATTGGGGTGAACGGCCACGCGGACCGAGCTGAACCGCTGAAGGATTATTGCCTCGGACTTCTGATGCTGATAGAGCGTAACGCGGCCGTCACGGCGCCGTCGCGGGTGTCGGCCAAGCATCAGTCTCAGCTGCATTTCGTGGGACAGCTGAGGCCGTTCAGCTCTGGTAATTCCAGGGCATAAGGGCGTCGATATCGCTGTTTGGGCAGCCATTGGCGATGCGCTCAAGGGTCTGAGTGAGCCAGGCGTGCGGATCGACCTGGTTCATTTTGGCGGTGGTCAGCAGCGTAATCACGTAATTGTCTGCGGTTGATCGCACGCTCGACCGCGTTGGAGTCGCGCTCGATGCGGCTGTCGACGAGGAAGCGCCGGCGCGGCTGTCCTCGAAGCGATAGACAACGATGGGTGGCCGATCATCGCGCAGATAGGTCCACAAATAGGCCGTCTTGGCCTTGCCAGATCCCGGCGCCAGCGTTGGCAGCGTGGTCTCATCGGCAAAGACCCTCTCACCCTGCTTGATGCGGGTCAGTGCGTACTCGGCCAGCTGCTCAAGCTCGAAGCCGACCTTGCCCATCCACTGCGCCATCTGCGACCGGTCGATCTCGACCTGGTCGCGGGCGTAAATCGCTTCCTGGCGGTAGAGCGGCAGGCCATCGGCATATTTCGACACCGCGACAGCAGTGCTTCGGTCCAATGCCGCTTTCAATGCTGCGGGCGGGTGCGGCTGCCTGGATAACGCCGTCCCAGCCATCCTGCCGTGCCGGTGATGCGCCCAAAGTTCGAGGGCCGCCCAGCAAACCGAGGGAGCCGGCGGTGGGAACCCAGCTCTCCTGAACCAGGAGACATTTCATGCCGATTTTGGCGGCGACCGCGGCGACCATGCGCGTATGGTTGGACTGGACGCCGCCGACGGTGACGAGTGTATCGGCATCTGACGCGATCGCGTCGGGAACGATGTATTCGAGCTTGCGCAGCTTGTTTCCGCCGAAGGCGAGACCGGAGTTGCAGTCCTCGCGTTTGACGTAGATTTCCACCTTCCCCCTCAGATGCTTGGAGAGGCGGTGGAGCTTCTCGATGGGCGTGGGTCCAAATGTGAGCGAATAGCGTTCGAACTTTTCCAGCATTTTCTCTCCGGCAACACGCGATGGAGCTGAATTAGCCATTCACGACTCATTCTAGTGGTTTACGCCTGACATAAGAGTCCGGCTGGGGATTCCCTTTTGTGAGTGCGCATGCGAGTCTGGCGCATGCGCACAGGAATATTGCTCACCGTTTCTTCGATTGATCGTCAGCGCCTGGGCGCGCTGATCAGAGATCGCAATGCGCCGCAGAAGCATGTCTGGCGCGCCGAGATCATCCTACTGAGCGTCAACGGCACCGGCACCGCCGAGATCATGCGGCAAACCGGCAAATCCAAGACCTGCGTGTGGCGCTGGCAGGAGCGCTCGCCGCGGAAGGCTTCGAGGGACTGTTGCGCGACAAGACGCGCCCCTCGCGCATTGCCCCACTCGGACCTGAAGTCGCCGAGCGCGTGGTG